>NZ_JAAQWK010000006.1:0-338732 GCF_012985445.1 Pseudomonas sp. WS 5532
CGTGACCACCTGTTTCGGAACAGGCGGAGAATCGGTCACGTTGCTACCGAAATGAGCGGTCACGCGTTAGCGAAATGAGCGGTCACGATCAACCGAAACGGCCGGTCACGGTGTTCCGAAATCCGCACTCAGACCATACCCCACTCGAGTGGTCGTAACGTTCTCGGTACGAGTTTTCGATAGGTTGGTATGGAAATCCTCATAGGCGTGGCTACGAAATAAATCCCCTGCTTTTTCCGCTTGATCCAAATCGCTTGCCATACGGTCCAGGCTTGGGCGCAGATCCTCAAAAGCTGCACCTTTTAACAATAGCTCGGTGGCCGAAAATGCATTTTCGGTATAGCGTTTTACGGCGGCAATCCATGCGATCAGTTCTTCATTTCGCGGAGGTTGCTCTTGGGTTAAATTTTGCAGTGCTCGCTGCTTAACACCAATCTCCGCCAGAACTTTTTGCGCATCGTTAAAGGTTCCCATTTCTCCAGCGGAGACCGCGTTATTAAGAAGGCCAGGCACGCGGGAAAATTGGAAAATCACCGCATCGGCATTTTCAAGAGTCGGATAGCTTCGTTCTTCCAGGGTCACGAGCCGGACATCATTATTATCAAGCTGGAGGGCCGTATAGGCTACGAACAGCAGCAAGCCAATAAGCGCCGCAGCTGGCGGCAAAGAGAGCTTAAACATTAACGATATATTTTTGAGCATTAATACAGTTCCCCTTCAGGACGCATCGCAGAGCAGAAGAACAATCAACTTATGTGATTGTTATTAACGCAAGATGGAAAATATGCACGCGTGCGCACCTACACCGCGGCAACACATGGGTGCCCCTTTATCGAGCACCAACAAATATTTTAATATCTCGCAAGCGACGCAGCGATGAGGCCCAGTATTCTGAATCAATACGCCACCGGCTACAGGCTATGGTATTTTTTATTGAGGTTATACACTCCATCCATCGTCTTGGCTCAATGGAGTACTCATCAACAAAAATAAACCCTCGACTCTTCGGCCGCTCTCAATCAAAACCAATAACACCCTTGGTAACCGAGACCAACAATATATATTTAAATGCAGGCACCGAAAACTATGCTTTTAAGCATGGCGACGCTATGTGCTTGGACATTCGGTCGCACGTAGTCATCCAAATGATGGCATACGACAAGGATTATCAGCTTTGATTGCCATCGGCAGCCATAGCTTGACATGCTCCTGTCGATAGCCCTGCATACGAATAAACGATACGGTACTCCATCGAACTATTGTGAACTTGGAAAAACGGCCACTACTTATGCTTTCTTATCAAGAAAACTGAAGCTCATTACTTGCTGCGCCACCAGTGCCAGCAAGTTGGCAGCCGAACCATCGGAACAACTCCCATCATCACTGAATCGAGACTCTAAGGTGTTAAAACCAGCGCCAAATGGTGTCGGCCAACCACGCAGAGCGTGAACGATGGTGCGCAGAGAAGCCAGGGTAGCGCCAGTTGCTTGCCAACCATACGCCGTCACAATCAGTCCTACCGGTCGGCCATGTAGATACGGACGTGTATCCTTAGACGTCTCTTCAAGCAGGTCGAGCGCGTTTTTCACCAAACCTGATACGCCGCCGTGGTAAGCAGGGCTAGCAATAATTAGTCCATCAGCACTACGTACAGCCTCGATCAACTCTCTTTCTGCGTCGCTACGTTCCGAAGCTGGGTCATACATGGAAAGGGAGGCAAGGAAAGGACCGTCAAAAAGTATCGTCCGCGCGCCCTGCTCCTCAGCTGCCTTTAATGCCATGCGCAACGCTCGCTCTGTCGACGAGCCTGGTCGGGTTGTACCGCCAATGCCAATTATCAATTGGGGCGACGCTTCACACATATAGCTATCCCCCGTCTTGGCCGCGTTAGCAGGATCCACATACAGGTTTTGTGTTGCCTCTCTAATTATTTTTTGCATTGTCATCATCCGCTTAGTTAAGATGTAGATATTTATTCAGAAATAGAATCACTCAAACCCGCTCCCCGCGTCAGGAGTAGCGTTACAAATGCTAATTTCATATGAGACAGGCCACTACAAGCAACAGCCACAAGCTCATCGACATTTCATAAGAGTCGTGAACACACGCCCGCAATTCCATTAAGCGCACTGACTGCCAATAAGCATATTTAATTCGCCTACAACAATCCCGCTCGTGACCATTGTTGCGCATACTGCTGAGGCACTTTTAAAATAAACTCAACAGCTTAGCGCTTCAGTCACTAGCAGGAAGCATTGCGATCATGTTTTCTGTTTGTAGTAGGTGTCTTTCTTGACGATAAGCCCGTCTTCAAACTCCCATAGATCGCAGCCGACTATATCGATGTTAGCGCCCCCCGGAGCAGTGCCACGAACACGCCACTCACTGAGTGCTTTGTTGCCAATAATCCAGTTTTTTCCTTCAGTCCACTGAATATCGGGAGAGTCTGCGAACCGTTTGGCGAGTGCAGCTCTGATCGTATCGCGACCACGCAAAGTCGTCCCGACATCCTATTCATTCACTCCTGGTGAAAAACTACGCATGAGAGTTCTGTTGCCTGGTGGCTATTTATTCCAAGCAGGAAACTTATTTTCTCAACAGGAATGCAAGCCTCTTGCCAACTCGGCAATGCGCGCAAAAAAAGGCTGATAAAGGGGAATTTCCGCTCTGCATATGTGAAAATCGTTTTCACTAGGGGAATAATCCTGTCGCAGATAGAGCAGCCATAAATCAAATCGCACATTCCTGGTGCGAATTTAATTTTATTGAACGGAAACCGTGCATACCCGATGAATACGCCCGTAGAACAACAACCGAAGTTGAAGCTTGAGCAATATCTGGGTATCCAAATCAAGCGTCAGCGGCAAGCGCAGGAATTGAAGCTGTCCGATGTTGCGCGCATCGCAGGAATCAGCCAGGGCATGTTGAGTAAAATCGAGAATGCTCAGGTCTCCACCAGTCTGGATAACCTGAGCCGCTTGTGCGACGTGCTTGGCATGCCCATGTCCAAGCTGTTCAGCCAGTACGACCAGCAAGGCAGTAGCGCCCTGCTTGTCAAGCATGACGAAGGACTGGAAGTAGTGCGACGCGGCACCGAGAAGGGCCACACCTACCACCTGCTCAACCACACCCGCGGGCCGAAGAAGAGTTTCGAGGCATACATGGTGACCATGGACGACGCCAGCGAAGAATTTCCGACCTTCTCTCACCCGGGCACGGAGTTCCTGCATCTGCTGGAAGGCGAACTGGTGTATCGCCACGGCAATCAGCTGTATCACATGGAAGCGGGCGACAGCCTGACCTTCGACGGCGACATCCCTCATGGGCCGGAAGAACTGGTGCAGGTGCCGATACGGTTGTTGTCGATCATGAATTACGGCGGTTCAGCGGAATAAAACCTTTCATCGCTACACACCCCATCCCCGGGCAGTCCTGCTTACCGACGATCGCGCCTTCATAATCGCTGTCGCTGGCAAGCCGGCTTGCTACAGCTCAGCGCCGCGCTCCCACAGAGCATAGCCAGTCAATAATTCCCACCAGTTAAAAATGTTTCCAGAAACCTCTGGACGGGTCATTTCCTTTCGCCTATAAAACAGTCTTTGAGAATATTTAATTCCTGATAGGAAATTTTATTCATCCACGAATTACCTGTTCACCCCTGAATTTCTCGCGCTGATCGTTAGCCATTTGCTGAACTGCCGCCATCTTCCAGAGGACATGCCATGCAACACGAAAAGAACCATTTCATTCTCAAGATCAGCTGTCCGGCGACCTCCGGCATCGTTGCGGCGGTCACCTCGTACCTGGCGGGCAACAGCTGCTACATCGGTGAAATGGCGCAGTTCGACGACGAATTCAGCGGCAAATTCTTCATGCGCGCGGTGTTCCGTTTCAACGACGGTCACGCCGGCGACATCGCCCAGCTCAAGGCCGGTTTCGAAGACGTGGCCAAGGCGTTCGATATGCAGTGGGAACTGCACGACACCCGCGCGCCCATGCGTGTGCTGCTCATGGTGAGCAAGTTCGATCACTGCCTCACCGACCTGCTCTACCGCTACCACAAGGGCGAGATGGACATGACCATCACCGCCATCGTTTCCAACCACCTCGACCTGCGCCCCATGGCCGAGCGCGAAGGCATTCGTTTCATCTACCTGCCGGTGACCAAGGACACCAAGGCCCAGCAGGAAGCAGCGCTGATGAGAGTGGTCGACGAGACCGACACCAATCTGGTGGTCCTCGCCCGCTACATGCAGATCCTCTCCGATGACCTCTGCAAGCAACTGTCAGGCCGGGCCATCAACATTCACCACTCGTTCCTCCCTGGTTTCAAAGGTGCCAAGCCTTACCACCAGGCTTACGAGCGCGGCGTGAAGCTGATCGGCGCCACCGCCCATTACGTCACCAGCGACTTGGACGAAGGCCCGATCATCGAACAGGAAGTGCAGCGCGTGGATCACGTGTATCTGCCGGATGATCTCGTCGCCACCGGTCGTGACACCGAAACCGTTGCCTTGTCGAAGGCGGTGAAATACCACCTGGAGCACCGGGTTTTCCTCAATAAGGACAGAACGGTGATCTTCCGGTGAGCACTTCCAAAATAATCGATGGCAAAGCCGCAGCCGCCCGCGTACTCGCCCACGTCAAAGCCGACGTGCAAAACCTGAAACTCGAAGGCATCGAGCCTGCGCTGGCAGTGATTCTGGTGGGTCAGGACCCGGCCAGTCAGGTCTACGTGCGCAACAAGATCCTGCGCGCTGAAGAGGCCGGGATCCGCTCGCTGGAGTACCGCCTGAGCACAGACACCTCCCAAGCGCAGCTGCTCAAGCTGATCGCCGAACTGAACGCAGACGACGGCGTCAACGGCATCCTCCTGCAGTTGCCGCTGCCTGCACACATCGAAGAAACCCGTGTCCTGCAGGCCATCGCGCCGGGCAAGGACGTCGACGGTTTTCACAGCGAAAACGTCGGCGGCCTGAGCCAGGGGCGCGATGTGCTGACGCCCTGCACGCCCAGCGGCTGCATGCGGTTGCTCGAAGACGCCTGCGGTGACCTGAGCGGCAAGCACGCAGTGGTCATCGGCCGCTCGAACATCGTCGGCAAACCCATGGCAGCCCTGCTGCTCAAGGCCCATTGCTCGGTGACCGTGGTGCATTCACGCAGTGTCGACGCCAAGGCTCTGTGTCGTCAGGCCGACATCGTCGTCGCCGCCGTCGGCCGTCCACGGATGATCGACGCCAGCTGGCTCAAGCCAGGTGCAGTGGTCATCGACGTCGGCATCAACCGTATTGAAGAAGACGGCCGCAGCCGCCTGGTGGGTGACGTCGATTTCGACAGCGCCCTGCCCCAGGTTTCGGCGATCACCCCGGTGCCGGGTGGCGTCGGGCCGATGACAATCGCCTTCCTGATGAAAAACACCGTGACCGCTGCCGTTCAGCAGTCCCAATTGCACAGCAGCCCCTTGGAGGCCGTATGCCTTTCAATCTCCTGAAATACGGGCTCAGCTCGGAATACCCGGTCGAGGTCGATCTGCCTGCGCCGAAAGAACTCAAATCCTCCTACGACGTGGTGATCATCGGTGGCGGCGGCCATGGCCTGGCCACCGCGTACTACCTGTCGAAATACCACGGCATCACCAACATCGCGGTGCTGGAAAAAGGCTATCTGGGTGGCGGCAACACGGCGCGAAACACCGCCGTGATCCGCTCCAATTACCTGACCAGCGAAGGCGTGCGTTTCTACGCCGAATCGGTGCGCATGTTCGAAGGCCTCTCCAACGAGTTCGACTTCAACATCATGTATTCGCACCGGGGCCAGCTGACCCTGGCCCACACCGACGCCACTGTGCGTTCGTTTCGTCAGCGCGCCGAGGTCAACAAACACTTCGGAGGTCGCACCGAGATGATCGACCGCCAGCAGATTCGCGAACTGGTGCCGTCGCTCAACCTTGATCCGGGGCACATCCCCGTACTTGCCGGCCTGTGGCACATCGACGGCGCCACGGCGCGGCACGATGCCGTGGCCTGGGGTTACGCCAAGCAGGCGGCCAAGCGTGGCGTGGAGATTCATCAGCTCACTGAAGTTCAGGAACTGGTCATCGAAAACGGCACCATCACGGCGGTTAAAACCAATCGCGGCACCATCAAGTGCGGCTGCGCGGTTCAGGCCGTCGCAGGCATGAGCTCGCAGCTGATGAAGAAGGCCGGGATTCGCTCGCCGATCCAGACCTTCCCGCTGCAAGCCATGGTCACCCAGCCGTTCAAGCCGTTCCTCGACCCGCTGGTGAGTTCGTCCGCCCTGCACTGCTACGTGCAACAGACCAGCCGTGGCGAAGTGGTGTTCGGCGGCGGCTCCGATCCCTACCCGCTGTTCAACACCCGCTCGACACTCGATCTGAAAGAAAGCCTGCTGGCCCACGCCATCGAAATGTTCCCGTTCCTGGCCAACGCCAAGCTGATGCGCCAGTGGGCCGGGATCACCGACATGACCCCGGATTACAGCCCGATCATGGGCCTGTCGCCGGTGAAGAATTACTACCTGGACGCTGGCTGGGGCACTTGGGGTTTCAAGGCCACGCCGATCTGCGGCAAGACTATGGCTGAGCTTGTATCCAGCGGCGGCAAGGTGCCGGAACTGATTAGACCGTTCGGTCTGGAGCGGTTTTCGACCTTCCAGCAAGTCAACGAAATGGGCGCGACAGCGGCCAGTCACTGACCGCCATTGAGTAAGGAGAGAGAGATGAAAATCATGACTTGCCCGCTCAACGGGCCGCGCAATATCAGCGAATTCACCTACGGCGGCGAGTTCAAGCAGATGCCCGATCCTCAGACCTGCAGCGACGCCGAGTGGGCCGATTACGTGTTCAACAGCGAAGACGTTCTGGGTGTGGTTCGCGAATGGTGGATTCACAACCCGTCCAGCTATTGGTTCCTGGCCGAGCGTCACACCGGCAGCGACGAAATCCTGCTCACCTTCGATCCCAAAGAGCTGTTCAGCCAGCGCGTCGAGTTCGTCGTCGCTGCCAAGGAGACCGCCCGATGAGCCGCCTTCCCGCCCCCATGGGTCTGTTAATCGACCGCAGTCAGCCGCTGGATTTCAGTTTCGATGGCAAGCCGTATCAGGGCTTTGCCGGCGACAGCATCGCCAGCGCCCTGCTTGCCAACGGCCGCTTTCTGCTGTCTCGCTCGTTCAAATACCACCGACCACGCGGCCCCCTGACCATGGCCGGGCAAGACGCCAACACGTTGGTGCAGTTGCCCAGCGAGCCCAACGTGCTGGCCGACAGTCACTTGTTGGAAAGCGGCGTGCAGGTCACCGGGCAGAACTTCAACGGCTCGCTGGACAACGACAAGGACGCTTACCTCGGCAAGTTCTCCAAGTTCATGCCGGTGGGCTTTTATTACCGCTCGTTCTACAAGCCGAAGGGCGCGTGGAAACTCTGGGAGCCGATCATTCGCAAGAAGGCCGGCCTGGGCGTGCTCGATCTGAAATTCCAGCCCGAGTATTACGACAAAGCCTATTTGTTCGCTGATCTGGCCGTGATCGGCGCAGGCCCTGCCGGTCTTCAGGCCGCACTGACTGCCGCCAACGCTGGCGCCAAAGTGCTGCTGATTGAGCAACAGCCGGTCCTCGGCGGCTCGCTGACTTACGCCCGCTTCGATCTCGAAGGCACTCGCGCCGAGACCGTGCGCCGTGAACTGGTCAGCGCCGTCGAAGGCCACGCCAACATTCGCGTGTTGAAAAAATCCACTTGCAACGCCTGGTTCACTGACAACTACCTGCCGGTGATTCAGGGCAAGCGCATGTACAAAGTGCGCGCCACGCAATGCCTGATCGCCAGTGGTTCGTTCGACCAGCCGGTGATTTTTCGTAACAACGATTTGCCTGGCGTGATGCTGACCAGTGCCGCGCAACGCCTGATGAAGCTCTACGCAGTCAAGCCGGGCAAGCGCGCTGTGGTGCTGACGGGCAACGATGACGGTTATCTGGCCGCGCTGGACCTGCACGATCAGGGCGTAGAAGTGGCTGCGCTGGTGGACATGCGCAGGAACCCCGCCGACCGCGCACTGCTGCTGGCGCTGGAAAAGCGCGGCATCACCTGCCATCTCGGCAGCACGGTTTTTGAGGCGCTGCACGAAAAAAGCATGCATCACGTCAGCGGCGCCGACATCCGCACGATCACCGGGCAAGGTCAGGTCGCCGGCAGCGGGTTGGTTGTCGATTGCGATCTGCTGTGCATGTCCGGCGGCTACATGCCGGTCTATCAGCTGCTGTGTCAGGCCGGTGGTAAGCTGGCCTACGACGACCAACTGGCGGAGTTCAACCTCAGCGGTCTGCCGAAAAACCTCAGCGTTGCGGGCTCGGCCCACGGCTATCACGCGCTGGACAACGTGCTGGCCGACGCCATTCATGCCGCTGCCGATATCGTCATGGCGCTTGATCTGGATCTGGCCGCCAAGCCGCTGGCGATGCGCCCTGAAGCGCAGGTCAACTTCCCGTGGCCGATCTTCCCGCACCCCAAAGGCAAGGATTTCGTCGATTTCGATGAAGACCTGCAAGTGCGCGACATCATCAACGCCACCAAAATCGGCTACCGCGACGTGCAACTGGTCAAGCGCTACTCCACTGTAGGAATGGGCCCATCCCAGGGGCGTCATTCGGCATTGCCGACAGCGCGACTGGTTGCTGCTTCGACCCAGCGCAGCATCAGCGAAACCGGCGTCACCACAGCTCGTCCGCCCTTTGAGGCCGAGAAGCTGGCCCACGTCGCAGGGCGTGCGTTTGACCCCTACCGGCAGACGCCAATGCACAAACGGCATGTGGAGGCTGGCGCGAAAATGATGCCCGCCGGCATCTGGCAGCGTCCGGCTTATTACGGCAAGACCACCGAGCGTGAGGCATGCATGCAGGCCGAAGCGCTGCGCGTGCGCAACAAGGTCGGCATCATCGACGTATCGACCTTGGGCGGTCTGGACGTGCGCGGTCCGGACGCCGCCGAATTGCTCAACCGCATGTATACCTTCGCCTTCCTCAAGCAGCCGATTGGTCGCTCCCGTTATGCGCTGATGACCAACGAGCACGGCGTGGTCATTGACGATGGCGTGTGCGCACGCTTCGGCGAGCACCATTTTTACGTCACCGCCACCACCAGCGGCGTTGATCGCATCTATCAGCAAATGCTCAAGTGGAACGCACAGTGGCGCCTGAATGTGGACATCGCCAACGTCACGGCGGCGATTTCGGCGGTCAACGTGGCAGGACCGGATTCACGCAAAGTGCTGGAAAAGGTCTGCCAGGATCTGGATCTTTCGGCTGAAGGTTTTCCTTATCTGGGTGTGCGTCAGGGCACTGTGGCGGGGATCAAGGCGCGCTTGCTGCGGGTCGGTTTCGTCGGCGAACTGGGCTATGAAATCCACGTTCCCGCTCGTCACGCATTGAAGCTGTGGGACGCATTGATGGAAGCCGGCAAAGCCTTCGATATCCGCCCGTTCGGCGTCGAAACCCAACGCCTGCTGCGTCTGGAGAAGGGCCACGTGATCATCAGTCAGGACACCGACGGCATGACCCATCCGGGCGAGATCGACATGGGTTGGGCGGTGAGCCGTACCAAGCCGTTCTTCGTAGGCCGCCGCTCGGTGGACATCCTCGAAGCCCAGCCGCAGAAACGCAAACTGGTGGGTTTCACGCTGCCCAAGGCCAGTCCGCAACCGCTGGAAGGCCATCTGGTGCTCAGCGGTCGGGACATCAGCGGCAACGTGACGTCCTGCGAGTACTCGCAATCCCTGGACAAGATCATCGGTCTGGCCTACGCCGCGTTCGATCAAAGCCAGCCAGGGCAGCAGATTTCGATTCGTGTCGAGGACGGCGTGATAGTCCAGGCCACCGTGGTGAAACTGCCTTTCTTCGATCCTGAAAACCAGCGCCAGGAGCTCTGACATGTCGAGCCTCAACACAGAAAGCTACATCGAACCCGCTCCACTTCAGCTCGGCGCTCTACAACAATGTGTGCTGGTCGACCTGACCGAAGTGCCGAGGGTTGGCTTTCGCGGTCAGCAGAGCGCCGATTACTTGCAGGCCCGGGGCTTCAGCCTGCCGGATGCGCCGAACCGGGCGATCACTCAGGCCGATGGCAGCTATGTGGCGCGTCTGTCACAGACTGAATACCTGATCCTCGGCAGTCTTCAGGACCGTGGCGAACGCATCGCCGATGAGGAAGCGCGCTGGGAGCTGGATCACAGCGCCAACTATCTGCTGCCCCGGGAGGACAGCCATGCCTGGCTTCACTTGAGCGGCGTGTCCATCGCCGAGGTCATGGCCAAGCTCTGCGGCGTCGACCTGCGTCCTGCCGCGTTCCCGCCAGGCGCCGTTGCGCAGACCTCTGCAGCGCGCATCAACGTGATCGTGATCAACCTTGGATCGATAGGGCAGCCGGCGTTCCAGATCCTCTTCGACCGCGCGTCGCTTGCGTACTTCAAAGGCGCTGTACTGGATGCCATGGCCGAATTCGATGGGCAGGAGCTGAAGATAGAGACACTTCAGTGAGCTCTATCCCTGCAGCAACTCCGTTTGCCGGCAGTGGCGATTTCAATGATGTGACCGCCTGCAAACCATGGAGCCACAGATAGTAGAAAGGTCGTTATCAAGGAGTATCCATGAACATAGCGGAAGTGTCCGCCAAGGAAGCCGACTACAGCGTCCCCGCCCTCGCCCGCGGGCTCAGCGTACTGGGCATGTTCAACGCCCACACACGCAACCTGAGCCTGCAGGATATCGCCGAGCGTCTGGGCGTTAGTAACTCGGCGGTTTACCGCATTCTGTTCACGTTAACCAGCATGGGTTACCTGAACAAGCAGAACACCCAGTACGAACTCGGCGCACGGGTAATAAGCGATGGCTTCAGTTATCTGGCCAGTCGCGACCTAGTCGAAGTAGCGATGCCGCACCTGAACGAACTGCGTGATCGCACCTCTTTGTCCTGCCACCTGAGCATTCGCGAGCAGACCGATAGCCTGTACCTGTATCGGGCGTTTGCCGCGCAAAGGCTTTCCGTAAACATCCCAGTGGGTACGCGCATCGCCTGTCATTGCACGGCCATGGGCCGCATGCTCCTTACCTCATTGAGTGAAATAGAGCTAGGGCAGTTATACCAGCTTGTCCGGCTGGACGATTATCCAGCACCCGCACCGCGTACGTTGCTTGAACTACAAAATTTGATTAGCGAAGACCGAGACAGGGGCTGGGTATTGCACCGATCCGATTACTCAACCGCAATTGCCGCGCCGATCAGAGATCATAACGGACACGTCGTGGCCGCCATCAATCTTTCCGGCCCTGATGCTGTGATGGATTCTGAGGACGTTAAAGAGCAATTTCGAGCATTACTACTGGCAAGCAGTGTGAGCATTAGTAACGAACTAGGTTATTCCAATCCATTGGGCTAGATGAAAATAGCTACTGTTTGGCGCCCCGTTAATACCTGCGCTCCACTCTCATCCCAGACATCTAAGCTTTGAAAAGAGTAACCGTTACCGGCTTTTAGGCTAAATGTACGTATCAAAAACCAATCACCTACAGTTGAAGGGTTTGGTAAATCGAACGCCCAAGAAACAGTGCTAAACAACGCGGGCGTATCAAAACAAGCACTAACACCCGGCGGCACGCAGTCAGCGAGTGCAATCAACGCGACAGTGGCGTCGACGCCTTCGGCGTCAACATGTCTAGCCCAGACAATTAACTCTGGTATCGCTGCACCTGAAAACGGTAACGCACCGCCTGCCGGACGAAATTCAAAATTGTGAGCGCAAGGAGGAGCATTATGGTCCAACACTAAAACTGGGTAGATATGCGGACCGCCTACATCAGGCATTCGCGTAAAATCGTGGATAATCTTACTCACTCGGGGGCGAGCAAACTGCATGACCATATGTAGAATATGTCTATCTTCAGAAACAGTGTCTGCCGCCATTGAGATCAGCGACTTCCCCTCATACAAGTGTTTCGCGCTGAACGTCTGAGATGCAGAGCAAGGACTCAAAAAGGACACATGCGCAGATACCAGTGCGGGCAGCTGCGCTGGAGCCTCTAACATCGCTATGTGCAATGAAAGCGCGGCGGACAAGCCACCATAAACCGTTCGTCCTTGAAGCCAGTCTGATGGGGGAGGAAACGGTTCGGTTGCTTTAAACTGCTGAAAAATCTGGGTTAACGAACTCATTGCATTCCCCGATCAGATATATTGGGAATTTGAAGGATTGACCTTCAAAATTTACAAAGACCATCAAGCCTAAAGCGTTAAGCTTATTAGGACTCTGAGAGATTGCTGTGGCTATGTGACCGGTTGATTACACGAGCAAACAAGAGTGCAGTTGGACGACAGGCGGTATTTACTGCGGTATGTTAGGCTTACCATCGGCGTGCAATCCACGGCGACGGAAGCTGGCCATTATGATGATCGCGATCGGATTTCAGAAAAGTACAAAAACTACCTGGCACACCTCACCGAACATAAAAGTTATCTAATTTTTTTACAATCGGCGCTGACCCAGTTCAGGCCAGCACCATACTATCTATACAATCCCCTTATTACGAGCTCCCTCGCCCCCTCACTTAATCACGACAGGGTTCACCGGAGCCCCGCTTCCGTCTACAACTTTTAAAAGTGCTGCTGTATACAAAAACGTCCATTGCACATCACGCGCATAATCTCCAGCGAATGCATCCAGCGCGATGATCTCGCTGAATGTCACGCCTAGGTTTCGCATAAGTGCATTATGCAGAGGTAATTGGACGCCGCTCACCGGATCGACAGTAACTTCGCTGGCTATTGTATCGGTTACAAGGTTAGGAATTTCCATTTCATGAAACCAATGGACCAGCTCTGGGCTGAAGCTGAGGCCAGGTTCTAAAAAATCTTCATAAAACTCTTCCGCTGAAACTTTATAAAACCTACCAATCCATCCAGTCCGGATAAGAAAAATATCGTGCTTCTGGATCTCAACCCCCTGAGCCTTGGCGGCAGCTATGAGATCAATATGGTTGAATATTTCACCTCGGTCCATATTCCTTGACGCGGAGTCTGCCCATATCGATCAAAATACCACGGCCAACATCAACTGCCGAGCGAGCGGAAATTGTTCGAACAGTTCTCCGTTTGCCGAGCTGTGGTGCGTGAAGCGCTGTCGCAACTCAAATTTGAAGACCTGATTACAATGCAACGGGGCAAAGGTGCCTTTGTCGCCAAGCGTGGAGAGCGGCACGCTTTTAGGCTGAGCGAGGTCTCGTTGGGCGAAGAAAACTCGCTCCTGCACATCTTGGAGTTTTTGATCACCCATCGACGTAGCCGCCACTCGTCTAGCGGCAACACGTCACACCGTCGAGGACCTCAAAGGATTCGCCAAGCCCTGATTGGGATGGAATATGCGATTGTCAATGATCGCCTGGGCGACGAGTAGGACTATGCGTGTCACCAGGCCATCTTTGCAGCGCCCCCCCACTTTAAAGCGCTGAATGAGTATCTGGATCATAGTGTCCGTCGTCTTATACGCGAGGCACGAAGCAACAATGCCACAAACTACCATGAGCTTGTCGAGGACGTACAAAACGAACGCCATGCAATTTTTTGGCGATTCAAGCTCGATACTCAGCGAAGGTAGGCGAGCCGGCAGAGCGGCATCTGCGTAATGCAGGTAAACGAATGAACATGTACATCGAAGAATGGCACTTGAGTCTTCTGTTCACCCCATCCTCTATCGGGCGGCTTGACACCCGAGCGCAAGACGAAGGCCAGCGCTTATAATCGAAGCAGATATACACACTGGAGCGCAACGAACGCCAACTAGGCGGCGCAAGCAGCTGATCAATACCACACCATACAGCCTCTCTCGCGCCCGTTACCTCATACCTCCGATAGAGGGCCGGGCATTTATTGCAAGGGTCTGCCCAACGGAGACAAAAACTGCGTTGCTTCTACGGAAAATCTAGCAGCAAGTGTCAACGCGTGTGAACTTCGACTGTAATTGCCGAAAAACTCTTTTATTCCACCTGAGTCTGCCCACAGCAGCATCGCCTTCTGCTGGCCGGTCACCCCATCCACTGCTTCCAACTCAACAGCTAAAGCGCCGTTGAGTAATGGACCAATAGCGAGGGAGGTGAGCGTGTTCAGCACCGGAGAGGCTTCCGTGATACGCGTAATGCGTACTTTGACATGTAGGATAGGTTCAGTAACCCCCTCCCCGCCTGACAGGTAGAACTGTTTCTGCATTTCACTATTGAGCTTGTCCTGCAACACACCGAGAACTTCTGCGCCTACGTCAGGGGAAATTTCTTCTGATACGGCTGGAGAAATCAGAACCGGCTCAATTATCGCAAACCTATATCGGCCAAAGTCCCCAGGTTGGGGAGGGATCGACATGACATTTTCCCCGCTTGACACCAACCCCTGATAGGACTGCGCCTGATCAGACCTAACTGGGGTATGCGATGCACACCCACTTATGCTGCCAATGACGACCGCTAACACAACACTAAACCGCAACTGACAGGCTGCCATCGAAGGGCGGCTTGGCGGCACAAAAATTGTCCTATTAAAAAACTTCATTCCAGACACCAGCATAATCTTCGCTTCCTTTTGCACGCATGGGAGTGCCCATGCTAGGGCTAACTTTGATTAGTCAATAACGTCAGTGACGGCCTTTCATGATGAAGTCAACTATATTAAACTCAGAAATTTTCTGAGCAGTTGAACATAGAAGAGTCATCCGACAAGAATAGTTAAATCAAGTGGACGATGACGCGGAAGAACATCAGATCAAATTACGCCCTTACTTTCCAATATCAAAAAGAAAACTCAAAAATGATTGCCGCCGATGCCTATCGCTAAAAAGCGTGACTATAAAAAAGTGAAAATGATTCAATTCCGTCATTCGGCTCTTTGATACCTGCGTTTGAGTAATGAATAACCCGGGCACCCACTCGCTGTGTGTCCCCTATCTTCAATCCTGCGCCTAACCGGTCCTCGAAATTGAAAGCGGATCCAAGCTCTCTGTCACCGGCACTGCCGCCGGAAAAAACCGCAACTCCCACGCCCAACTCTATGAAGGGCTTAACATATGAAGCGCCAAACTCGTAGACAAAAACGGGAGCAAAAGAGAGCGAATGTCGCGCGCCGGCTTTTTTGCCAGACTCCCAATAGGTATACCCGTAGTCCCAATACCCCGTCAGCTTACCCGTCGAGCTTTGGAACCACGACTTATCCCAAGCCATCCCCACGCCTGCTCGAGCGGTTAGGCCACCCTGACTGGTCGATCCAATGGCAGAAGAAAACTCAATCGCTTGAGCGCCAAAAGATAAGGGTAAGAGTGCAAGAGCACCCAAGATGATTTTTTTCATATAAATACCTGCTCGTAATCAACATTATGAGTGAGCGTTGCGAAAGGCCCAACTGTTAGAAAATAGGAATGACTCTAACAAGCGGCCTTAGGGGAGCAATCCCGCTCCATGACACTCCCCACGAGATGAACTAACAGCTTTTGCAGATCAATCAGCTGGCGTGCTGCGCTCCGAGTTCGATTAACAACACTCCGCCGACGATGAAGATAATCCCTAACCCCATTAGCTTCGTCAGTGGATCCTTGAAAAGTAGCTTTGCAACAATTGCCGTCAGCGCCACGCCGCTTGCAGACCAGACTCCGTAGGCCACCCCAATACTCACCCCCTCAGCGAGGGTTAAGCTCAGCAACGAAAAGGCAATCAGATAGGATGCCGCGACGGGCAAAATCCAGATTTTGCGGCGAAAACCATCCGAAGCACGCATGGACAGTGTTCCGCAGACTTCAAACAAAATCGCGCCGATCAAATAGACCCAACTCATCGTGTCTGCTCCATTTTCCCATGCGCCGCACCTGCGCCTATTTCGACCAACCATACGCCCGCAATGATGCAAGCGATCCCCAGGCCCATGATCCAACTCAGGGAATCATCGAAAATAACGTGTGCCATTACCGCTGTAAGCGCAACGCCACAAGCCGCCCAAATGCCGTAGGCCACTCCAATAGCCATGCCCTTACGTAGAACCATCGATAGCGATACGAAGGCGCCCACGTACCCGCAGACGACGACAACGAACCATTGAGGGTTATCCATAGCGGCTCGAAGTGAGAGCGTCGCCACGACTTCGAGCCCTATGGCTGCGAAAAGCCAAATCCACTTTTTCATTAGGTTTCCTCTTAAGTGCCTAAGTATTAGTCTGCCCCAGCCAGAGCTGCTAGAGAGGCATTGATTTGACAACCAGCATTCGAGTCCGCCATCCAATGCGTCGCCGTACCCACGATACGACTGCCGAGTTCTTTAACTATTCGTTGGTGAGCCAGCACTAAGGCCTCTATTCCAGTACCGGCGCCCCGACGAATCACCGAGCCGCAGGTCAGGCTTCGATGAGCACCATCAATGCCAGTGCGTCTTAGGCTCCAGGCGGCCTCAACCAATGAGTAACGACC
Source organism: Pseudomonas sp. WS 5532 (assembly GCF_012985445.1). Lineage (NCBI taxonomy): Bacteria > Pseudomonadati > Pseudomonadota > Gammaproteobacteria > Pseudomonadales > Pseudomonadaceae > Pseudomonas > Pseudomonas sp. WS 5532. The sequence continues at coordinate 16,494 of NZ_JAAQWK010000006.1, forward strand.
CGGGACCGACTCAAAACGGCGTACGTCAACCTGGAGAGAAACATGGGGCAAGCCAGGCTCGCGCGCAAGCCCTGCCCCGTCGACGCGGCCCATTTGCAGCCTTAACTCATGACTTAACGCCACTCTCACCTCATCTGCCAAGGGCGCGGCCCAGTGCTCCGTTTCAAGTATCCGCATACTGCTCTCACCTTGACGAACAACGATCTGAGGCTGATCAACCTGAACGGGTACATTGACCGTCGTAAGTGAATATTGAAATGGCACGGCGGCGTTGGCGTTGGCGGAATCTGTAGCAGGAAGCAAGGTGTAATAGCGAGTGGGCGCAGAACTGCAAGCGGCCAATACCAGAAACGCCGCGAACCAACAGAAACGTATGTTCACTTGGAAGACTCCGCCGGTTGAGCTGATGAGGCAGACGTACTCGAACGAAAGCTATCGGGTTCGCCTTCCTTTACTCTGCCGCGAATCAGCGCTTCGGGGTGTCGGCTCAAAAGATCACTGAGTACGCGCACTGATCGAGCGGAACGCTGGACTTCATCCATGACTTGGCCAAATTGCTGGCGCTGTGGTGAGTCTTCAGCAAAACTTTCATTGACTACCGACAGTGTCTTTTGAGTCTGCCCCAAAGCATCCCGCATTTGCGGAAGGACTTGCCCGTTAACTTGCTGCAACGTCTTACGCATTTCGACCAAGTTGGCATTGAGGTTATCCGCAATACGTTCGACCGGAATTTTGCTCAATTTTTCCACAATCCGCTGCACCTGATCCTGCAACTTGTCTAAACTCCCGGGGATCGTAGGCATTTCCATAGGTCTGGCCGCAAGGTTAAAAGGTACAGGTTGGGCATGAGGGACGAAATCAAAAGAGACATAAAGCTGCCCCGTCAGCAAGTTTGCCGTTTTGACCTGAGCGCGCAGCCCCTCTTTGACAAAGATCGATATCAGCTGGGCTGATTTTTTACCATCTTCATCATGACCAGCATCATAGGCTGTCAGTATTTGTTCATAGGCCTGGCCCAAGCGCTGGGGATAAATGACCGCACCGACCACGACTGCAAAGTTATTAGTCGAACGGTTGAAGTCCAAATCGGTTGACACCACCTTGCCGATATTTACCCCTAGAAACTCCACCGGGGCATTGATCGCCAAGCCGCGCATTGACTGATCAAAATGCATACGAATGAAAAACGGTTCACCATCAGGCGGTGCCAAAGCTGTCGCCTGATCTTTAAAGAGTGGAAACGCGCCGCGCTCGTCTGCTGCCTTCGCATCATTCCCATAGGGCGGCTCCATAAACGCAATGCCGCCCGACACGATCGAGGCGACTGACTGAGTATTAACCTTCAGCCCATCCGCTCCAAAGCTGACGTCCACACCGCTGGCGTTCCAGAAACGAGTGCCTGTGGTGATAAAGGCATCATTCGGAGCAGTCACGAAAATTTCGATTTCTACGCCCTTACCGTCGGCGGATAACTGATATGAAACGACCTGTCCAACTTCGATGCGACGGTAATAGACAGGCGAACCAACATCCAATGAGCCAAGGTCATCTGCACTCAATGTATAGCGCTTGCCTTTCTGTCCATAGGTAATTGGCGGTGGACTTTCCAAACCCTTAAAAACGATTCTAGTGTCATGGGACTCGCCAGGGTCAGCTCCGATGAAGGCGCCAGACAAAAGCGTATCCACGCCTGAAATACCTTGCGCGCCGATTCGAGGGCGAACCACCCAAAAACGTGAATCCTGAGCCGTAAACGCCTTGGCGGCTTGGTCTAACTGAATAGTTGCCACCGCGTGGTCACGATCGTCGCTCAAGGTAATGTCGGAGACTTGCCCAATTACAACATTTTTGTATTTGACCTGTGTTTTTCCAGCAACCAAGCCTTCAGCACTGAGAAAGGTCACTTTTATTTCAGGCCCCTTTGACAGGATGCTGTGCGCCGCCATCGATAAGCCAATTAATGCCGCCACTATGGGTAGTAACCAAACCAACGAGACCCCCTTACTTCGATCCTTTACACCCGGCGCTTCAGGCTTTCGTTGAGTTTTGACATTAAATTGATCAGACATCTTCAACCTCAGCATCCCAGATAAGACGGGGATCGAAACTCATAGAGGCCATCATGGTGAAGACCACGACAAGGCCGAAAAAAACAATCCCAATTCGTGGCTCGATATTGCTCAGCATTTGAAACTGCACCAGTGCGGCAAGCAAAGCGACGACCAGCACGTCAAGCATCGACCAGTAGCCAATGCGCTCTACGACGCGATAGAGACGAGCGCGCTCCAAGGTGCGCCATCGGCTACGTCGTTGGGTGCTCATGAGTAACACGAACATAATCAGAAACTTCATACAGGGCACTACAACGCTGGCTATAAAAATGAGCGCCGCGATGTCCCATGCCCCGCCCTTCCAAAGTTCGAGCACACCACTCATGATCGTACTCTCGCGGCCATTACCGACAATATCGGTGCGCATCACCGGCAACAAATTGGCGGGCACATAACATAGCAAGCCCGTTATAAGAAGTGACCAGGTTCTAACAAGGCTATTGGGTTTGCGTCTATGCAATGTCGCGCCACAGCGCGAACAAATTAATGCATCACTGGAACTTGCCTTCTTACAGGTGTGACAGAGAACCAGTTGCAACTCTGAAGCAATTGGCGGACGTTGAATCGTCATACGTCCTTTGCCTCATCCCATAGCCGTTGCATACTTTTGCTGGTGACAATGATGCTCACAATACAGAGTAATACTAATGCAACCAGACCCATACCTGGGCGCACATCTAACAGCCCGCTTAGTTTAATGATGGCGACCAAAATACCGAGCAGACATACTTCCAGCATGCTCCAGGGCTTCAACTTCACTAAAAGCCGCATACACCCCTTAAACCCCGGTGCACGCCTACCCTGGTAGGCAAATCCAAGTAACCAGCACAAGAGACCAATTTGCAGCCCTGGGGCTAGTATGATGCATACACCTGCTACGAAGGCAATTGGCGTAATATCTCCTCGTGCAAGCGCCCATACGGATGACCACAATGTTGCTTGATTACCCGCACCCTGAAAACTTATATCGATTACGGGAAAAACATTAGCAAATACGAACAAAAGCGCGCTGGCTATCGAGATTGCAAACAACTGCTCAATCGTCAGCGCTGAACCTTGCTGGAGCACACCATCGCAACGCGTGCAAATGGATGTCTGACCTGGCTTCAGCGGCAAGGATTCGAAGACTGAATCGCAGTGCTCACAGATAATCCAGTCATCACACTGATGCATAAGAGTGTTCCTAAACGTTGTTCCGGCAGTCAGTTCGATTAATACGCAAGCGCAGAAAGCGGACTTAGACATGCTCACTGACTTGAATAAAAAGTGCACACCAACATAAACCACGCCGGCACACCATTAAGCATTCGGAACAAGGCTACACGCTGTTTTTCAATAAACGATTTGGAAAATATCAAGATTTGATCAAGATGCTATTCGGACGTTAATCGGATCCTGATTTCGTCGCTTCGAGTACGCTTTGCCGGCCAAGGACCGAGAATCCTGCTACCCACCTTCAGCGCTGTCAGGACGCACTCGAGAGCCGCGCTTATACTCGTCACAGCCTCAATAATTCACCGAGCAGGAAGGTTAGGCAATCTCAAGCATGCTATTGGCACATTGCTGTTGCTTGATTAATCGCTGATCCAAGCAGTGAGCAAGCGACATGCTCTTCCTCCTGAATCAGCCATAGGGAATTGACATGCGAATGGCTAGCCCACCCCCTTCACGGTTGTATGCGCTGATAGAACCGCCGTGAGCGTCACAAATAGCGGAAGCAATTGACAAGCCCAACCCAGTCCCTCCCAAAGGACGGGCGCGAGAACTTTCCGCTCGCCAGAAACGGTCGAATATACGCGTCAACTGGTCATCCTCCACCCCAGGTCCCCGATCGGCAACAATCAGGTGAAGCGCACTTTCACATTGACTGACCTTTATTTCTAAGCACTGACCCTGTGCGGCGTAGTGGATCAAATTATCGATCAAAATGGAAAGGACTTGGCCAAGCCGATCTCTGTCAGCCAGCAACATTAACTCAGGCCCAACATCGACCTGGGTGATGACATTAGCCACAGCAAGTTGAGGTGATGCCCACTCAAGTCGCTCCGACACCAGCGAACTCACCGAAAATAGACTTTTCTCCATCGCTAGCTGACCCGCGCGGGCTAGAGACAATAGATGCAGGTCACCCACCAGCCGATTCAACTGATCAAGTTGGCCCTTGACAAGCATCAACTGTTGCGGATCACTGGGAAAGACCTCATCCAGCATGCCTTGCACACGCCCTGCCGCTGCATTAAGAGGTGTCCTTAACTCGTGGGCAAGTACGGCACTGGATACCCGGATCTCACGCTCGTATTGCTCGAGCTTGGCAGTCATTCTATTGAAGTCTTTCGCCAGTTTTATAATCTCGGCAGGGGCACCTGGGACGCTCGGCGCACGTACCGAAAAATCGCCCTGCGCTACCCTTCGAGCGGCACGGGCCACATCTGAAAACTGCCGAGACAGAGAGCGAGAGGCTAATAACCCGCCTAAAATAACCACGGGAATTGAGATCATGATGAATGAGGCAAGCCACAGCCAATCACGGCTCGCGATACCGGGGAGAAAGTCACGTACATCGTAATAACGTTGGAATAGCTCCCATAAGCGAGCCTCATTGTGATGCGGATCTGCGCGAAGCTCCTCGAGTTCGGGTCGTATCGTCGCGGGGATCTGCTGGGTCGTGCTGTAATCCCAAATTGCAAATCGTAGCCACATTCCAAAGGCGATACTGAAGATGACACCTAGTGCGAGCGCACTCATCCGCAAGCAGACCCAGTACCAGAGTGTCGAGCGATGTTTACGCGAAAACGGTAATTTCACTGCGCCCCCCGGAACCGGTAGCCGACGGCCCGCACGGTAACCAAAACATTGGCGACACCATTGGTCTCCAGCTTGCGACGAAGATTATGGATATGCGCGTCGATGACTCGATCTAAAGCTCCGCTCTCTGGTAAGCACGCCTCCAACAGTTCACCACGGGTAAATGCTTTGAAGGGAGCTCTCAGCAACGTCGCCAATATATTAAATTCCGTAGGCGTAAGGTCCAACACAACACTGCCCTGCTCCGGACCTTCAACATGCGCGGTAAATGTTTGAAGATCCACCAACAGCGCACCATCGCGTAGTTGATCTTTTGATATAAGACGACTGGAGTCTGTTCGGCGCAGCACAGCGACCACTCTGGCGACAACTTCTTTCGGGTTGTAAGGCTTGACTATGTAGTCATCCGCCCCATAGCGAAGTGCACCTAACTTATCAGGCTCATCACCGATTGCGGTCACCATAATGACCGGCGTGTCACCCAAACGGCGAATAGCGGAAAGAACTTCCGTGCCGCTCAACTTGGGCAGCATGACATCCAGCAACACCAGATCCGGTTTCCAGCGTGAGTGCATTTCAACACCCCGAAGACCGTCCTCAGCAATAGCCACTTCAAAACCGTCTCGGCGAAGGTAGGCCTCAAGCGTACTTGCACTCAAGGCGTCATCCTCAACCACCAGTATTCTTTTACCTACCATACGAGCCTCTTAATAAAACCTTGATAATTTCCGCAACGATTCTTGAAAGTCTGCTGCCACCATCTCACTCCAAGATAACAGCGAATGGTTGAGTTGATGGCTACTTTCTTACCAACAGAGAATCAGACCGGTTTCTTCCGACGCAGTGTGATACTGGTATTCGGGGTGCTGCTCCCTGTAGTCATCAGTCTATCTGCTTGTTCACTGGCACCAACGTACCAGCGACCTGAAGCACCGATTCCAGCACGATTTGACAGCTCGACTGTTCCCACTTCGAAGGTTCCGGAAGGACGATCGGAGCCGCTCTCTCCCCAGGAACACCTTTTTCTTACGGCGTTTTCGACAAGCGATGATCTTGTCCCGCTCGTCGAACGTGCTTTGGCTAACAATCGTGACTTTAAAGTCGCAACGCTCCAGGTCGAACAAGCACGCGCGCTAAATCGAATTGATCGTGCACAGCAGTTACCCAGCGTGAACGCCTCAGTCCAACGCTTCCGGCAGAAATTCAATGATCCCAGCCTCGACGCTCGCTACGGACAGAAATTGAGTGCTGCGACCATTGGTACATCGGATTTCGAGCTGGATTTCTTTGGCAGGGTTCGCAGTCTTTCCGACGCATCCAGGCATCGGTATCTGGCCAGTGCTCAAGGACAACGCGCGTTTCGCGGTGCTCTGATTTCAGAAGTTCTACGTGCCTATGTCATTGACCGCGCAGCAGCGGCTCAAGCGCAACAACTGCAAAACGCATATCTCGATACGCTGACCCTGCTCAATCTGGCCAAACGCCAACAAGACGTTGGGACATTATCTGAAGATGAAGTGAACCTGCAACGCAGCGACACCGAACACTCACACACAACCATGCAGCAGGCTCAAACCGACGCGGCTGCCGCACGAAATGCGCTGCAGTTGCTGACTGGCTACGCCGGCGCGTCCCCTGCGGGCAAGGTCGAAGAATTGGCCAACCCGAATGAGTCGCTCGACTGGTTGAATTCTTTGCCCTCTGAGGTACTGCTTGAACGTCCCGACATCCTTCAGGCAGAGGAGCAGCTACGGGCCTCCAATGCTGACATCGGCGCAGCCAGAGCCGCGTTCTTTCCATCAGTTACGTTGAGTACCTCATTGGGTACTGCCAGCGATGGTCTGGGAAACCTATTCGATGCAGGTGGCCGCGTTTGGACCTTCATTCCTCAAATCACGCTGCCCATTTTCAATCATGGCCGTAACAGCGCCAATCTCGATCTGGCACAGCTACGTAAACAGGCGGCTGTGGCCGACTACGAAAGAACCGTGCAATCAGCGTTCCGAGAAGTATCCGATGTGCTCACAGCCCGCAACGCGCTGATTGAACGAGTGCGCAGCGAGCGTGGACTGGGGATCATAGAGGATGAACGTGTTCGGCGAGCGACTGCGCGCTTCGACGCAGGATGGGAGGACCAACCGCGGCTGTTGTCGGCACGCCTGCGGCTCCACCGAACCCGCATCGACGGTATTTTCGCGCAACGGGACTTAGCCCTCAATCGTATCGCCCTTTTCCACGCCTTCTATGGCGTAAGCATGAACGCTCCAGCAACGTTAGGAAAAAAATCATGAAAAAACTTTCTGCATACGCATTACGACGCTCTGTTGCCCAAGTGTTCTACGGTTCGGTGATGTCCTTGCCGCTGGCTCTTCAGGCGCAGGCTGAAACAGCTGCAATCACCGACAGCATCTTTGGGGGCGAAACTCAAGCCAGCGTCGGTGTCGGTGTTGCTGGTGGGCCCCGCTACATGGGCTCAAAGGATTACCGGAGTGTACCGGTTCCGGTTCTCTCGCTAAGCCGTGGCATTTTTTTTGTTGATACCTATCGAGGGCTAGGCTTGCAATGGCAGTCGCCTTCCGGCTTCTACATCAGTCAGTCATTTTTCTACGACGCTGGCAGGGATGATCGCAATAGCGACTTCAGACCTGGGGCTAACCGACTCTCAGGCATGGGCGAGGTCGACAGCACAGCCACCAGTATTCTGTATCTAAGTCAGCAATTGACGCCGTGGCTCTCGGTCAATGGCGAAGCTGAATTTGCGCTGGATGGCGGAGAAAGGGGCACACGCTATCGCGCCGGGCTCGAAGCGACGGTATTGAACCAGTCAAGAGACATCATTGTGCTTGGGCTTGACGTCCGAGCTGCTGATCATCGCTACAACCAGGCCTACTTCGGCGTAACTGGTCAGCAATCTCAGCAATCGAGGTTTACCTCATTTACCCCTGGAGGCGGCCTGAATCAGTACTCTCTGAACGCGAACTGGACTCATAAATTTGACGAAAACTGGTCAACGTATGTGCTGGTAACCGCATCGGAATTGGGCGGAAAAGTTGAGGACAGCCCTCTGATCGAACGCAAAGGCGCACTGAGCGCCGTTACCTCCATCAGTTATACGTTCTGACCCCGCTAGACGGCGGTCGCTTAACTATCAAACATCGGGAATACATGTCGTGATCCATGCCCCTCGCGCGCCTTTTGTACCGTTACTAATGATGTTAAGTCTAATTGCGGGATGCGGCAGTTCAACGCCGCCCCCACAAACCCCACCCCGTTCGGTGAAGGTTGAAACCGTACGTGATAGCCAGGGCAATCGCCTTCCTATCACGGGCAGGATTCGGATTGAACAACGCGCTGATCTGAGCTTTGAAGGTTCAGGCCGTATAGCCTCCATTGCCGTGGATGTCGGCGATACGGTTCGGCGCGGACAAACACTTGCACGGCTTGATCCAGAGCCTGCACAACTCAAACTACAACAGGCGCGTGCGGACGTGAGCGCCGCCAACGCGCAAAAAGCCGAACGAGAGCTGAATTTCCGCCAGCAACAAGCATTGTTTGATGATCGGGTGATCTCACCCGCGACCCTCGCCGCTGCTCGCGCAGCCTACCTGAGTGCCAAAGAGCAGTTGGACAGCGCAAAGGCTACAGAAGCGCTGGCCAGTCGAGCCGTGCGCACCAGCGCCATTGTGTCGCCATTTAATGGACGCATCGTCGCTCGTTCAGTTCAACCTTTCGTAGATGTGACAGCAGGACAAAGCGTGCTTCAGATTGAGGGCGCCGAGAAGGCTGAAGTCGTCGGCATGCTTCCTGCGGCGTTGGTCACTACACTCAAGCCAGGAGATGTCGCATCGGCCTATACAAACGCAAACCCTGCGCACGCCATCTCCATCCGATTGGAAAGCCTGTCCAGCCGCCTGGAGAATGGCGCGCTGGTTCAAGCCATATTCCGTCCAGTCGAACCAAGCAGCGAACTGCGCAGCGGCGAGACGGTGCTAATTACGTTGCCAATAACGCAAGCGCGTGCGCCTTCTGTGCCGGTGACAGCACTTATCCCGCAAACAAATAGCAAACAAGCAAGTGTCTTTGTGTACGACGCAGGCACTGGCAAGGTCAGCCGTCGCGAGATCACCCCCGAAACGGTGGAAAACGGTCGAATACTCGTACATGACGGCATTGCCGTCGGCGAAACCGTCGTGGTCGCAGGCGCTGCATTCCTGGTTGATGGTCAGGCGGTACGTCTGTATCAACCCGCCACACACATTGGCCGAGACAAAGCCTTATGAACCTGACTCGAAGCGCACTCGGCGCGAGCCGGCTGACCTTATTTACCGCACTGCTAATTTTGATAGGCGGGGTATTGACGTTTCTGCGGTTTCCCTCCCAAGAAGAGCCAACGATCACCATTCGTGACGCGCTCGTTGCAATTTATTTTCCGGGTATGCCGGCAGAGCGCATAGAAAATTTGCTCGCCAGACCGACCGAAGAAAAGTTACGTGAACTGGCGGGCATCAAAAAGATCATCACAACCGTGCGCCCCGGAAGCGCGATGATTCAGATCACTGCCTACGACCAGGTCAAAGACCTTAGTGCGCTATGGCAGCGTGTACGCGCTAAGGCGAACGAGGCAGCTGCAGGGTACCCGCAGGGCAGCCTGGGGCCGTTTGTTGATGATGATTTCGGCCGCGTGGCCGTGGCGTCCGTCGCAGTTACCGCGCCCGGCTTCAGCATGAGCGAAATACGCGAGCAACTTAAAAATACTCGTGAGCAGCTCTACGCATTGCCAGGCGTTGAACGTGTCTCTATATACGGCTTGCAAGAAGAACGCATCTACCTGGAATTTGACCGCCAGCGCCTGGCTGGCCTCGGGCTGAGTCCCAATGCTGTACTGGAGCAACTGCGTACTCAAAACGTTGTGACGCCTGGAGGACTGCCCTCTGTTTCCGGATCAGCTTTCACCGTGATGACTACCGGTGAGATGCGAACTCAGGACGACCTGCGTCGCTTTCTGATCTCCGCACCGAGGGGCAATGACACAACAGTTGTGGCGTTGGGTGAATTGGCAGACGTTCGTTTGATGCCAGCCGATCCGCCGGAAACGGCGGCAATTTATGAGGGGCAACCGGCCGTCGTACTTGCCGTTTCGATGGCATCCGGCCAGAACATCGCAGCTTTCGGCCTCCAATTACGCCAACGATTGAACGAAATCGCCAAACAACTACCGGCCGGTTTTTCCCAACACGTCGTGACCTTCCAGGCCGACGTGGTTCAGCGTGAAATGGGCAAGATGAATAGCGTGATGGCCGAGACGGTCATTATCGTGATGGCTGTGGTGATGTTGTTTCTGGGCTGGCGCACCGGGCTTGTGGTGGGGGCAATCGTGCCGCTAACCATTCTCGGGTCATTAATTGTCATGAGCGCGCTGAAGGTCGAACTGCAAACGGTGTCCATCGCAGCGATCATCATCGCCCTGGGACTTCTGGTGGATAATGGCATTGTGATTGCCGAAGACATCGAACGACGTCTTCAGGCCGGAGAGGAACGTCGCTCTGCTTGCATAGAGGCAGGGCGTACGCTAGCGATTCCCCTATTGACTTCATCTTTGGTTATTGTGTTGGCGTTTTCACCTTTTTTCCTAGGGCAGACCAGCACAAATGAGTACTTGAGATCACTTCCGATAGTGCTCGCTGTAACGCTGCTGGGGTCGTGGGTATTGAGCCTGACGGTGACACCCTTGTTATGCCTTTACTTTGCCAAAGCTCACGCCCCAGCAGACAATAATCAGGCAGCCTACGATTCAAAACTGTATCGGGGCTATCGACGCGTTATCCAAGCGCTTATGCTCCATAAACTGATGTTCATTGCCGTGATGCTGGTTATGCTGACTGGAGCCGTTGCGGTACTCGCGTCCCTCCCCTACAGTTTTTTGCCTGAATCAGATCGGCTGCAATTTCAGATGCCATTGACGCTAGAACCGGGTACCGATTCTCGTCAGACACTGCAGACCGTCAAGGACATCAGCAACTGGCTAGCGAATGACCAGGAAAATCCAGAAATTGTCGACAGCATCGGCTACGTCTCAGACGGTGGCCCACGCATCGTACTGGGATTAAATCCACCGCTGCCTGCGACGAACGCCGGCTACTTCACCATCAGTGTGCGCCAAGGCAGCGACATGGATGCGGTGATCGCTCGTGTGCGCAACCATATGCTTGAGGCGTACCCGCAAGTGCGTGCTGAGCCAAAACGATTTTCGCTGGGCACCACCGAGTCTGGAAAAGCGGTCTATCGTATCAGCGGACCGGACGAGACCGTATTACGTGCAGCGGCCGACCATATAGCTAAGGCTTTGCATGGTCTGCCAGGCACGGTCAACGTGCAGGACGATTGGGATGCTCGAATCTCACGTTACGAAGTGGTGGTTGACCAGGTGCGCGCCCGACGCGCTGGCGTGACTAGCGCCGATGTCGCTCAAGCGTTACAGACTCGATACTCAGGCGCACAGGTGTCTCAGATCCATGACGATGACACGACAGTGCCTATCATGCTGCGTGGGTCGATGACTGAGCGTGACCAAGCTGAAGACGTGGGTAGCACATTGATCTACCCGCAAGCGAACGGCTCGCCGGTTCCGCTGGCGGCTGTAGCGCAGGTGACACTCAGTTCGGAGCCCTCTGCGATTCAGCGTCGGAACTTAAACCGGACCATTACCATCTCAGGCCGTAATCCCGAACTGACGGCGGCGACCCTAGTCGCGCAGATTGCACCTAAGGTGGCAGAGTTTAAACTTCCACCTGGGTATCATATGGAAATCGGCGGGGAGATGGAGGAGTCCGCTGAGGCCAATGAGTCGTTAGTGCAATATATGCCAGTTGCCGTATTGTCGATGTTGTTACTGTTCGTCTGGCAATTCAACTCGTTCCGAAAACTGCTGATCATCGTTGCCAGTATCCCATTTGTACTGATTGGCGCCGCGCTGGCATTGGTGGTGACCGGCTATCCGTTTGGATTTATGGCCACATTTGGATTGCTGTCCTTGGCAGGGATCATTGTGAATAACGCGGTGCTGCTGCTTGAGCGAATCGAGGTGGGTGTCGCCGAAGGCCAATCCCGTCACGATGCTGTCCTGACGGCAGCAGTAGAACGGCTAAGGCCTATCTTGATGACCAAACTGACCTGCATTGTCGGACTGATCCCGTTGATGATGTTTGCCGGCCCTTTGTGGACAGGCATGGCGATCACGCTAATTGGTGGTTTGGCACTCGGCACCTTAGTTACATTAGGGTTGATCCCAGTGTTGTATGACCTGCTTTTCGCGGGCGCCATCGGGGAGCGGATCACCAACAAGGAGAAAGAACAGCACGTTTAGACATGGAAGCGTCCGACTGAGGACGCCTTCCCGGCGCTGGGCGATACCGGGCGTCGGTCGCAACCATTTTTCGATGTGACCGATGTCTCGCCGACGGGCCCAGCCTTGAGCGAGAGTACGGATGATTACCATTGGAAGTAATGCTCCGACGAAACGCCGGCGCTATTGCAACCGATCGGACGCTCTTCACGCCACTTCAGCGCAGATTGAACTGCATGAGCGGCGCTAGACGAGCTTTCCCCTCTGTCGTAGCGTTGCGTTCCATTGGGCAAAGACTGTGAAGGGAGAAATCACATGAGCACCACAAGAAAATTCGTGATGGTTTTGTCTGCCGTGGGCATTTAGGGCGGATGCGCCGTAACAACTCTGACACTCTCGCTCGCAAACCCATGAGCACGCTTGAGCAGGATCGGCAATTGGTCACCATGGGGATTTTTCGGCCATCTGTTTTGGAAACTGATGCCGAATTGGAGAAGATTTCGCCTAACAGTCCTAGAGCCCTACAACCGCTGAGACAAAAGCTTGCGGCCACTCAGCTACAGCAGAATAGACTTCAAGCAGAGGAAGCCTTACACCCGCCAGCTACAGCCACTTCGCAACCGGAAGACCAACAACAGCGCATGTGTTCTTTGAATAATAGGGCCGCCGTATATTTAGTGCCTTGCTAAAGCATTCTGCGCACAGTTCCTGCGAACGCGGGTTAGAGTGACTCACGCTGGTACGCCCTGCTAAGGCCCGAAGCCTGACCAAGTAAGTGTAGAGCTTAAACAGCTACAGTGTGTCCTACAACTCCCCACATCGCTCCAGGGCTGGATCAGGCCGATGCCGATCAATTCGCGGAGTCGAGATACTGAGTGTGGATTACCCGCTGCATTCGGATCCGATGCACGTTGACTTGTCTATCTCCGACCTGATGGCGGGCCTCTGCGACAAAAAGGCCTATCCAGCGAGACCTAGGATGTTCACCTTGCTCAGAACGATGAGCTCAAAACCGGGCGCTAATCACAGATTAATCAATATCTATTGCCTTTAGGCGATCTATTACGTTGATCAACTGCTCCACCTCGACCATAAGCTTCACGGCATCATGGGGATGGCCTGAGCGTTTAAGATTGAACGCTAGCTCAGCAAGCCGCTCGGCATACAATTCAAGCTTGCTGAGGATAAGCGAGCGCTCGAACGTGGACGTTTGGGCCATCACAGCACCTTTTTTATTATCATGGCCTCTCAAATTAGGCCGAGCCCATTAATAAACGGTCGAGTTATTGTGAATTTTTCGTTAAGACGTCAATTTTTATAAAAAAAATACTGTTCTCGCCAAAAAACACTCCAACCAATTGATTCATAATGATATATCAAAAATAGACCGAAGCAGCCGTACTAATAACTGTTGCGGCGGCATGGCGAATGGCTGCGCTGGAGCAACAGCTCTCAGGCTCAGAGAGCTGTGGATAGCCTCCACGCTATTCGAATATAGATTTCGCCTAATGAGACTGGGGTACATGCTTAAGGTCCCAGTCCGTGTCAAGCAACTAAGTGCAGACATAACGGCCAGCGATCAGTAGTCCAAGTCTTATCTGCCAAAGGGTCGCATTTGAATATCACTACAGATTGATCGACCACTCATCATCTAAGTCTCTGAATATCCGGCCATTGATAAGAAATTGATAGACTCTTCATACAATCTTGATAAATAGATGACAAGCTAGAGGCACAAGTAGTAAAAAACCGTTTTAGCGGCCACTTGCCTAATAAATAGGAGTAATCCTATTTATTAGGCAAGTGGCCGTCCGCCATAGACATTTTCTCCTTTGGGGCTATGGCGTTTTTCTCCTGCAGTTGTCGCCTTAGGCCTGGGCTGCCAAGCCCTGTCGGCAACTTTAGTGCTGGATCGTAGATTTCATGACCTAGCTAGCACCTATCAGAAGAAGGATCTTCACCTAACCCCCATTGAACGCCAGTACCGTCTACGGGCCACTCACTAGCCATGCTAGGCAGTACATCAAGCGAGCGGGTTCGTTTAAGTCAGTTGTTAGCAGGAAGCGCGTATCTTCTAAAACGAATGTGAGACCTAACGATGCATACCCGTCTACCATCCAAAAAAAAGGCCTTGGGCACGGAGATAAAGCGATGTCAGAAACGCATAGTGGTGATAGTGATACGCAGCTGCAGATCACGGCTGCGCTCTAAGCTACATAGATGGCGAGGTCCGCATTATCGTCAGTTTTCCGTTCCAGGCAGGTAGCAACGGGAAGGAGGTCGATTTATGTATGAGTCCCTACAAGTCATCGCCGCCATCGCGGCCGCCAACCAGTTTTTTGATGACTTGTGCCAGTTGGTGGACGATAGAGAAGAGCTGCCCCTTTTACGACCTCAGGTCGAAGCATATCGCTGGAAGGCCCTCAATCATGCGGGAGCGGTGAACACATATCATCAAATGCGAGGGTTCCTGTGTGGTCTGATGGTCTCCGAAATATTGGACGTTGAACAAGGCCGGCACCTGCATCAGCGCCTCGAAAATAGTTATGACGGTGGATGGAGTTGATGAGGGCTCCAGCCAGCAGGAGAGACAGCTGAGAGGTAAAAATAGTTGCGATATCGTGTCCATCCTTAGTTTTGTTTTGCGATGTCCTAACCGTCCTGTGAGGGGAACGGCTCGGCATTCTTAGAATAGCCACCCCTCACATACCGCCTGAAAAAACGCATCAGGACGACAGAAATTGTGACTTATCAGGGAATATAGGACAGCAACCGCATGGAAGCCTAGATCAAATGCTGGATCTTTAGACGTTACCTAGCGGGTCTGCCCTTTGATAACAGGGCTACCTCTATGTACGATCTCAATAGCTTCCGCTCGATTGAAAAGCTGTTCTATAGTCCCATCGAAGCAGCAATACGCTGGTGCGATCTTATTGCTCATGAGGCTCAGATTCTGGAGTCAACATGGGACAGCCCAGGGCAAATTATCCACGGTTTTCCACAATGGCCATGCTTGCACATCAACACAGAAAAAATTCTGGATGCCATTCGAAACCACGAACTACCTTACGGAGCTCTGGGAACTACGGTTGCACCAGGTACTCCCGTCGATATTAAATTACTGACTGTCAGGCATTCGGATTTAAAGCGGTGGATGTTTCACTACCATCCAGATCAGCGCCCCACCTTCCTTTTCAGCCCAGTTGCCGCCGATCAGGTTGCGATCCATTACAGCACCTACTTGATATTACAAGCAGATCGGGACGCCTTACAGGTGCAGTTAAAGGCAACCGAGAAACACCTCCAAACGCTGATCGATGAGCTCAAAGCAGCTGGGCTGGAGCGCGAGAATCTGCGCGTGCTTGCCGAAAACAAAGAGCAGGTCAGTAACCAAAGCAAAGCGAGCTACCTGAATGTAATTGGAGCGCTGGTAAATACCATACTGGGATCGTCCTCAACAGGAAGAAAGCACTCTATATTCGATAGCCAGGCTTCCATCGTCGACTCCATAACCGCGTATTACGACGGAGTACCAGGGCTGAGCAAGCGATCGTTGGATGAGAAATTTGCGGCCGCAAAACGTAGTCTCGCCCAAGCCAAAAGATGAGGGTTGCACCGCAATCACCGACGTTGCATTGCAATGACCGGCAGTGTTTTTTGGTATTGAATCCAGGTCACTTCCCACCCAACGCCATCTGGCTCTAGGAGTGACCACCATGTCCCATCAATCCTCCCCCACCGTTGCTGCGACGCCAAAACAAATCGAACGTCATATCATGCGGCGCGACGAGGTAGAGCGTAAAACCGGTTTCAAGCGTGCCCACATCTACAACTTGATGAAGGAAGGTAAATTTCCTCAGGCTAGACGCATTGGCATGCGTGCGGTCGGCTGGGACTCGCTGGAGATTGAGCAGTGGGTCGTTGAACGCTTAGATAAACTGGCCTGATGCCATGCGTGTGATTTCGGTGGTCTCCACCAAAGGTGGGGTAGGCAAAACCACAATAGCCGCCAACCTTGGCGGTCTATTGGCAGATGCGGGTCTGCGTGTTCTGCTACTCGATCTGGATAGCCAACCCACCCTCTCCAGCTATTACGCCTTGAGTCAGAAGGCTGATGTGGGTGCGTACGAGTTCATCGCATTCAACTTAACAACCCCTGCGCAGTTCATTTCCAAGACAGTGATTACAGGACTTGACCTGATCCTATCCAACGATGACCAAGGCCGACTTGGCTCACTGTTAATACACGCCCCGGATGGACGGCTGCGGCTGCGCAATCTGTTAAGTATATTGCGCCCCCATTATGACCTGCTGTTGATCGACACGCAGGGTGCACGCAGCGTCCTGCTGGAGGTGGCCCTATTAGCCTCCGATCTCGCCCTTTCCCCTATCACTCCGGAAATGCTCGCGGCCCGCGAACTGCGCCGCGGTACCTTGAAGCTGCTCAGTGAGCTCGAACCGTTTAGTCACCTGGGCATTTCGCCGCCACCCTTGCGGCTATTGCTTAACCAAGTGAACGCCAATCGGGTAGACAGCCGGATGATCATCAATGGCCTGCGTGAAAGCTTCGCTAAGGTGACCAACATCTCAGTTCTAGACACCGTAGTTCCAGACCGAGTGGCTTATCTCAATGCCGCCTCCCTTGGTCTACCAGCCCACCGTATCGAGACTCGCCAGTCACGTGAACGACGCTCGTCCTCAGCATTGGAAACCATGCAAGCGCTGGCTATTGAGTTGTTTCCGGAATGGCGCGAAGCGATTTCTAGGTTGAGTAGATACGCAGAGGTTCGATAAGGCGAATTCCGAAGACGGTATTTTGTTTGTTCAACCTTGAGGCCAACAGCGTTTGGCGAGGAGTCTTTGGATGTTGGATCAGTTTCCCATCATCGTTCAGCCATCCATTCGGCAAGATCATCCACCTAGTGAAGAGTACTGCACTGTGGTCTTTCGCCTGCAGCGTGGGCGCTCGGCCATGGGTTGGTTTCTCGCGAAACTGTCTCGGTATTTCGAAGGTTCGGGAACAGCCGAGATCGTTAAGTTTGAGGTCGGTGACCATTTGCGTAACCGGCGTTAACTGAGGCTGTTCAAATGAAGAAGCTCAGTCAGGAGGAGATCACCGACAAGCTGCACCAGGACCACTTCCCTCGGGGTCCAGAACTGGAGCGGCTGTCCGATCCAGTGATCGACACCCCTATGCTGGTTACCCTGGAGCAGTTGCGACCCTACGAACACAACCCGCGTTTCATCCGTAATCCGCTTTACGACGATATCAAGGCCTCGATCCGTGAACGCGGGCTGGACCATCCGCCACCGATTACTCGTCGGCCGGGAGAAACCTATTTCATCATCCGCAACGGTGGCAATACGCGCTTGGCGATTCTCGGCGAGCTGTGGCAGGAAACCCGTGACGAACGCTTCTTTCGCATTCACTGCCTATTCCGGCCTTGGAGCAATGAAATCAGCGCCCTGCTCGGCCATCTGGCTGAAAGTGATCTGCACGGCCAACTCACTTTCATCGAACGGGCTTTGGCGGTAGCCAAACTCAAGTCGATGCTCGAAGCAGATGGCGATGTGCTCTCGCAACGTGAACTGGCACGACGTCTTGCCGCTGGAGGCTACCCAATTTCTCAGTCGCACATCAGCCGAATGTTCGACACCCTCGAACACTTACTGCCCGCCATTCCGCAAACTCTGTATGCCGGATTGGGTAAGCCCCAGATCGAACGCCTGATCGGTCTGCGGAGCCAGGCACAACGAACCTGGAACCGTTATCCAACCGCCGCCATTGCGTTCGCCGAGTTTTGGCTCGACACCCTGGGCTACTTTGATGCAGACCCCGAGTCCTTCGATCTTGAGCAGATCCAGGATGAACTGATCGAACGCATGAGCCGCTTGCTCGGACAGTCCAGCCGCATGTTGGCGCTGGAGCTGATCGATACCCAACGAGTCATCCCGACACCTGACGTTGTCGTCACCACGCCTCGAGAAAACTACCATCTGCTGAGCGATGATGACGCCGCGGCAGAACCTCTCTCCTCCGATCCTCATCCCAAATCAACTGAGACCAAGTCCCAGACCGAAACAGCGCGAGAGGAGCAGTTCACACCGCCCGAAACAACTGCCGTATTAGCAGTCAGTCCTACGTCACGCGTTCAACAGATTCGCAAACAGATCGAGCGCGAAACTTCCACCGAAACAGCACCGACCTTCGAGGCCTGCTCGACCGACGACATCTGGACCATTGCACCAGCACTAAATACCCCCGAACAACTGCGTTTAGCCATTGCCGGACTGGCGCGGGAAATGGCGACCTATGCCGGACATCCCGAGAGCATCATCGATCAGCAGCTTGGCTTGGGTTTCAGTCTGAACATCGAGCGACTTGATCTTGCCGCGCCTCGCGCGACCGGCGTTCACCTAATGCTCCTGGCCCTGTTGCGCGCTCAAGACGACGTGAACTGGGAGGATCGCAAGCAACTGCCCTCAGCCCTGTTCGGCCAACTGTTGTTGGGCATCTATCAACTCCCCCTGACAGATCGTCCCGCTGTGGATGTGGGACTGGAGCGACTGCCCGACAGCCTGTTAATCAAACTGTATCGCCTGATCCGCCTAGCCCGTCGCCTGATCGACTTAACACTTCCCCCTGAAGACGACTCACCGAAGGAGCTGCTATGAGCCTGTCCTTCAATGTGCTCAACCAGGCCATGCTGACCCAGGTGCTGCATGAACTGCGCCTGGGTAATCTGCAACGCTGCAAGGCACTCGGACTGGGTGAGGATGATATCTATCTGTTGCAATCCTTACCGCCCACCACGCTGTCGCGCCTGGCCCATGCCACTGTACCCTGGGTTGAGGTCAAGATTGACTCGCCGGTGCTGCATCGGTTGATCGAACAAGCCCAGCGCGACGAGCAGAACGAGCGCTTGATCAACCGAGCGCTCAAGCTAGGCGCCAGCAGCACCATCATGTACCAATGCTTCGGCTTGGCGCATTCGGAAACCGCCCTGCGCCGACGCCTGCTCAAGATAGAAACCCGTAAGGGCCGCCCTCAGCATTTGAGCGAAGCCCAGGAACATGCGCTCTGGCAGCGATGGTGCCAGCTACGCGCTCAGGACGGTACCGAGGATCAGCTCGACGCCATGATGATGCTGGCCGAAGAACAACAGATCAGCTTGACCATCGTGTGGCAACAGATCGACCATTACAGCAACGAAACATGAACACTGCCCCTTCCAGTCGCTGGCAGCGTGTCCTGCAGCAATGCACCCAGCAGCTGAGTGAACGCTGGCCCACTCGCCCGACCACTGAACAATCCTCCAACCAGGCTCTGCAGGCTGGCTTTCTGTTCAGTGGCCAATCACACGAAGTCGTGCCGCGTCGCCTGCTGTTGGATCATCGGCTGACGCCATTGGAACGTAATGCCTGGCAAGTGTTTCGACTCATGTTGCAAGGCCAGGGCGTGGTCACGCCGCGCTATGAAGATTTGCAGCCGTACCTGTCGAGCGTGCCCTACGGTGCATCAGCTTCCCGTGAAACCATCGCCCGCGTCTTGACGATGCTCAGACTGACCCGCTGGCTCAGCTTGGTGAGTCACGCCCGCGATCAGATCAACGGACGTCATCAAGGTTCTCTGTATGTTCTACACGATGAGCCGTTAACCCCCGCAGAGGCCATGGAACTGGATCAGGATTACCTGGAGCTGGTCGGACATGCCCTCGCTCATGCCACCAAGGCGGTGCGTATTGTCGCCCAGCACGTAGTGGAGGAGGTCCGCCAGGACACGAATATCGATCGGGATCGGTTACCGACGCGGCTCGACAGTTGGGGCGAACATTGGACACAGCAAGGATTGGATCAGGCAACCGCTGACGCGTTACGCGACTCCGAACGGGGTGGCGATCACCGCGTTCGGAATCGTGCAGACCTTCGTTCGGAATCCGAACCAGGCTTGAACACCAGCGTTTCCGGCACCGTTCGGAATCCGAACGCCGCCTGTACTGTATTAAAAGAAAGTACTTGTACTGTACCGCGCGCGACCCCAGCGGTGGATAACCTGCACTGGCCCGATCCGCTGCACCTGAGTCCAAGCGAGCGTCAGGCCGTCGCCGTGGCGCTGAACAAGCTCAAACCAGCGGATCGTCAGGCGGTGCTCAACGAAGCGGGGGCACGCTGTGCGGCCGGTGGTATCCGCAAGCCAGCGGCCTATCTGATGGGCCTGGTCCAGCGAGCACTGAAAGGCGACTTTCGTCCTTGGGCAGGTCAGGTCGAACCGTCACCCATTGCAGAACCGCCCTCACCCGCCCCCTCGCGGCCATCTCGACAACAGGGCGAACCCGCATCCGCCCTCGCCCAAGCGTGCCTGAATGAGCTGCGCCAACTGCGTGGCAAACGCGGTGGACGTCAGTAGATTTGATGCCAGTGGCATCAAATCCATGGAGTTCCACTCTACGAACACGTCGGACCAAACTATGAAACTTTTAGGGAAAAGCAGAGACATGCTTCCCATGAACGTAGACGTCAGTGGATTTGATGCCACTGGCATCAAATCCACTGACGTCTCCACAGTTAGCCCTCTTAAACCAAACCGAACAGACCGCATTCAGCTTTTTGGCTGTCCTTGACCCTCGTCTGTCGCAACGTTCCCGTCCAAGCTTATGCGAGGACAACACCGTGGCCGATCACTATCAACTAAACCTGGGTTCATTGCGCAGCAGCATCACCCTGACCCTGCACACTCATCATGCCGCCCGTATCTGGCAAGGTCGGGCCGCCCGCGAAGGCGTCCACTCGATCATGGGTATGGCCGGCTACATCAGTGTCACCAACCTGATCAAACAAACCGCGGCCCAGGACGACCCCTATGCCGACTGGGCCATCGTACAACTCGAAGAAAAACTGATGCAGGCCAAAGCCGGGATGCTGGAACTGACCCAACAGCTGGATCGGATCAGGCAGGACCTGCCGACACAGATCGACATGAGCGACAACCTCAACATCCACCCCGTCACCTTGCCGTTGTACATCGGCAGCCAGCTGGGTTTTCTGGCGGTCTACTTGCTGACCGACTACGACACCCTGGTGCGTCGTACCCTATTGGCCCATCACACAGCCCTGATTGGCCGCGTCGACATGGAAGCCTGGATCGACGACGGTGCCCATCTGCTGCGCAGCCTGTTCGGTCAGGCACAGCGCTATCGGCATGCCGGCGTCACGCGCGATGACATGGCGGCGAATAATGCCCGTGCCAATGCGGCCATCGAGAAGTTGGGCTTGCCCCCGATAGACATCCTTGAGGGTCATCGCCGCTCCCAGTTCGCGCCACCGATCATTCGTCGCGGCGCTGTGGCAGTGGATGACGCTGACGCGCTGGCCCAGGAAGCGGGAGAGTCGTCTGCGACAGTGGATGAGACGGAGGACGAAGTATGAATCCCCTGACTTCGGCTCAACAGATGCCCTTCGAAACGTTGACACAAGAGGCCTATCGGCAACTCGAACACGCAGCCTCCCTAAAAGGCCTTTTAAAGCCCTTTAAGGGTAAGGGGGAGTTGGAGCACCTGGCACAGATGGCGAGGGAAATCGAGGCGCAGTTATGTGACTTGATGGAGGCTGTTGTACAGCAAGCCGGACAGCCCCCTTACTCACTGCTGGATATCCGATTGGTGCTGCAGAACACCAGCGCTGGCAGCACCTTTTTGCGTTGGCGCACCCGTGACTTCACCCGTATGGGGGTGGCGGTCTGGGAACGCCAGGTCTGCAACAAAGCCTTGCCGCAGGTCGTACGCGAGGGATTGCGCTATTTCGAATGCAATCGCATCGCACTGAACCTACAGATGAGTGTGGTGCATTCGCTCTACCGCCAGGCCACGACCTGCGCGATCAAAATGGACAGTGCCGAACGGCTGCTGCGCCAGTTCACAACCGCAGTGGAGATATCACGATGAGTACTTTTTTCGTCGGCGAAGGCAACATCGGCAGTCCGCCAGAGTTCCAGGAATTCGCCTCAGGCAATGACGAGCCACGGCGTTTGCTACGGCTGAATGTGTACTTCGACAACCCCGTGCCACGCGAGGGCAGCTATGAAGATCGAGGTGGCTATTGGGCGCCGGTTGAGCTCTGGCACCGCGAGGCTGAACACTGGAGCATCCTGTACCAGAAAGGTATGCGTGTGCTGGTCGAAGGCCGCACCGTACGCGATGAGTGGGAGGACAGCAAAGACAATGCGCGGGTGACCTTCAAGATTGAGGCCCGTCGAGTCGGCATTCTGCCTCACCGGGTGCACTGTGTGGTTATGCGGGAACGATCCAGTGAACCCGCGGCATCTGCGACACACGTCGGGAAAAGTACAGAACAGGCCAGTTCACCAGCGTCGAAACCCAGAAAGCGCAGTGGGCAGCCGCCTGCGGACTGACAGACTTCAGGCATAAAAATTGCGCCTTTGCGCGAAGTTGCTGGCGTGTTTCTACACGCTGCTCGTGAAGATCCACACTGCCGTCCAACCGCAACGGGTTAGCAGCCTCGGCCCATTCAAGCCTGCCCTCACCTTCTAATATGAGGAACCTGCAATTCAGGTTTCTCATATCTCGCAACTGCTGTTTCCAACAACGCTGCTCCGAACTCAATCCGGAGCAGTTCTATGCGCCTCTTCCTCTGCGAAAAACCTTCCCAGGGTCGGGACATCGCCAAGGTACTCGGGGCCACTCGGCGTGGTGATGGTTGCCTGATCGGCACAGAGACAACCGTCACCTGGTGTATCGGCCATCTGCTGGAGACGGCCCCACCTGAAGCTTATGGTGCTCAGTACAAATCCTGGTCGTTGGATCAACTACCGATCATTCCCACGCAGTGGCAAGTTGAGGTCAAACCCAAGACTTCCGCGCAGCTCAAAATCATCAAACACCTGCTGAGTGAAGCCTCCAGTGTTGTCATCGCGACCGACGCCGATCGCGAAGGTGAAATGATTGCCCGCGAGCTGCTGGAGCTCTGCGAGTATCGAGGCCCCGTCCAGCGCCTCTGGTTGTCCGCACTCAATGAGGCCTCGATTCGCAAAGCATTGTCTTCGCTGAAGTCCGGTCAGGAGACTTTCCCGCTCTATCACTCGGCCCTCGCCCGCAGCCGCGCCGACTGGCTGATCGGCATGAACCTGAGTCGTTTGTTTACCCTTCTTGGTCGGCGGGCGGGCTACGACGGTGTATTGTCGGTTGGACGCGTCCAGACACCCACTTTACGTCTGGTAGTCGATCGGGATCGTGCGATTGCCAGTTTCGTCTCGGAGCCCTACTGGGAAGTGGAGGTGCACCTGTCCTCAATGGGGCAACCATTCATCGCGTCGTGGTTACCACCCAGTTCAGGGCAGGACGAGGCAGGTCGTTGCCTGCAACAAGCGCTGGCCATTCAGGCGACCCAAGAGATTTCTAGCGGTAAGACCGCCACAGTACTCTCGCTGCAGACTGAGCGTTTCCGAGAACCTCCGCCCCTGCCCTTCGACCTGAGCACACTGCAAGAAGTCTGCTCGCGCAAGCTGGGACTCGGCGTTCAGGAAACCCTGAACATCGCCCAAGCCCTGTATGAAACCCACAAAGCCACCACCTACCCACGCAGCGATTGCCGTTATTTGCCAGAGAGTATGTTCAATGAGGTGCCCGCGGTATTCGATGCCCTGCTCAAAACGGATCCGGCGCTGCAGCCCACATTCGGAAGACTCGATCGATCACTGCACTCCCGCGTGTGGAACGATGCCAAGGTCACCGCGCACCACGGCATCATCCCCACCACCGAGCCGGCGAACCTGGCGCGGATGTCCGAACAAGAACGCCAAGTCTACGAACTGATTCGTAGCCACTACCTAGCGCAATTTCTTCCGCATCAAGAGTTTGATCGAACTCAGATCGAACTGGAATGCGGCGGAGAGTGTTTGACTGCTGTTGGCAAGCAGATCCTGATCCAGGGCTGGAAAGGCTTGCTCTACGAAAACACCGAGGAGGATGAACTCAGTCAAAAGCACCAAGTATTGCCCGTCCTGCAACAGGGTACTCAGTGCGCAGTGAGCGACGTCGAACTCAAGTCCTTGCGTACTACCGCTCCCAAACCTCTCACCGAAGGCGATCTGATCAAGGCGATGAAAAACGTAGCCAAGCTGGTCAACGACCCACGCCTGAAACAGAAACTTCGGGACACCACCGGAATCGGTACCGAAGCCACACGAGCCGGTATCATCAAGGGGTTGATTGATCGCGGCTATTTGCTGAAGAAAAAAAGCGCCTTAATGGCCTCCGCAGCGGCCCATACTCTGATCGAAGCGGTACCCGCTGCAGTCGCGGATCCGGGTATGACCGCGATCTGGGAACAGGCTCTGGACGAAATCGAAGCGGGACGTCTGACCCTGGATGCGTTCGTCGCCAAGCAGGCGAACTGGATTGCACAATTGGTCGAACACTCTGGCGCACTCACCTTGGCGATACCGGTCGAAGCCGGCCCGACCTGCCCCATTTGCAACGCCTCAATGCGCAGGCGAAAGGGGAAATCAGGGCCGTTCTGGTCATGCTCCCACTACCCCGACTGTAAGGGAACAGTGCCAATCAGAAAAGATACGCGTCGCTCATGACGCTTCACTGGAGATCGACATGAGTATTGGGGAGATCAGTGCATCATCAACGGCGGCTGATCCCTCTCTAAGTTGATAAAGTGTTATCCGATTTCACGGGCCAAGGCAAAAAAATTGACCGCGCCTTTATCCTGGCAACCATCGAACAATTGGCCGCTCATCTCGGCAGTAAGTAACCTCTTTCATCGTGCTCAATGTAGTGGCTTATGCGGGATCGCTCACTGGCTTGACGTGATCCCACCATCTCTGCTGTAGTGCCTCAGGAACTTCGCCAACGGCGACCCAAGACCGATTCGCTCCGGGTAGCTCGGTCGGACTCCTTGAGTTCGGAGCCTTCTCTTCTGCGGAATTTCATTCCCATTTTGTGCTCGACCTGATCACGGTGGCGGACGACCACTATTGCCTCTACCAGGCAATAGCGGTCATCCGCTTCGGCGATCGTATTCAGCCCCGGAGCCCACCGGGGAAACACTGGGCACCCTTTGTGCGCGGATGCGTGCCAGCAGGTTCCGATCCAGGCCACGATAAGGGTCGGTTGGCGAATAATGGCGCAGTTAAACCAAGTTTTGCGAGGAGCTTGTGACTGCGAAGACCGTCAAAGGTGGCTTTTCTCTTCCTCGCCTGGCGCCTCGTCAGGCCTACTCTTCATTTTTTCATTCCAGTGACTGCTACCGTATTCCAGGCGTAAAAAATCGGGTTGTAGCGTCTTGACGCTTCCCTGTGACAGGCTTATACAAAGGGCGTGGTTCGCTGTCGTTGACAGCCCAGCCCAGGTAGCTTGAACCTTTAAGGCTACGCCACGTTCGTGGTGGTTTACCCAAGTGCGATTAGCGTTCGGAAGCTCGCGCGGTTACCGCTTCAGCGGTGATGAATGCCCACTACCCCATGCCTTCGGATCACCACCGCAGACGCTCCTCTGCTGCACCGCTATTTCCCAGACGCATCGTTCTGATCGTCATCGGCTTGCCGGTGGCGAGTCGTTCATCGCTCGCCTTCACCTTACCCACCCTGACGGGGGCTCACTTCCCCGTCAGGGGCTGTGCGTCGCCGTTTTCCCTTGAAACAGGAGAACCACCATGGCCCACGCCAACCAATACCAAGAAGCGACCACTTACTTCAACCTGCACACCGTCGGTATCGGTTATCTCAACCGTGTTCGTGAAGTACAAGTCCGCCGCGGCCAGCCATTCATGGCTTGCGATATCGCAGCCCTGCACGGTGCCACCGATGCGGTGGAGTACACCCGTTTCGACTGCAAAGTCGCTGGGGGTGAAGCTGAACGCTTGATTCGTCTCTATATGGACGCCGTCAAAGCTGAGAAAAAGGTCTTGCTGTCGTTCCGTATCGGCGACCTGTGGATCGATCCGTTTCTCTACGAGAAAGGCGATAAACAAGGTCAACCGGGCGCCAGCCTGAAAGGTCGCTTGCTGTTCATTGACTGGATCAAGGTCAACGGCACGTTCGAGTACAAAGCGCCCGCCAGGCAGGAAACAACAGCACCAGCTGAGCAAGCGCCAAACAGTGAGCCATCCCCAACGTCGGCTGATGCCGAAGCGGAGGCGATCGAAAACCCAACAGAGGCTCGGGTCGAACCTGAATCTCCACCCACTCCCCGCACGGCCCGCCGTGATGCCACCCGTACCGTTCAGTCCGCCTGAACAGTCCACGATGTTCCTCAGCAAGGCGCTCCGTCGAGCGCCTTTTCTTCAATCCGCACAGGAGAACCAACATGGAATCCTTCTGGCTTTGCGACGACTGCCTGTTCGCTACTGCTTACGAGGACTACAGCACGTTATCGCTCTATTACACGACGGATGAAATTGAGAAACGCATCGCCGGCATCTATCGAGGACTGGTTCGGTTAATGCCCATCAGTGCCGACTTCGATCCCGAAACTGGCTGGGGAATAAAAGCATTTTCCCCATTGCCCTGCGACGGTTGTGGTTCACACCTACACGGTCAACGCCACCGATTCACGCGGCTGTAAACAGCGCGCCATCTGCTAACGCCCGCAACTCCACACCCACCTAGGGGACACCACTCCCCTCGGGCGTGTACCCCTGATTCTTCCCTTCGGAGGTACCACCATGAGCACCCAACTCACACTGATTGAGACCTCGGATTTCGAGGCTGATCGTATCGTCCAAGAAAACCAGGTGATCGACGAAGCACTGCATATTCTAGATCGTCGGCTGTTCGCCCGCGGCCCTAACCTGACGTCGCCTGACGCTGTGGCCTCCTACCTGAAACTGCATCTTGTGCAACAAGAGCATGAAGTCTTTGGTGTGATCTTCCTCGATGCCAGACACCGGGTGCTGGCATTCGAAGTCCTGTTTCACGGCAGCATTGATGGCGCCAGCGTTTATCCCCGCCAAGTCGTTAAGCGCTCCCTAGCGCATAACGCTGCGGCGGCCATTTTTGTGCACAACCACCCTTCGGGGTGTACGGAACCCAGCCAGGCAGATCGCGTCTTGACCGCACGGTTGAAGGAGACCTTGGCCTTGATCGAAGTGCACGTGCTGGATCACTTCATCGTGGGCGAAGGCCGTCCTCTCTCCCTTGCCGAATATGGCTGGCTTTAACCCTCACAGGCGCCTTCGGGCGCCTTGTTCATTTTCATCCTAGAGCTCCCCCTCATGAACCCCACACTCCAAGCCCCAACCCTACCGGCAGCCTCCAACCCATTTGCTCGCGGCTACGACAACCTTCATATCGAACGACTGCTACTGATCACCTACGAAGACGACTGTCCTCCCTGCTTTCGACCCGTGCACGACTCACAGGCCCATCTGCCCGACGATGAACTGCAACTGTTCCCCTGCCTGTTCAATGACGATTTCGCCTTGATCAGCGAAGGCCAATCCATTCCGGATGAGTTGGATGAACGCTGCCAATCAACCGGGCTGGTGCGCCAAGTGATCTACGCCGTGATTGGCCAAATGTTCAACGAGCGGCATCACGTCGGCGACCTATACTCCCTGGAAGAAGCCCAAGCCATGGTCCACCGCTTGCGCTTCGAAACGGGACACTACAGTCGAGCCTGGGAAATCAGTACCGCCCACCTTCCTGAAGAAGCGATGTTCTATCTGGAAGGTTGGGTCAGTCACTCCGCGCCGAGACAAACTGGCCTCTTGTTCGAGCTTTTCACGTTGCCGGATTGCTGCGGCATCGGTTGCAAACTGATCGGCACACCATGGACGGACGAAAACGTGCTGAACATTGAGGGCAAACGTTATTCAAGCTTGAGACAAGAACAACTCGACGCAGGCACACCGGAAGCCTTGGTCAACGTACTGTATTTGGCGGCATTGGCGGATGTACGATTGTTGATCTTCGACCCCGACGCTACCGTCTTGGATGGGCTCGCCACTTTCGATGAGTAACAACGTGTTCGGCTTTAACACGACCCGCCTCGAATCAACTTTCTCACTGAATCGCTCCTTCACCTCATGTCAGGTTCTGCACTGAATCTGACATGAGGTTTCATCCATGGAGCGTTTTTTCACGCATGTCTGCCTGCTGGGTTTGTTGAGCGCCTGCACCGCGCAAATCCCCACCCCATTGCCGACCCAACCAGAAATCGGCAGTGGCTCCAATCAGGCCCAGCACTCGAGGGGCAAAGCCGAAGAAAGCCATCCGGCAGAACTTCGTTATGGCCGCTATACGCTGGTCAGCACCGAGCCCACCACGGAACAACGCGATCTTCTTGCCCAAATCATTGACGTGAGCATCCCGTCCAGCCTTAACCCCTCGGTGCAGGATGCATTGCAGTACGTATTGCAGCGTTCGGGCTATTCGCTCTGCCCCGTTACCGCGTCCGTGAGGGTGCTGTTTACTCGGCCCCTGCCCGCAGCCCATTACCGGCTCGGCCCGATCTCTTTGCGCCGCGCGCTGCAAGTGCTGGCTGGTCTCGCCTGGCAACTCAAGACCGATGAAGTCGGCCGTTCGGTCTGCTTCGAACAACAAAAAACGGGGGCTAGCGTCACGCCAATCACACCCGTCTCGCCCCATCTGTTGGAGGCACGTCCATGAGAGCCTCGACGTTTCAAACCCTCATCATTGGGCTGCTGTGCCTGGCGATCGCCGGCCTGAGCGGTGGTTTGTATAACCAGTATCAACGCGTGGCCGAACTGCAGAGCACGAACACCCAACATCTACAAACCCTGGACACCCTGCAACATGATTCAAGCGCCCTCAAGGACGCCCAGGAGGAGCTGCAGTATGCGCTGAAAGACCTGAAGCAGATGGTCGATACTGGTGAGCAACAGGCCAATACCCTCGATCCGATGTTGGATCAGTGGGCGCAAGAGATACAGGAACTGCGTGATGGTCTCGCAGCCCGCGCCACCCAGGCAGACTTGACAGCGCTGCGCGCACGCCTTGAGCAAGTCGAGCAACAGCTCCTGGACCTCAGAACCCAGCCATCAACACCACCATCGACGTCTTCCACGGCCAAACCGAAAAAGACCGCTCGCCCCAAACCCACCCCGCTCTCGCCACCGTTTTCAGTGTTGAGTGTCGAGTCCCGCGGTGGTGAGCGCTTTCTGGCGGTCGCACCTCATGACAGTCGCTCGCTCACGGATGTCCGGCTGCTGCATAGCGGTGAGCAGCAAGGGGCTTGGCGCCTGAAAATACTGGAGCCGAACTCAGCCATCTTCGCGGTGGCCGCTCAGCCAGATCAGACCGTGCACCTCCCTTGAGACGCAATCATGAACAGAACGCTACTGCCCACCGTTGTCTGTCTCGCTTCGCTACTGGCCATGGGCGCTGCGGTGGGCAACCCCGTCACGACACAGTCACGGACCCAGGACACGCAGTCTGCTCCGCTGGAGCGCTCTGACTCTGAACAGGCGGCGAGCTGGGGTCTGACGGAGCAGGAGTGGACGCGCTTCGAACAGATCCAAGCCGGCCCGCGCGGTTTCTGGAGCCCGAACCTCGATCCGTTGACCGCACTCGGGGTCGAGGCCCAGACCGACCAAGAGCGCCAGCGCTATGCCGAATTACAGGTAGCGCTGGAAGCCAAACGCGCCGAGCGCGAGTTGGCTTACCAAAACGCTTACACCGCGGCCTGGGCCAAGCTGTTTCCCGGGCTGCTGCCGATCCAGGGCATGGCATCCCCATCCCCTACCAACTCAGCGGTCGCGCCGCGCCAAGCTCTGTTTGTCGAGGACCATTGCCCAGCGTGCACCGCCGAAGCGCAGCGTCTGCAAAGCAGTGACACGGCGTTCGATATCTATCTGGTGGGCAGCCAAGGCCAGGATGAACGCATCCGTAGCTGGGCTCGGCAAGCGGACATCGATCCGGCAAGGGTCCAACGTCGGCAGATCACCCTGAACCATGACCGTGGTCGCTGGTTCAACCTGGGTGCCCCGGGGCCATTGCCTGCCACATTTCAACAGGTGAACGGACAATGGCAACGCCTCGACTGAGTGCTATTGCGCTCATGCTGACGATGCTCGCCGTCCAAGCTGACGAATTGCCGCCTCCTGCCTACCAACTGGCGGCGCATGACGCCGACATTCCTTCTACGGTGTTGTTCGCGATTGCCCTGCAGGAGAGTGGTATTCGCGTCCGTGGTCGCCTGCGGCCCTGGCCTTGGACCCTGAACATCGCCGGTAGCCCTTACCGCTTCGCCACTCGCCAGGCCGCCTGTCACGCCTTACTTCAGGCACTCGCCCGACATGACGCCAAGCGGGTCGATGTCGGTCTCGGGCAAACCAACCTGGGTTACCACGGACAACGCTTTTCCAGTCCCTGCGAAGCCCTTGATCCCTACCGAAATCTCGCGGTGACCGCCGAGCTGTTGCAGGAGCATCACGCTACCACCGGTGATTGGGTTTTGGCTGCCGGACGCTATCACCGCCCGGCGGGAGGAGCGCCAGCCGCACGTTACCGCGCAGGTTTTTCCCGGCAACTCGAACGACTGCTGATTGCCTTCAAACAGGACACACCACCATGAAGCGAATGCCACTTACATGCTACTTCATCTTGCTCTTGGCACCTTTCGCGCAGCCGGAGTTGACCGTAGCCGGGGATCAGCCTAGCGACTTCACCCGCCCCCATTTTCAGGTTGCCAGGCCGCTAATAAACAACAAGATCCAGCCTGATCGGGCCATGCATGCGGACCTGTCCACGGTTACCGATGAAGCCTGGATACTGCCCATCCGCAGCTCTCAGTTGAGCCCCGGCAAAATCACGCCTCGCGCCCTGAACATGCCGGGCTTGCGGCCATTTTTCCTGGTCGGTGAGGATCCCCAATCACTGGCTTGGTTGCGTCAACGCGCAGCTGAACTGCAGGAAATGGGCGCGGCCGGCCTCGCCGTCGAAGTGGCCGATACTGAAGTCCTAGCCCGGATTCGAGCAGCCGCTCCGGGCATCACCATCCTGCCGGTCAACGGCAACGACATCGCCACTCGCCTGCAGATAGAGCACTACCCCGTATTGATCACCGCCACATCACTGGAACAGTGAGTCCAAGCCATGGCCGACCATGCAATGGAGTCCAAGCTCCGGCCAGCGGTGGAGCTGTACACCGTGGCGATCTGCATCGCCGCTACAGTGCTGTGCGTGTACTCACCCTTGGCCGTGGCCCTATCACCCGAGATCGGTCTGGTTGCGGCGTTGGCCTATACCCTGTTCGGTCTGATCCGACTGCGCCAAGCCTGGGAAGTGCTGCGTTATCGGCGCAATATCCGCCGGCTGCCCCGCTACGAGCTGACCAGTCGGCAGATTCCGGTCAGTCGTAAGTGGTTGTTCATGGGCCGCGGCTTTCGCTGGACAAACCTGCACACCCAGCGCTTGGTCGAGGCTCAGGATCCGGCTGTCGCTCATTATGTCGACCAACCGACCCGTTACCGCCTGGCCCGAGCACTCGAACGGCGCCTGGAACATGCACCGTTTCCGTTCTCGACACTGGCCCGTGTTACCGCCTGGGACAGCGCCTTCAATCCGTTGCGCCCTTTGCCTCCGGTAGGTGGCTCGCCGCTACTGCATGGCGTCGAGCCCGACGAAACGGAAGTCAGCCTGCCGCTGGGCGAACGGGTCGGACACACACTGGTGCTCGGCACGACCCGTGTAGGCAAAACGCGACTCGCCGAGGTGTACATCACCCAGGACATACACCGCGTTGAACACGAGGTAGTGATCGTCTTCGACCCGAAGGGCGATGCCGACCTGCTCAAGCGCATGTACGTCGAGGCCAAACGGGCCGGTCGGGAAAAGGAGTTCTATGTGTTCCATCTGGGCTGGCCGGAGATCTCCGCCCGCTACAACGCCGTGGGACGCTTCGGACGCATCTCGGAGGTGGCATCGCGCATCGCTGGGCAGCTCAGTGGTGAAGGTAACTCTGCAGCCTTCCGTGAGTTCGCCTGGCGTTTCGTCAACATCATCGCCCGCGCATTGATCGAGTTGGGTCGACGCCCGGACTACCTGCAGATCCAACGGCATGTGGTCAACATCGACGCACTGTTCATCGAATACGCCCAGCAGTTTTTCGCCAAAACTGACCCGAAGGCGTGGGAAGTGATCGTCCAGCTTGAAGGCAAACTCACCGAGAAAAACATTCCCCGACATATGATCGGGCGCGAAAAGCGTGTCGTGGCCATCGAGCAGTACCTGGCGGTGAAGCGGGTATTTGATCCGGTACTGGACGGACTGCGTTCGGCGGTACGATATGACCGTACTTACTTCGACAAAATCGTTGCCTCGCTACTGCCGCTGCTGGAAAAACTCACCACCGGCAAGACCGCCCAGTTACTGGCCCCCAACTACACCGATTTAGATGACCCGCGACCAATCTTCGACTGGATGCAGATCATCCGTAAGCGCGGCATCGTCTACGTCGGTCTGGATGCGCTGACCGACGCCGAGGTGGCCGCCGCTGTAGGCAACTCCATGTTCGCCGACTTGGTCTCGGTCGCCGGGCACATCTACAAACACGGCATCGACCATGGCCTGCCCCAATCGGGTAACAACAGTGACAAGTTGCCGATCAACCTCCACGCAGATGAATTCAACGAGTTGATGGGTGATGAATTCATCCCGCTGATCAATAAGGGCGGCGGAGCCGGTATCCAGGTAACCGCCTACACCCAGACCCTCAGCGATATCGAAGCACGTATCGGCAATCGCGCTAAAGCTGGCCAGGTTATTGGCAACTTCAACACCCTGCAGATGCTGCGGGTGCGCGAAACCGCCACTGCGGAACTGCTCACCCAACAGTTGCCCAAGGTTAACGTGCTGACCAAGACCCTGGTGTCGGGTGCCACCGACACCTCCGATCCTGAGGCCAACACGGACTTCACGTCCTCCTCGCAAGACCGCGTCAGTAGCACCAGCGTGCCCTTGATCGAGCCGGCTCATATCGTCAGTTTACCCAAGGGGCAAATGTTCTCCTTCCAGGCCGGTGGCCAGCTCTGGAAAGTCCGCATGCCGTTGCCAAAACCCTCCAACGACGATGCCATGCCTAAGGACCTGCAGGAGCTGACCCAGCGAATGCGGGCGAACTATAACGCGCAGGCGGGGCAATGGTGGAGCGCAAGCGGTGGCGGCCCAACTACCAACTTCGATCTGGATCAGGTCGGGTAGCCCGCCCCTGCTGCAGGTTTTTGACTCAGCAGAAAACTATCCAAAAGGATCGTGATGGCATCAACTCTGCAACGCACAATGGAGTGAACGATGGCGACTTCCACCCAGAACACGCCGCCACAACCAATCCAGCGCCCAGGATTAATCGTCTCGGTGATTGGCTTGGTTTTACGCATTATTGGTGTACTGATCGCCTCGTTTCTGTTCTCGATCCTGATCGAGTTTGCAGGCCTATTGCTCTTTTGGGGCGATCAGGGCTGGCGGCACAGCCAGGCCATGCTGACCAATGAACTGAGCTGGCTTAGCCAACACTTCAAATCTTCACTCATCCTCCAGCAGCCTGGGCAAACGATCATCCAGTTACTGGATTTTCTCAATCAGTGGTTGTTGGTCAAGACCGGCTTTGCAGATTTTGCCCAGCAGGCGCGGGGGCCTAACCATGGCAATGGCTTCTGGGATTGGATCAACCAGTTCTACGTAACCATTGAGGATTTCATGCTGACGGCTGTGTATGTCACCTTTACCTTCGTGGTGCGCCTTACCATTCTGGTCCTGGCCATCCCCCTGTTTCTGCTGGCCATGTTCACTGGTTTTGTCGATGGACTGATGCGCCGGGACCTACGTAAATTTGGCGCAGGGCGAGAAAGTAGCTTTGTCTACCATCGAGCTAAACGAGCCGTGATACCACTGCTGATCGTGCCCTGGGTTATCTACTTGTCCCTACCCTTTTCGCTCAATCCCATGGCTGTGTTTTTCCCTTGTGCGGTGATGCTCGGCATCATTACGGCAATCACGGCAACGACATTCAAGAAGTATCTCTGATTCGGAAAAACCAGTTTTTCTTTACATGTCACGATGCCAGGATAGTTATCCTGCGACCCAAAACTGACACACCATACGAATGCAAATAAAACTGCTAGAGGTCGTCCTCGACTCCCATTATGGGTTAGAGCATCAGATGAAATGTAGGCTTCCAAGATTTGGGCGAAATTCAAGGATCTAACCAGCAATTAAACTGGTGCAGGACCGGGTCAAGACTTGTACTCTGGATTTATCATTCTCACCGATAAAAAAGGGCCCTTACAGGCCCTTGGTCATCAAACCGATCTTACTGAGTACGCCACGAGTCAACAACGTCTGCGCCAAACTCGACTTTCCATTCTTTCAGTTGTCGATGATTTCCTCCCTTGGTTTCGATCACCTCACCCGAGTTTGGATTCTTGTAAATCTTCACTTCGCGAGCCTTACGGATGGCCTTTACGGAGGCAACTATTGGTGCAGAGGTACGACGGCCAGCCTCTGGGTCCAGGATGCCAATGATGTTCTTCAAGCTGAAGCCGTACTCGCCAAGCAACGCACGTAGTTTGCTCTCAAATTCCATTTCTTTTTTCAGACCGGAGTCACTTTTCATCGACTCGAGCTCTGCGAGCTGTTCGGCCAGTTGTTGTTCAAGCTTGCGAAATTCAGCCAAACGAGACATGTGAAACTTCCTTCAGGTTAGGGAAATGAGAAGTGAACGCCCCCATGCTAAGCGATGATTGACTCTTCGTCACCCATACGCGTTTCAAGCAGAAGTGAATCCACTCATTGCCCTATGAGCAACACATTACTAATGGGGAAGGATTGCTAGACTGGGCTCTCTTTTTCGCCCAATCGATTGCTAGTGTATGTGTGGGTAAGTTTCTTCCGCTCGCCTCCAAAAAAGCGATACATCCCATCTCGCGTTTTATACTGAGTAATTCAACCCCCAACTTGATGCTGACGCCATCTCCACATGGACCAGCATCATGTCGACTACCGTCTTTCGCTGCTTGTTATTCCTTTCACTGGCCATCGCTCATGGCAGCGGCTATGCCGCATCGACTCATGAGCAGGAACAGCTCAGCCTAGTCCAGCAGCAACTCGACACTCTCGAACGCCTTGCGACGCGAGCGGAGGCAGCCCGTACCCTTGAACCAATCGAACGCTATCGATTCGACTACCCCCGACTGACCCAGGACATTCAGCGCATCCGCCAAGGGGTGCAGAGCTATCTGTTCCCCTCCCGTGCGCAACCCCGCGACCCCAGTGAACTGGTCGGTGATTACCGCCTCGACACTCCGATTGCGGAGCCCTCGCCATGAGCATGACTGACGTTCAGATCGCTGCGTTCCAAAACGCCGCCGGCTTCGCACCGCAGAGCAGTTCGACGCTGTGGCTGTCCCTGGTTCTCGTCCTGACCTTGCTGTGGTGCGCCTGGGTGATGTGGACGGCTTACCGGGGTTGGGCGAGCGGCAGCGTGCGCTTTGGAGCCTTCGGCGGCAGCGCCGCACGCGTGCTGCTCACCTTGCTGGTTTTGATGTTCTTCACCCTGTCCTAACCCAGGAGATCGCCGCCATGCTCAAGTGCTTTACCCCTCTGAAAAACAACCTGCGTGATCGTGCGAGCCAGCGCTTGATCGGACTGCTGCTGGTGCTCGGCCCAAGCCTGGCTTTTGCCGAGCTCCCCACCATGGAAGCCCCTTCGCGCGGCGAAGGATCCGGTTTGATCGAGACGATCAAAAACTATGCCTACGACGGCGGCATCCTGCTCGGTCTGCTGATCGCCCTACTCGCTTTCTTGGGGGTGGCGTGGCACTCGTTGACCGTGTACGCCGACGTGCAAAACCAACGAAAGACCTGGAAGGACTTGGGTGCAGTGGTCGGCATCGGTGCCCTGCTGGTGGTGATCATCATCTGGTTCCTGACCAAGGCGGCCGCCATTCTGTGAGGTCGGCATGAACGACACTATCGAACGCCTTGCCGACGGCACCTTGGTCTTTCTTCCAGAGCGACTCAATCGTGATCCCGCCGTATTGCGAGGGTTGACCAATGATGAGATGTGGGTAGCACTCGGCGCCGGCGCCGTCATTGGCCTGCTGCTGGGCGTTCCTCTAGCGATTGCCACCGCTTCCATTGCCATAGCGCCGACCGGCATGATCGCCGGTATGGCGCTGGTGTTATTGGCCGGTGGCACGCTACTGCGCCGGGCCAAACGGGCTCGCCCCGAGACCTGGTTGTACCGAAAACTCGAATGGATGCTCGCCAGCCGTTGGCGCTTGGGTCGCGGCAGTCTGATCCTCCACTCCGGTGCCTGGACGGTCCGCCGTTCACGTCGGCTGCGTCCTGCCCTGTCACGGTGGCAGCCATGAGCCGATTTCGGAACAAGGTCGATGCCCAACAGGCCCATATCTTCAGCCTGCGTCTGGCGGTAGTGATCCTTGCTCTGCTCTGTGGCGGACTCTGGTATGGCTGGCGCTCGGCACCGACCGATCTGACCGTACATGTACCGCCAGATCTGCGCTCGGGCAGCACGCGCAAGTGGTGGGATATCCCCTCGGAGAATGTGTATGCCTTTGCCCTGTACATCTTTGGTCAGCTCAACCGCTGGCCCTCGGATGGCGAGCAGGACTATCGCCGCGCCATCTATGGCTTGCAGTCCTACCTGACACCCGCCTGCAAGGCCTTCCTCGACGGTGACTACGAGTACCGCAAGGCCGCCGGCGAGTTGCGCCAGCGGGTGCGTGGCGTCTACGAAGTTCTGGGCCGCGGCTACAGCGAAGATCCGGAACTCAGGGTCAAGCAAC
Organism: Pseudomonas sp. WS 5532; assembly: GCF_012985445.1. Lineage (NCBI taxonomy): Bacteria > Pseudomonadati > Pseudomonadota > Gammaproteobacteria > Pseudomonadales > Pseudomonadaceae > Pseudomonas > Pseudomonas sp. WS 5532. The sequence goes on from NZ_JAAQWK010000006.1 coordinate 53,543, forward strand.
TCGACCGCGACAGCTGGCTGGTCAAGCTCGACCTCAACGCCGATGAGTATTACGCCGCCGAACCGGTAAAACGGGTGGTGGTGCGCTATCCATTGCGCGTGGTGCGTTTTGACCTGGATCCCGAGCGCAACAAGTGGGGGCTGGCGCTGGACTGCTACCAGGGCACTCCGCAAAAAATCTTCCTGCCTGGAGGTGAACCATGAAGCGGATGTCGACCCTGGGACTCACCGTCGCACTAACGCTGTGGGGAGTCGCGGCACAGGCCGTCGAGCTGATGCATTGGGAACGCCTCCCCCTCGCGGTCCCGCTGGTGATCAATCAGGAGCGAGTGGTCTTTGTCGATGAGGCTGTTCGCGTCGGCGTGCCCTCAACCTTGACGGGCAAGCTGCGCGTGCAATCCACCGGCGGCACGCTGTACCTGCGCGCGTCGGAAGCCATTGCCCCGACCCGACTGCAACTGCAATCGGTCGCGACGGGTGAGATCATCCTGCTGGATATCGCGACCACGCCCGGCGATCAACCGCTGGAGCCTGTGCGTATTCTCAAGCATGCTCCGGTGCAGGCTGCCGAGGCAGAATCTAGCACCGCCCCTGTTCAAGAACGTACGCCGATCCCGGTCGCGTTGACCCGCTATGCCGCACAGAGCCTGTACGCGTCGCTGCGCACCGTAGAATCCCTACCCGGCGTAAGCCGCGTACCGCTCAAGCTGCGCAGCGAACTGCCGACCTTGCTGCCGACCGAAAACGTGTCCAGCACGCCCATCGCCGCCTGGCGACTCGGTGATTACTGGGTGACGGCGGTGAAGTTGCGCAATCGTGGTCCAGCGACGGTGCAACTCGATCCGCGCCGGCTTCAGGCCAAGCTGTTCGCCGCGGCCTTCCAGCATGCTTTCCTCGGGCCGGTCGGCAGTGCCGAAGACACTACGATCGCCTATCTCGTCACTCGCGGTGCCGGCCTCGAACAAGCGGTGCTGCTCCCGCCCGTTGCGCGAGGTGCTGACGATGAAAGCTAACGCCTTGCTCAAATGGCTGGTACCGGCTGCGCTGCTGGGCGTGGTGATGATTATCCTGAAAAGCTGGGTCGCGGGGAGTAGCACGCCCTCTCCAGAGCCCCCAGTTGATCAGGGCAATATTCAGTTATCCGCCGAGCAAGCCAAGTCGCTCGGCATTGCGGGCGATACTCCACGGGATACGGTCGCCACCCTGGTCGGCCAGGTGAAGGCCATGCGCAGCGACATGCTCGGGTTGAAGAAACACAATGATTCGCTGCAGACGGAAAACAACCGTCTGCGCGAACGGGAAAACAGCGTCGACTCACGTATCCAGACCGCCCTTGGCAGCGTGACCCAGCAGGTCGACGAAGGCCGCCGCCAAGCCAACGAGGCTCGACTCAAAGCGGAACAAGACAGTCGTCAGGCTCGCGGTCTACTGACGCAATTGCAGGACCAGTTGTCGGGGCTGGCTGGCAAAAGCAAGGACATGCCGATCGGATTGGGGCTTGAGCCGGGCGATGGGGCTCAATTCGAGGGGCAACACTCTGCCAATGATGCGCTGCAGTGGATTGAACCCTCGGATGCTCCGTCCACCAGCGCCCGAGGCAAAACCAAGACCGCCTCCGCACTGAGTCTGCCTACTGCCTTCAACTCACTGGAAGGCTTGAACGATAACGCGATTGATCGCGGCCAGAAACAGCTACGTGCGGTCACCCAGGGTGAGCATGACCTCACGCGATCCGTTGATCGTACCGAAGGCGCGAAGCCGGTCTACACCATTCCCGAAAACGCGACATTGATGGGCTCGGTCGCGATGACTGCGCTGATTGGCCGAGTCCCGGTGGACGGCACAGTGAATGATCCCTACCCCTTCAAGGTGTTGGTTGGCCCCGAGAACCTGACCGCCAACGGCATCGACCTGCCAGAAGTCGCGGGCGCCGTAATGAGCGGCACGGCGTCCGGTGACTGGACCCTGTCTTGCGTCCGCGGACAGGTCGAGTCAATCACCTTTGTGTTTACCGATGGCACTATCCGTACGGTGCCTCAGCCGAAGGCGGTAGCCAGCCGCAATGCCTCCACCCAGAGCTCGAACACCGACAAGATCCGCGGTGGACTCGGTTACCTGTCCGATCCGTATGGCATTCCTTGCATCGCTGGCGAGCGCCGCTCGAACGCCCAGCAGTACCTCGGTAGCCAGAGCCTGATCACGGCGGCCGGCGCCGGTGTAGCCGCCTTGCTCGGGGATGAGCAGAACAACAGCAGCGTGATCAGTTCAGGCGGTAGCACACTCGGGGTTACCAACAGCACGGGCAACAGCGCGCTGAACTCGATCCTCAGTGGAGGGGTCAGCGACATCCGCGAGTGGGTGAACAAGCTGTATGGCGAGGCCTTTGCTGCCGTGTACGTGCCACCGGCCGCCCAAGTCACCCTGCACCTCGACCATGAGATCACCATCGACTACGAGCCCAAGGGCCGGAGCGTTCGCCATGAAAAAGACCATGCTTCTCTGCCTGACCTGGATTAGCTTGCTCTGCTGGGTCCTGACGGGGTGTTCCACCGACAAGGACACGCTTTTGCCCCATGGCGAGCAAACCATGCTGGACATTTGGAACGGCGCCGGTTCGCAAAGCACTCAGCAGCAACTGCTGGATGCTCGGCAGCAGTTACGGCGTCCGCTGGTCCAGGCAGATTTCTCCGCCTCACTCCAAGAACCGTACACGCGCACAGCGACGAACGAGATCCGAAATTTGTTCCCGCGCCTGCCCAATCCCGATCTGGTGCTGTACGTATATCCGCATTTAAGTGGCACCGAGCAGGCACCGGTTCCGGGTTACTCCACAGCCTTTCCGTTTTACCAACGCGTGCAGTACGCATTGCCGGGTGAACGTCAGGAAGACTTGTAGTGCGTACCGGCGACTCGGGGAACCGAACTCCTGCGTGGAAAGCCTGGCGCCACCCATTGTACTCTCGCGCCACCTTGGCCGATGAAGCCGCACTGTATGCGCACAACCCCAGCTTCACCGATCACCTGCCTTGGGTCGAATACCTCGACACCGAGCAATGTTTTCTGCTCGATGACAATCGTTCGGTGGGCGCGGTGTTCGAGCTGCGACCCATCGGCACCGAAGGGCGTGAACCTGATTGGTTGATGGCAGCGCGCGATGCCCTCGAGGATGCCCTGCAGGACAGTTTTGATGAACTGGATCAGGCGCCTTGGGTGGCGCAGTTTTTCTGCCAGGACGACAACGACTTCACCCCCTACCTGAACCGTCTGACTGGCTATATTCGAGACAGTGCGCAAGGTACGGTCTTCACCGAGGCGTATTTAGCGCTCAGCCGCCGTCATCTGAAGGCCATCGCCAAGCCCAGTGGGCTATTTGAGGATAAGGAGGTGACACGCCTGCCCTGGCGCGGCAGTAACCGCCGGGTGCGCCTAGTGGTCTATCGCTGGCTTGAGTCTGACGCAGAGGCGACGGGGCTCACCCCGGTGCAATCCCTGCAACAGGCTTGTGAACGTATCGCTGCTTCATTGCAGGCGTGCGGGGTGCAATCGACGCGAGTCGATGGGCGAGATTTGTATGCCTGGTTAGTGCCCTGGTTCAATCCGGCGCCCACGCTCACCAATGAAGCACCCGAGGAGTTCTACCGCCGTGTTGCCTATCCGGAGTCGGGTGACGGTGAGTCGCTGGAGCTGCCCTTTGATCACGATTTTGCCGAACGGCTGTTTTTCAATGAACCGCGTTCGGATGTGCAGCACGGACTCTGGTTTTTCGACGATCAACCCCACCGGGTCATGGTGGTTGACAAGCTGCGCCGGGCCCCACTGATTGGTCAGCTCACTGGCGAAACCCGTAAGGGTGACGCGGTGAACGCGCTGTTCGACCAGTTGCCTGAAGGCACGGTGATGAGCCTGACCCTGGTGGTCAAACCGCAGGATGTGCTCGAAGAGCAGTTGAATCGCCTGGCCCGCAAAGCCATCGGTGAAAACCTGGCCTCGACCCAGACCCGTCATGATGTCGAAGAGGCTCGCGCGATCATCGGCCGCCAGCACAAGCTGTACCGGGGCACCCTGGCGTTTTACCTGCGCGGTCACGATGAGCAGCAATTGCACCAGCGCTCGGTCAGCCTGGCCAACGCGTTGCTGGGTGCGGGGCTGCAACCGGTACGCGAAGGCGATGAAGTCGCCGCCTGCAACAGTTACCTGCGTTGGCTACCGATGGCTTACAACCCGACCCGCGACACGCGCAACTGGTACACGCGGCTGATGTTCGCCCAGCACCTGGCGAACCTGGTTCCGGTGTGGGGTCGCAGCACCGGCACCGGCCACCCGGGCATCACCCTGTTCAACCGCGGCGGTTCGCCACTGAGCTTCGACCCTCTGTCACGCCTGGACCGGGCCATGAACGGCCATCTGCTGTTGTTCGGCCCCACCGGTGCCGGCAAGTCGGCCACCCTGGTCACCCTGTTGATGCAGATCATGGCGGTGTACCGCCCACGCTTATTTATCGTCGAGGCCGGCAATTCGTTTGGTTTGCAGGGCGACTACTTCGCGACACAGGGCCTGTCGGTCAATAAGGTCCAATTGAAACCTGGCGCCTCGGTCAGTCTCGCCCCGTTCGCCGATGCCTGGCGCCTGGTCGAGCAGCCGGATCAGGTGGCGAGTCTGTCGATCGATGAGCTGGACGATGAGGCGGTAGCCAGTCGCGAAGACCAACGCGATGTTCTCGGCGAATTGGAAATCACCGCTCGCCTGATGATCACCGGCGGCGAGGCCAAGGAAGAGGCGCGCCTGAGTCGAGCCGATCGCAGCCTGGTTCGCGAGTGCATTCTCGATGCGGCGCAGACCTGTGTCGCAGCGAACCGCCAGGTGCTGACCCGCGACGTGCGCGACGCGTTGCTGCGTGTCGCCGCCGCCCCGCACCTGCCAGAGAAACGTCGCGAACGTGCCCAGGAAATGGGCGAGTCCATCGACCTGTTTTGCCAGGGTTTCGAGGGTGAACTGTTCGATCGCGAGGGCACGCCCTGGCCTGAGAGCGATGTCACCATTGTCGATCTGGCCACTTACGCTCGCGAAGGTTACGAAGCCCAGATGTCCATCAGCTACATCAGCCTGATGAACACCGTGAACAACCTTGCCGAGCGCGACCAGTACCTGGGCCGACCGATCATCATGGTCACCGACGAGGGCCATATCATTACCAAGAACCCATTGCTGGCACCGTTCGTGGTCAAGGGCACGAAGATGTGGCGCAAGCTCGGTGCCTGGTTCTGGCTAGCGACGCAAAATCTTGCCGACTTCCCCACTGCTGCGCAGACCATGCTCAACATGATCGAATGGTGGATTTGTTTGAACATGCCGCCGGCGGAGATTGAAGAAATCGCTCGCTTCAAGAAGCTCACGCCGGCACAAAAGGCCTTGTTGCTCTCCGCCAGTAAAGAGCCGGGAAAATACACTGAGGGGGTCGTGCTGTCGAAAAAACTCGAAACGCTGTTTCGAGCCGTGCCACCCAGCCTCTATCTCGCCCTGGCCATGACGGAGCCCGAGGAAAAAGCCGAGCGCTGGACACTGATGCAGGAGAACGGCTGCTCAGAGCTGGAAGCGGCTTATCGGGTAGCAGAACGGATCGATCGAGCGCGAGGCATAGAATCCGTATAGGGAAATCTATTCAGGTGTCGCGCTCAAAAGCGAGCGACAGGATATTAGGATGCGCCTCGAAGCCGCTGCTGAATCCTCAACAGGAATCCGGCTTCAAAAGCATCTTGGCAGTCACCGACAGGAAAGGTCTTGCGGGTTTGCGCCAGCTCCCACCATAGGGGGATCTCGCCGGGCGTATCAAGCCAAGCCTGGGCGCATTGCACGCCACGCTCGATCATCGGAGCAAATTCGTTGCCCCAAGGTGTCAGAAGACTTGAGCAACCATCCGCCGCAGGAATTGAAATGTAGTTTTCGTCCATACACACCCTAGAGTTCTGATTTTATTGTTAGACACTGGACCCAGCCTCGAAATCATAACGAAACCAAATGAACGCTGGATAACAGGTATGTGCATCAAATGGCCTAGATCAATACCAATGTAGACTATATCCCGTGGATTGAGAGTCCCTCAAGGCGCAATTTGCGCGCATGACTCAAGACTACGAACAGCTGCGTCTGCAACTGGCGGAAAACATCCGCATAATGCGACGTATAAAGAACCTTACCCAAGAGCAGTTGGCGCTCATGGCCGAGGTCGATCGTACCTACGTCAGTCAAATCGAACGATGCACGGGCAATCCGTCGCTGATGGTCCTGTGCAAACTCGCCAACATTCTTGAAATCACGACGGATCAGCTACTCACCGAGCCAGACGCCCTTCGCCGTGCACTGACCATCGAATAGCCATCTCGTCACCCTGCAAATCCTTGTAAACCGACAACGCCAGCTTCAGCTTTATCACTGACGGTGTATGTTCGATCGTCGAACGTGTCCAGGCCATTAACCCAAAGAGCCTGGATCATGTCTGCCGTATGCCCATCAATTGCGCACCAGAAGCTACGACCTTTGGCGCTGAGCATCCTGCTGGCGTGCGGACCAAGCGTGGCTCTGGATACCGGCAGCATCACGTCCTCGGTGTTATCGCCAAGTTGCCTCGCCTACAGGGTCGTCGGCATTTGTTTCTGGCTGTTCTGTACGCCCTTCGGCTGCACAGTCAAAACCTCGACCAAGGTTCGTCATTTCATTCCTGAGCTGGTGGTCTCGAGCTACGCCACCACCGGCAATAACCCATGGACCGAGATGGCCACCCTCTCCGCTCCCATCAGTGGTGCGGAAGGTGGCGGTAACCTGATCACCCCGAACACCCACCGCGACAACCTGCCCCGCTTCAAGAACGTCGATGGCATCGGCCACCCCGGTGGCTGGGCCGCCACACGACTGGCCTTTCAATCCGGCTATGCCTGCGCCAGCGGTGCAACTGCGTTCATGCCCTACTACCTGAGCACCCTGGACTCGCTGGCATGGCGCCATGGCATACCGGAAAGTCTTTACCCCGAATCCCTCATGCCGGGGATCCGTGAAATCGGACGTCAGGCTTCTGGAAACATGTGGGGCAACGTTTATCCCCGGCAGGGCTTTCTGGTGCAGCCCGACGATTTCAAGGCGGCCGCAGTCATGGCGCAACGGGTCGGCGATGTGATTACCCGCAACTGGCAGCCGCATGTGTACTTACCACTCACGCCCGCCAAACGCGACGGCTACTGGCCGCCTGGCCCGATCGTTGAAAACGACGCTTCGACCCACAAATGGCAATTGCTCTACCCCCAGGTTCAGCCGACGTGCGCCACCTTCCCCAGCGATCCGGTACAGAGCGAGGATGGCAGCTACGCCTGGTCGCTGTGGCGTCCCTATAGCTGCTGCAAACGTGAGGGGCAGACCTTTCTGTTCAGTATCGACTTCGAAGGCGGTGCATCATGAGTCGGCTTTGCGCGCGATCATGGTTGGGCGTGATGAGCCTGTTGCTCTGTGGACTGCTCGCCATGGCCACTCATGCCCACGCCGCCGAGGGCGATTACCGCCTGGGTACTCAAGGCGAAGTACTCGACGACCGAGTGATGTACACCATTGGTGGCGGCTCGGCAGTCGGCTCACCGAGTTCGCTCTACCGACCCAGTGGTCTCGGTGTCGGCGGGTCCTGGCGAGCAAACATGATGTGCGGAAACATGAGCCTCACCAATACCCTGCAGAACCAGCTGAACGGCGCCACCGAAGGTTTCCAGCAGATCATGGGCAGCATCGTGCAGAACGCGACCCAAGCGGTAATGTCGCTGCCAGCGTTGATCATCCAGCGCGCCAATCCCGGTCTCTATGAGTTGCTGAGTAACGGCGTTATGCAGGGCCGCATCGACTTCGATCGTTCCAAATTGACCTGCCAGGCTATGGCCGAGAAGATGGCGGACAAGGTCGGTCAAGCCGGCTGGGGCGCGCTGGCCAAGAACCAGGAAATGCAGGGCAATCTGGAGCAAACCGGCGGTGATGCTGTGGCCGCGGTGAAAAACACCGAGGCCCGTAACGGCAGTAATGGGGTGTCCTGGGTCGGCGGCCAGAAGGCTGGAGGTAGTGGGCAGCCCCCCATCCGGGTGACTTCCGACGTAGTGCGAGCAGGCTACAACCTGCTGCATAACCGGTCGGTGGATGACAGCGCCTCGATCAGTAGCAGCGACTGCTTAGGCGGGGCTATTTGCCAGACTTGGACCTCGCCCCAAGAGGAATCCGAATGGGCCGTCCGCGTACTGGGCGAGAGCGAAGTCGCGACCTGCGACAGCTGCGAAACTCTGCGTGCGACCGCTGGCAGCGGACTGACGCCGCTGATCCAGGAGGCCTATAACGAGCGCCTCAAGGCCCTGCAAGGGCTGTTGTCTGGCTCTCTGCCGCCTACCCCTGACAACCTGGCGAAAGCCTCCAGCCCGATGCTGCCGGTGACCCGTGGTGTGGTCGAAGCCCTGCGTGACGACCCCGATCAGGACCTGTTGGCGAGGCGCCTGGCCAGTGAGACGGCCTTGTCCAGTGTGCTCGACAAAGCGTTGCTGCTACTGCGCACCCTGCTGGCGGGCAGTCACGAACCGAACATCGCCTCAGCCGAGCCGGCACAGAGCGCCTTGACGAAAAACATCGACACCCTGGAGCGCGAAATACGCCTGCTGCAGACCGAACTGCAGGTCCGGCAGATGCTGGCCACCAACACCGCCAGCCTGGTGCTCGACCGGCATGCCGGTGGTGCCGACGCATCGCGTACCGTCGAGCAAGGCGACCCCGAGCCCGGTCGACTTAATGATGCTGACGCAAGGCGCAAGTGAGCCATGAAACGCTCACCGCTATTCACTTTGCTTTCAAGTCTGGGGATTGCCGCAGTGATGATCCTGACCGCTGCACTGGGCGCATGGATCGGCCGCACTGCGCTGGGTAGTTTCGAGGCCTGGCAGCAGGCATTCGAATCCGTACGACCCTATCTGCGGGGGTGGCGTGCCCTGCTCTACGGCGCCCTCTCTGCGCTCTGGTGGGATTTGCTTCAGCGCTACCGACAGCGACCCCAGGATCGACTGCGCGTGAAACGCATCGGGACATTAGGGCTATTGCTCTTTACCTGCGCCGAACTCACCCGACTGTGAGGTCACCACCATGCTCCTGAGCACCAACAGCTACCTGGAATTTTACCTCTCCCTGCTGGCCTGGATCATTAACAACGGACTCTGGAGCGTCCTGTCCGACACCGGGCTGTTTGCCGCGCCCTTCGGCGCGATCATCCTCCAGGAATGGTTGTCTGCCCGTCAGCAAGGCGCGGATGAAGGTAACAAGGGACTGCTCTCGGTACCGCGGATCGAGAACCGTTTATGGCTAGCCTACATCGTTGTATTGTTCGGCTGCGCGCCGGTCTTTCCGTTGAGCCTCGCCTCAATGGCGTTTGATGATGCGTCGAGCCAGCGCTGCGGCGTTAGTGTGGCCAAGCCGGTGGAAACGACCTGGGGGACCACCTTCAACACCATCGGCGAACGCTCTGCCAACGTGCCGATCTGGTGGTTTCTGGTGCATGCCTTGAGCAAAGGGGTAACCGCCGCAGCCACCGCCTCCATTCCCTGCGCACCGGATATCCGGCAGATGCGCATGGAGATCGACAGTTCGCGCATCGACAGCCAGGTACTGCTGCAGGAAGTCGCCGACTTCACCCGCGACTGCTATGGCTATTCCCGTTCTCGGCTGTTCACCAACCGCCCGCAGTTGGACAAGGCACAAAGTCATGATGCGTCCTGGATAGGCTCAAGCTATTTGCTCGATACGCCTGGCTACTACGATACGGATCGTTCACGCACGCCGCGAGTCAGCTGGCCCTATGATGAAAACCGCGATGTTTCCTTGCCGCGGCTGGAGAATGGCGCCGGCTACCCCACCTGCAAGCAGTGGTGGAGCGACAGCGGTGTCGGCTTGCGCGGGCGCTTGATCAAGCAAGTCGATCCTTCACTGCTGACTCAGCTGAAAGGTTGGTTGACTGGCCGTTCGAGCAACGAGATCGAGGATGCCACCTTGCGCGAGCTGGTCAGCCCGCGCCAGCAATCGATGTCCATGTCGCCCGGACAGGTGTACCAGGACTATGGCTCCAGCGCTCGCGGCGGCTCGATCAATCAGGGGCTCAATAACCTGGCCACCAACACCGGCTTGGCCCTCGGTTCCTTCAGTAACTTCCCGGCGATGAATGCGCTACGCGCCGCTCTGCCAATGGTGCAGGCCTTCCTCATCATGGGCGTCATCATCAGCTTGCCGCTGATTCTGCTGGTCAGTACCTATCAGCTGAAGACCGTCATGACGGTGACGTTCGCGCTGTTCACCCTACACATGCTGAGCTTCTGGTGGGAGTTAGCACGCTGGGTCGACTCCAGCATGCTCGATACCCTGTACAACCAGGTTTCGGCTTCCAATCAGGTGCTGTTGTCGCTGCCCACATCCGGGTTTATGGATGGGACGGTCACCGCGCAGGTGATCGAGTATGTGATGGGGGCAATGTTCATCGTGCTGCCGATGGTTTTTCTAGCCACCATGAGTTGGGCAGGATATAGCGTAGGTTCCATAGCAGAAGGCATGCTAGGGAAAGGGACTCTCAGTGCACAAAATGCGGGTTCGAAAGGTACTGACGCTCTGATCTCTGCAGGTACTTCAATCAGAAAAAGCTAACGACAACCCACTAATGCTCTTCTAGATCAGGCTGTCCCGGTGCACGATTGAGTTCGTACTCGCCATAAGGATCGCCGAATGCCTGAGCACCGTAAAAGTCCTTTGAGTCGTTGAGTCGGTGATGGGCGATTACCCAATACAAAACCATTAGAGTCATCAATGACAGGAGCGCCCAAAAACCTACAAAAAGCAGTCCTCCGATCAATGCCAGCTTGGCAATCAGAAAGCTCCCGCGAACAAGTAATTTACCTGCGGGCATACCTGCCGTCACCGCACGCTCAGCCAGGCGGGACTCAAACGCTTTCAATTTGCGATAACCACGCTTTACCGACATGCCACATGCGTACGCCCAGCGGTGGCCACGTGAATTCTGAACAGGCTGCTGAGTCGGCATGCTCTCGCCCTCTTCTGAGCGTTTTCATGGTTGAGACAGGAGTAACAGCCTACTACTGAAAACGGCCCATGCCTGACCGCTTATCAGTTTCCCCGGTCGAAAAACCCTCATTGGAAGCCAGAAGACAAGCCCCGTGAAACAGCGTCTCTACAGTGATTGACCCAGATAAATCGTGCGGCTAAATACAAGGTACGGATCGCTGTTATCGACAGCACCTGCCCAGATAGTCAGGACCTTCAAGACTATGTCACCTCGGTGATGGTTCTCCCCAAGTGCGATTAGCGTTCGGTGGCTCGCACGGTGACCGTTTCTACGGTGATGAACGCCTACTGCCCTTATGAGCGCCTTTCGAGCTTTGCTCGTGAGGTAAGCCCTCTTGATTTTCTTCAACCCACCGCGGGGAAATCTTTCCCCCGCACGGGACAGGTTTCTTCGCGTATTTAACGGAGACATACCATGTCCGACTTACTCACACCGGAAACACTGAACACCCTTCGGTTGCCCATTGTGTTCACCCCTGGCGCGTGGCAACGCGCAGTACTGCTCGAGCAATCCGATCACGCTGAGAAGCTGCAGGTCGATCGGTTGAGCCACGTACTGCGCGCAGCCTTCGAAGCCCATCTGGCCTATCCAAACAAGCCCTGCGTGCTGTTCGAGGTAATCCACATTGAACCAACCGATCACGTAGACCACGACCCGTTACTGCAATTGAGTCTGAGCCTACTCCAAGAACCGGGTCAGCCCGGCGCCTTGCTGATAGCGCTTGCAGGAGAACACCAGCGCTAAGCGCAATTGACAGCGCCCACCTCCACATTCGGACGCCATGCAAGACCTGCATCAATCCAGCACATCACCCACCGGGGAACCCTCCCTAACGGGCGCGGCGTTCCTCCGCTTTCTCTCGAGGAAATTGCCATGCGCGATATCTACCAAGACGTGACAGACAAGATCGTTAAAGCTTTGGACCAAGGCGTTACCCCCTGGATCAAACCCTGGTCCTCAAGTGGCTCAGCTGACGTCAGTCGTCATCAACCCTTCCCCATCAATGCCGTCACGCGACGTCCGTATTCGGGCATCAATTTACCGCTGCTCTGGGCCGAGGCCAGGTTGCAGGGATTCACTCAAGATCGTTGGCTGACCTTCAATCAAGCCAGAAAGGCGGGTGGGCACATCCGTAAGGGGGAACACAGCACTTTGGCGGTGCTCTACAAGCCGATGGACCGCGAGGAACAGACCGAGTCAGGCCAACCGATCCTCGATGAGAACGGTCAACCCAAGGTCGCTCACTTTGGCATTCTCAGGACACATTTTCTGTTCAACATCGAGCAAACGGAGGGGCTCGAAATGCTCAATGACACCCTGCTCGAGACGGAACAGAGTGATCCCTTCCAGCCCAACAGTGCTGCGGAAAATCTGCTGTTAAGTTCAGGTGCACGCATCGTTCATCGATCTGCCGACGAAGCCTTTTACCACCCGATCAGGGATCTCATCCAACTGCCGACAAAAGCACAATTTCACGATGAAGGTGGGTACTACGCCACCGCACTGCATGAGCTGACGCACTGGACCGGGCATCACGCTCGGTTACAGCGCGAAGGCGTGACGTCAGTCTGTCCGTACGGCTCACCAGGCTACGCGTTTGAAGAGTTGATCGCCGAAATGGGTGCTGCGTTTTTATGTGCCTACACCGGAATACAGGGAGAGCTTCGGCACGAGGGCTACATCGACTCCTGGCTCGGCCTGCTCAAGGCTGACAAACGTGCGATCTTCCGCGCCAGTGGTCACGCCCGAAGCGCCTCGGAATATGTACTCAACCTGGAGCAGCAACTGAAGCAAGCGGTCTTGGATGACTCGCTGTGCATGAACGATGGGGCTTAATCGTTACCTCACCGCAGCAATCGCTTCACAGGGCCCAACGCGAGTTGAGCCCTTTTTTCTGCGCCCAGAAAAAACTTCAGGCCGCGGACCACTCACGCAAAGTACAAGAGAGCGACGCACAACCGCAGCCTGTCATTCCGCATCCAGGTTCTGCGCCAGAAAATCCACCAGTTCGAGCGGACTACGGCTATCGATCACCTTGTAGATCAGATCACGCTTACTGCGCGGCAACTTCTTGACCACGCTCTTCGCCGAGGCTCTGACGGCTTCGTCTGTCCCATGGATACGTGCCGCAAGCAGCAGCACCAGCGTGGCGTCTGTCAGATTCATGGCAAGCCCCGAGAAAATTCGCACCGCAGTGTACCGACTCTTATCTTTGCCGTACTAGCCCCAACAAAACGATGCCTAGCCGTATCCATATTCCGATTGTCATGCAAAGGGACACGAGCCAAAAAGGACGGGTAAGGGTTGGAAGGGAATGGGAACTCAAGGGTAAGAGCTCTATCCGAAAAGGCTAAAGGCCACTGACCCAGCCACTTCCCGGAGGTCACGATGCTCAACCTGTTTCGCCGCAAAAGGCAGAAGCCCCCTCCGCCACCGACCGTCAACATCGCCGAAGGTTACCTGCCCATCGAGTCGGCTCACAGCTTGTTAGCCGCGGAGCACCGCCGCCAGTTACTCGATCGCATCTGGCAGTACACCGCCCTCTCCCACACCCAATTCACCCAGCTCTACTTGCATCCGATTCATCGCTATGCCGAACTGGTCCAGCAACTCCCGGCCAGCGAGACGCACCACCATGCGTATCTCGGCGGTATGCTCGACCATGGACTGGAACTGGTCGCCTGTAGTTTGAAACTGCGTCAATCCTATCTGCTCCCCACCGGCGCCGTGCCCGAAGACCAAGCCGCCCAGACGGATGCCTGGTCGGCTGGCATCGCCTATGGCGCCCTGCTGCATGACATAGGCAAGATCGCCGTGGACCTGCAGGTCGAGCGTCGGGATGGCCGTATTTGGCATCCTTGGCACGGTCCCCTGGATCAGCCCTACCGCTTTCGCTATGTCAAAGGTCGCGACTATCACCTGCACGGCGCCGCTGCAGGTTTGCTCTACACCCAGATTCTCGACCGTCCGATCTTCGATTGGCTTAGTGGATTTCCGTCGCTGTGGGCCTGCCTGCTGTATGTCCTGGCGGGTCAATACGAACGTGCCGGCGTGCTGGGCGAATTGGTCATTCAGGCCGACCGCGTCTCCACCGCGCAGAACATCGGTGGCAACCCGAGTAAGGCGCTGCAAGCGCCGATTCATTCGCTGCAACATCACTTGATCAGCGGACTGCGTCATCTGGTTCAGTACGAGCTGAAACTCAACCAGCCGGGTGCTGCGGGATGGCTCACTCAAGACGCACTCTGGCTGGTCAGTAAGACGGTCACCGACAAGCTGCGAGCCTATCTGCTGTCGCAAGCGATTGAGGGTATTCCTTCGTCCAACCTCGCGGTGTTCGACGAACTGCAGTCGCATGGGCTGGTCGAGTCCACGCCAGAAGGCAAAGCCATCTGGACTGCGCTTGTTGCGCAGGGGAACTGGCAGCAGAGCTTTACGTTTCTGCGTCTTCAACCGGCGTTGATTTGGGGAAACGAAGACCGGCCTGAGGCTTTCAGCGGAATGGTGAGCATTGCTGTCGATAACCACCTGGCTAACGCTCCGGCATCGGCACCAGCCCTCAAGACAGGCGGAACAGAATCGTATCAAAACCAATCGCTGGAAAATTCGATGGCGATGGAAGATGCCGACTACCTCGGAACGTTGCTGGATATGTTCGAAATGGGAGATCCCGAAGTACGTGATACGCCGTCAGAAAATCCTCTCGAAGTCTCAAGCTCTCCTTTGGACAACCCAGGCCAAGTTTTCCTGAATTGGGTCAAGGAAGGCATCCAAAGCCACAAGCTGATCATCAACGACAGCAAGGCTAAAATCCACACGGTAAGCGGTACTGTGTTTCTGGTTACACCTGGCCTCTTTCAACGCTATGCGCAGGAGTTTCCTGGTATCTCTCAGGGCGCCTGTCAAGAGATCGAAGAATGGCGCTGGGTGCAGAAACAGTTTGAGAAACTGAAGACCCACAGAAAACGTAATGATGGCTTGAACATATGGATCTGTCAGGTCGAAGGTCCTCGGAAGAAAGCAAATCTCAAAGGTTACCTACTCGAGACTCCGGCGTTGTTACTCAACATTGTGCCTGCCGACAATCCTTTTCTTAAAATCGCCAGTGATTAAATTTCCATAGCAGGGTATTGGATCCCTACGACGTTCTGTATCGCCAGTACTTCCCAGATTGCGTCCTCTGCACTCAGTCCTTTCACGATCAATAACAGTCTTGCGGCCTCATTTTTTTCAATTCGATGGTTTAGCCACAATTGCACCTGCTTTCGAACGCTCACATTCCCCAAGTCGTCAAGCACCGTCACCGCTCATGGCCCAGGCTGTAACGAATCGCCACTGCGGCCATCCGCCTCGACCGCTTGTCCAACCCGGAGAGCGGCTGTGATGAGACTCTGCCATCGCGCTCCCTCTTCAGGGGCGGGTAGGAACGTCGCTCGATCACCACTTCGGGTCGCCTAGCGCTAGAGACCGTTACGCGGGGGGTAGTGGAAGATAAGTCCTGCTACGGTAAAGTCCGAACGTCACCAATTGAACCGCAGCAATGCTAGCCACGCCCTCTTCGTCTGGACATTCTAGCTACTCATCGCCGCACGGCTTATGATGATGGCAGCTTGGCATTGCCCCGCTTCCTTGTCGGAGCGTTTCGGAGCTACGCAGCTTTTCTAACAACGGATGGATCCTGGGCTCCGCGATTCGCGAAATGGTCGTCAGGACTTACATTCAAGAGGAAAGTACGCTTCCCGCACAATGTCAGTCACTCAATGCTAGGAGCAAAAATTGGCTGAAGAAGCAGTATCATTCATCTCCCCAGAAGACGAAGCGGCTGTTCGAGAGGACAGAACTCAAGCTCCCGAACTGTTCACCCTCGACTCCGGTCAGCTACCTTTCGAACGAATGGGTGATGCTCATTTTGAGCTTTTGGTCGCTGATGTCTTTCGCGCTGAACTGAAAGCTGGCTCAGAGGACTGGTTCGACACTGTAAGTCGTCTAAATGACGGCGCAGACCAAGGGCGTGACGTAATTTTGTTCAACGATGGCAATCCCGTCGGCGTAATTCAGTGCAAGCGCTTAAAGACAACACTCGAGCTCGAAGCACTGATTTATGAGATCTGTAAATTCTTTTTATATGCTCACATCAGACCTCAAATCTGCTCGGCTCCGGGAACTCCCTTTAGATATTACGTGGCAGTTGCCGATAGCGTCAGCACCAAGCTTTTTGAGTTTATGCAAGGCACGGGGCAGGCGCGCTTTGATGATTTGCGTGCGACCTTCCAGACCAAATGCGGCACTGTGCGCACCAGGTCTGAAACCCTAAAAAAACACCCACTGCTCAAAGACCTCTCAAAAGCGGAGCTGTGCAATATTGTCTGGCAATGGATTCCGCACTTACGGACTGCGGTTTTCAAGAAAGATAGCCTTTCAAGCCTCGTGACAAAGTACCCAACAGTAAAACGTACCTATTTCCAACTAGAATCCGATAGCGCCGCGATTATCGAAAGCATTCGTGACTATCTAGTATCTCAAGGTGGAGCGCTTTCAGGTGCTGACGAACCGTACCTGAAAAAGATCCGTACAGAGTACATTGATCGGGAGCTGCGTGAGGGCGATCAACTCAATGTCGGACTCATCCAAGGTAAGGATTTAATTCCTTTTCTACAGACCATGCTTGCTCCAGAAGTGGGGATATTCGAGCAAACTTTTGGTAACCGCCCCGTAGTGCTCGCGGCAGGTTCGGCAGGCGCTGCTCCTGGGCAGTGGAGCGACATAAACGCCCTTGTAAAAGCCTACCCAAATCCTCTCGTATTCGTAGTCGGATGCGGAGAGGTCACCGGCGCTATGTTGATCGACTGGACTGCAACCGACGGAATGTCGTCCATAGACCCTTCCTGGAAGCCGGCACCCGCACAGAAATTCAGGGCGGGATGGTGCTGGGTAACCGACCCTGCCGAAGGGCTTATCAACTGCTATGTTCTGGTCGAAAACGAACCCAATAATACTGACTTTGATCGAGGTAACATTTCTCTTAGGCTTGCTTTCAAGGATCTTATCGTCTGGCCTACCTTAGGAAATGATTTCACTAATCCACTCCAGAATAAAAACTCTCAATTGCGGAGAATTATCGCGAGCCAAGCTGACGATCGGCAACGCCGACAGAATCTGATCCTCGCCTCTCAACACATCTCCGACCTCAAGGGGATCGCTAAATCTCTGCCGGATTACTACGCAAGACGGCTGGCTTCTTCGGTTGTAGTTGCGGCGGCCAACAGTGAGCAGCTGCGAAATTGTGCGATGAAGATTCACAGCGCAACCGGGATTTTTCCAGCTGCAGACGGAGCACACAGCACCCGCTCGAGCCTACCAGGGATACAGCCTCCAAGCCGTGTCATGCGCAGGAGCACCAGTGGTGGGATGACGCTCACGCTGACATGGGACGCGAATGGGTCTCTGGAGCGTGTGAAGGGCCATAGATTGCAAGATGGTGTAGTCGAAGATGACCTGGAACCAGCTGCGCTAGAGTTCCACGAACTCTTCGACCGTCATCCGCCGGACGCTTATTATCTTGACGTGGTAAAGGAAGAATTCCAGCGGCTTGACACACTAGTGCAAGCAGGAAGCATTAAAGACTCGCAGGGCTTTGCCTATCAGACCAGGTACGGAGTAAGGCCCGATAACGATTTTACGTTAGAAGAGATGGCCTCCTCCGGAAAATATGTGATGAGAGCTGTGAAAGCGCTGAGCTACCTCAAGTCTCACAAAGACTCTGCTTGGATCAGCGAGTCTGGGACGAAAGGCCACCTGCAGTTCAGCAACGCTGAAGGCGAGTACAACGTGCTGGCGTGGGCAAATGACGATTTCGGTGTAAGAGATATGGCGAACGACCTTTACCGATGGGCTAGAGGTACTGCCAATCATCCACAACTTGTTGTTTTCGCCAATTGCATTGGTCGCGTTGAGGATGCCAAGCCCGGTGAGACCACCGAAGATGAGGAAACCAGTCCAGAGCGCTTCGACATTTCAGCTCCACCGAACAGAAAAGACTCCATCACCGATGTAGCAATGGTGAATAAGGTCTACTTCTTCGCTCTCGACGGGGTCGAGTCTATGTATGACAAGGCAAAGGCTATACCCGCTGAAGATTTTATGGATGACATATCTACTCGCAGGAAAACACTAGATGCTCAGTGACCTGATTAAGCTCTTGGATGAGCGAGCAACCGAAGCCGGGTTCACATCCCCGGAGAATGGTGTCTTGACGTTTATAGACGATCCTCACTGGCCGGGCCCTCCTCCAACGACTCAATTGAAGTATTGGTCGACTACTTTTGCATCTGTTTTGCTTGTGCGCGTCGACGGCGCTACGGCGGAGGAAGCCTGGATAGAAACAAAGCATGCTGAAGCGTTTCTAGACGCAGGACTCCTACGGCTGGAAAAAAAAGGATCCGTGGTGGATGGCTACTTGGTTCTAGCGCTGACTCATTCAAATGAAGAGCTCAAGCGATTCATTATCGACGTTGAGAAAGACACGAGGTTCGTCAGGAAGCACGTCGTGTACCAGGATGTCGAAGGCTGGCAGCGCTGCCAACGTATCACCCCCCTTGGTTTGGCAGGACCCTCTGAACAAGCTGACTACTCTCAATTCGTCCCTGAAAATCAAGAGATGACTAATCTGCTGGCATCTCTGGCGACATCAAAAGGAAAGGAACTCGCACGCACTCATGGAAAGAAGTGGGATTTGAATGAATAACTTATCTATTAAATTTATTTCGGTAGAGATCCAAAGGTAATCCCCCCTGAAAAAAGTACGCATCAGAAGTAGAATTTTCTCCTGACCGGATCAAGGAAATTTTGCGTGAAGACATCGCGTTTTTCAGACAGTCAAATCATGGCCATCCTCAAGCAAGCAGAGGCTGGAACCCCAGCCCCAGAGCTGTGCCGCGAGCATGGCATCAGTTCGGCCACGTTCTACAAATGGCGTACCAAGTTCGGCGGCATGGATGCCTCGCTGATGGCCCGTTTGCGCGAGCTGGAGGAAGAGAACCGACGGCTTAAAAAAATGTACGCCGAAGAGCGCCTTAAAGCCGAAATCATCCAGGAAGCCATGGCAAAAAAGTGGTGACGCCATCTCGGCGACGAGAGATGGCGCAAGACGTGGTTCGCTCGGGTCGGTGCAGTATCAGGCTGGCATGCTTGGCCTTTCTGGTCAGTATCACCTGCTATCGCTATCAGCCACGCTTGGCGTCTGAAAACGCCGAAATTGCCGATCATTTAATCCGTCTGACACACAACCAGCGAAACTGGGGCTTCGGCTTATGCTTTCTGTACCTGCGCAACGTCAAAGGCTACCGCTGGAACCACAAGCGCGTGTACCGGATTTACCGCGAGCTGGAGCTGAACCTGCGGATCAAGCCGCGCAAACGTATCGTGCGCGAGAAACCCGAGCCACTGGCTGTGCCTGAAGCCAGTAACCAGTGCTGGTCGATGGACTTCATGCACGATCAATTGTCGGACGGACGCAGCTTTCGGGTTTTCAATCTGATTGACGACTTCAACCGGGAAGCCCTGAGCATGGAAATTGATTTTTCGCTTCCGGCTGAGCGTGTGGTGCGCGCGCTGGATCAGGTCATCGAATGGCGCGGTAAACCGCAGACAATCCGCAGTGATAACGGCCCCGAATTCATCAGCGCCAAACTCACTGGCTGGGCCGAGAAACAGGGTATCCGTTTGGAATATATTCAACCGGGCAACCCGCAGCAAAACGCTTACGTCGAACGCTATAACCGCACGGTACGTTACGACTGGCTGGGCCATTACTTGTTTGAATCGATAGCTGAAGTTCAGAACTACGGGACGAACTGGATCTGGACATACAATCACGAACGCCCGAATATGGCCCTCGAAGGAATCACTCCCAAACAGAAATTGGCCCTGGTGGCCTGACCTCTATTTCTGGTGAATGCTAAAAATGGGGGGATTACCGGCCCTGGTGGCCTGACCTCTATTTCTGGTGAATGCTAAAAATGGGGGGATTACCAAGAGTTCTTTCGAGGGATGACGAAAACCCGCCTGAAGGAGGTGATTCGGGAGGAAATTGCAGCGGTTGATTTCGGACAGGAATTTGAGTCCTCCCTCATTTCCGACCTCATACTCCAGAAACATTACCACTGCGCGGCGCAACGCCTTCGCCCTAGTCTCTTTCGAAAACTACCCCGACACGGAGCAGCTTATGATTTCCAAGGCTACTTTCCAGCACATGGCTGGCACGGGGTCTCATGGACGCAATGCATCGACTCTCGCGATGAAATGGCCTGGTTGGATCGCGCGCTCAGGGATGCCGCACACCCTATAATTTCTAGCTATAGATCGACACACCCAATATGCGAACGTTGCGGGAACACCCCCTCAAGTGAAGTTGACCACGTGTCTCCTGAGTTCAACGTTGTGGTCACCCAGATAATTCAGACGCTCAGCCCTCCGCAGATCGAGGAGATATTTTCCCGCTTTAACTGGCTGGACAAAGAGCCATTCTCTTTGCCGCTAGGGCACGCTGCTTTGCAGCTTCTTGATGATGCTCATCAGACTGCAATCCTCCAAGCCGTATGCAGGCCGTGTCATGTGCTCAACGCGAATGAACGGCGGCGCTGAGCGATTCGGAGACTGGCGATGAAACCAAACTGGCTGCCTCCTCGTGAGTAATCCTCAGCAATTGGACTTGCTGGCCCACAAGCTCTCTTATGACGGTATTTAAGAAACCCGGGGCGATTCAATTCGCACCCCGAGCCTCATCATGCGCCGGGGGGATGGCCAGGAAGGTATTCCGAAAAATGAAACACGCTTGATTATGGGCATACCCTGCGGCGTGAAGATATCATGCGCACCGACGGGAACATGGAGATTCACTATGGCTGTGCCTTCGCACGCCGAGATCATGAAAAAGGTGCGAGAGGGCACTCTGATCGAGGCTATCTTCAAACGGCATTGGGACTGCTGGCCAAGCGAGTATGGGCCATACACTGATACCCTTTCCGAGATACACAACCAAGGCCACCTCGACTTAGCTGAAGGGTTATCATCAGACTTCTTGAGTCACTACCCAGGCCATTCAAAATTAATTGGTCGGATGGTCTACGCTAGCCTGCTGGGCAAGCTGAATATCCCTTTTGCACCATTATTGGACGTCATCGAGCGCCTTTATGACCCCGTCGATGACTGGAGAGACATCTCGAAAATACTCGGATCCTGGTGCCATAAGCGCCGTGATCGGATCGAACAAGTTTTTGAATTTGTCGATCAGTGCGATGAACGTTACGAGAAACTCCAAACCCTGAAGGCCGCGATATCAGAGGCCGTACAATTCGAAGCGGAACACCATGCGGAGCGAATCTACGCGTATCTAGTCCACCCGAATCAGTCCTATAGGCTCCAGGCTATCGAAGGACTTCGGCACGCCTCCTTCAAGAAGGAGCAAGGCTGGCAGAACACGATTGATGTTTTCCGCACAGTCATTGGACACGATCGCTCAGACGATTTGCGTGCGTCATTGATAGATGCTGTAGTCTGCTGGTTCGAGGTAGCACCTCCGGCAGTTCATTCAGCGATGCAGTCATTCATACTTGAAACGGCGGAGCCACCGACGCCAGCGGTGACGTCGAAGATTGCTTGGACGCTTGCACACAACTCTGGACACCTCAAACAGCGCCTATGGGATTCGATGCTCAAAGTTTCACAAGATGCCCCGCTCCAGGCAGGTGACTGTTCAAATCTGGATTTTTTTTTGGAAAGGCTTATCAAAGCCGGCGGTGTGGCACGCGCGCAAGACTTTCTGCAGCACCTGCTTCTCAAGGATGGTGGGAAATCCGAACACCGGCTCAGCCACTTCCAGAGCGTCGTTCAAGTGCTCCTCAAAGGCCAGCCTGCAATCTTGACTGCTTGGGTCTTCAATTGGCTGAAAATAGGAGACCATCGTCTTTGTAGTGAGCTAAACAACGCTTTATTCCTAGGGCTAGAGGAACCTCATCAGTTCACCTTTGAAGGTACGCCTTTCACCTTTGAACCGAAGGAATATGGTTTCATTGCTCGCAAAGCAATCGGTCACTTTTTCCATCACCCAGTATCGTTGGCCGCACTCCTCATTCTTCTGGGAAGTTCAGCCCCACCCCAGCAACGAGCAGAAGTTCGAGACCTGCTGTTTGACCCTGTACTCATCAACTATCCAAATATTGCAAAGGGATGTCTGGCCACTGTCGCGAACGGCAATGATTGTGCCTCCAGTCTGATCAGGGAGGCGACGGATCTACTCGATGATTACCTTAAAGGAATCAGAGAAGCGCCCCTCCTGCATGAGCTCAAACCCCCTGCACTGCACAGGCAAATGGAGTTTGAACGATACAGTGATCAGATTCAGCAGGCTTTGGACGAAGGCAGGAAAGATTCCTTTCTGGCAGACCTGTTTCGCGAACGGACACTGCTTTATGGGAATGGGGTCGTTAGTTTGGCACCAGTAGATGGCGAACTTCATCCCTTTGAAACCGAAGCAACCGTCTTCAGCCATAAACTCGAACTACCCCGTCAATATTTATTTGAGCCTGTTTCACTACGCAAGATGCTATTTCATTACAAAATGGAGATCCGTTCGTGAAGCTAGTGTTTAAACAATATGTTGCGGCACTACGTGAACGTGACGAGTTGGATGTCGTTCTTCCCGACCTGTTGAGCGAGCTGGGATATAACGTAATCTCTCGCCCTGGCAAAGGCACTGATCAAGCGGGCGTCGACGTTCTGGCGGTAGGGCCTGCAACCGTTTCTGGCGAAAAAAAACTCTATGCGTTTACGATTAAAAAAGGCGACCTAACCCGCAATGACTGGGATCAAACAAACCAGTCATTGGTTAGCTCCATTAGTGACATAATCTTTAACTATTTCCCATCACGTGTGCCACCCGAGTTTAAAAATTTAGAAAAAGTCATCTGTATCTGCTTCGGAGGCGATATCCAGGAGCCTATGAGAGCGCGTATAACTGGTCTAATGAAAGTTCATTGCGAAAGGTATGGTGTCGATTTCGAGGAGTGGAATGGCGACAAGCTCGCCGGGCTCCTAAGCGATGGGATTCTACATGAACAACTAGTCACCAAAGACCTGCGCAGCTATTTTCAGAAGTCTATTGCGATGCTTGATGAGCCGGAGGTTTCTTATGCAAACTTCTCGCTCCTGCTGAATGGCTTACTGCCCAATGAACTACCCGATCGTAAAAGCAGCCTGACCGCACTCAGGAAGACATATGTGTGCCTCTCTGTCCTCTACGTTTGGGCACGAGAAGCCGAAAATCTAGAAGCCCCTTACAAGGCCAGTGAGCTTGTGATCCTTCATGCCTGGGAGTTCATAAAAGACAAATCAACAGCGCCAGCTTCAAAAAATCTGCGTGCTACTTTCGTCGAGCTACTTCATCTCCATTTTCGAATCTGGGATGAATACTACGGCCAAAAAATACTTCCCATTGTTGAAAATCGGCATGCGGTTTCAGCAGCGGTAAGTCCTAACAGCCCAGTAGACACCAATCTTAAGCTGTTTGAAATTCTAGGACGACTTGCTCAACGAGGTCTATGGATACTATGGGAGTCCAGACACGTAAACATTGACGATAGCCAGCGATTAGAGCATAAAACAAACTCCAAGCAGCTCGCGAAACATATATATCATCTGATAATAAATAATGACTGCCTGTTAAGCCCGTGCACAGACACTCAGTCTACTGACATAGCTACGGCATTATTTTTCCTTTCCCATCTGGAAGAGTTCCGAGACCTGGCTCCTAGCTATTGCTCGATGATCCTGGATCATTATCGGTTCGCGTATAGTGTTCACGATCGCTATCCCACCCATGTTTCACGCTACCGCGATTTGATTGCTCATCCCCTAGAGCAAACAGAGGATTATAGAAAATGGCACACCTCTGGAAGCACGTTGATTCCGCTGCTGCTGCTCTGGGCTACTATCGACGGGGCAAATGAACATACGCAGGCGTTTGCAGACTTCGCTAACGAATCCTTGAGGCACTGCTGCTGCCAGCTTTGGATGGTCAAAAGCGACTCCGAAGATCACCTCTACAAAAATGACCAACGTCATGGCGCGGTACTCACCGAAATCCCTATCACAGCTGATGGTGAATCAGCGATGTCTATGCTGGAAACAGCCTGCAAGAGTGACGAGGCATACCTAGGGCTATCCGTGATCGAGCAAGGGCACGACCCCATTCTGGTAATGGCGTGCAGGCATCACCGCCTGCCTCTCCCCCCTCATCTCTGGATCTCTGGGTTAAGAAAGACGAGGTCTACCCGACAAGGGCATCTTCTCTAGCAATCAGGTGGTCATCTCGCACGAGCGAGGATCGCTATTTCGGTACCGCTCGTTCTGGATCGCCAAAAACGAGCATTACTACCAAGACCGTCAATATGGTGCAGAGCCAGGCCGAAAATATTTTCGGCGACCCTGAGAATCTAGGCGGCGTCGGACAGCGTGTTTATCTGATCATTTTTGCCTTTTCACAAACCATGGAGCTCCATTCACTTCCAGTGGATTGCTACATTGGGGGGCACATCTGAGGGCATGCTTTAGATGGTTTGAAATGGATGCCCCCAGCCTGAAGTCCAACAGTTCCTTTCTAGAAAAGTCACCCGTTGTTGTTCCCACACACCACGGAGTGAAGGTAGGCCGATGAGATGCTCTCCTCGGCCCAAGTGCGTGAGCAACCGAGTGATACCTGCTGTGCAATTAATATTTCAAGTGTAAGTCGCCAAGCTGAATTCAGGTATCACTCCGACGCTTTTCAAAACGCTGCCAAAAGTCGGCTGCTCACTCCAGGGGTCCAGCAGGCTTTACCAGACCTCTAGCTGGAGAAAGGCTGCTAACGGTAAAGAGCGGAAATTCAGTAGGCGCGGTTCCGTGTCTGCCTTGCTGCGATATCTGACACACAGGCAATTGTGGTCTGACAGCCGCTCTCAGCAATTTTCCGTCGTACGTGAATGGTTGCTTTCGGTTAGTCTTGTCGACTAGGGGCAGGGGAACAAGATGCAATAGGACGCCTGCATTGGATTGTCGTCAAGGAAGTCAACCGTAGCATGCACATCACTTTTGGCCTTTTCTTGGATACCCGTCAGGGTCCGTCCCCGACGAACTTCTTCAACACCCCGATAGTGGGCCGCCTCGGATTCCTGTCCCTGCTGGAGACCTACCTTGGTCTAAGCGCGCCAGAAGCGTCCAAGGCAAGACGCGTGACCATCTACTCTGGCCTGCTGCGCGTCCATGACAACAACTCGCGCTTCTACAGTGCGTCCCTGAAGGCCGACAGCATTGGTACGGCTGCGCGCCTCCTGACCTGGCGTGACGAGTGGCGGCTTGGCGGTTGGGACGGCAGTGCGAATCCAGAGCATACTTCGCGAATCCAGGAGCTTGCCGCCATTGAAAAGGCAGCTCTCGAAACGCTGCCGCCCGGAGAGGCCGAGCGCTTGCACCTGGTGATACAGGCTCTGAGTGCGTCCGGCCCCGGCCCCATCAAGTCAGTTCACCTGGTTGACCCGCCCGAGGACTTCCCACTTCTCTGGCGGCAGGTGCTCGAGCGCCTGCCAGCGGTCGAAGTCCGACTTCCCGAGCCACAGGGAGAAGGCCAACTCCGTGCGTTGCAAGAGCAAGCCCTAACCGTTGTGGCTGGAGGCTCCGCGGGCAATCTGACCGTGCAAACCGACGGGAGTGTCTTGCTGGTGCACGCTCTCGCGGCCACGACCGCCGAACACTGGTTGAGCGCACAACACTCGCACCAGCCCGGCGACCGGCTGATCCTGGCTGAGGAGGCCGGCGACTCGCTAGATGTGTCGCTGTCCGCGACCGGTGGGGTCAACTGCGGGTTCGAACGCCCTAGTCAGCTCCGCCCAGCCCTACAGGCACTAATCCTTGCCCTGGAAATGTGCTGGGAACCAATAGACATGAACCGGCTGCTGGATTTCCTGACGCACCCAGTTGGCCCATTCAGTCGTCCTGCGAGAGGCAGGCTCGCTCGTGCTGTCGCCAAGCAGCCTGGAATTGGGAGCGAAGCCTGGACGGCGGCTAAGGCCAAGATCGCAGCGGGTAACGATGCCCAGAAAGTAGCAGATGAAATTACCTTCTGGCTGGAGTCAGAGCGCTGGTCACGCACCGATGGAGTGCCGGTCGATGCACTGATTGCTCGCGTCGCCCGGATGAAGGAGGCTATGCGGCTTCGCCTCTCAGGTGAATCCGCTGATGCGGCGAGCTTTACGGCGGCGCATAGCCAATGTGCGGCCGTCCATGAAGCATTGATCGAGCTGGCTCGGCAAGGGTTGGCCACGGTGCTGCCTCGGCAAGTCGAGCAGTTGGTCGCCCACGCCACGCCCGCCGGGGCAACCAACCCCGCTGCGGTTTCCCATGTCGGTTGCATGCGCTCGACCAGCACGGCAGCCGCGTGCATCGAAGCAGCTGATGAGGTGATCTGGTGGATGCCATCTACGCCTGCCCTGCCCTCGCCTCTGCCTTGGTCTCCTGCCGAGGTGAACGCTCTTACTCAATTAGGTGTCCAGTTGCGAGACCCGGCGCGTGAGCTTGTATCGTTAGCACTGAAGTGGCTGCGGCCACTACTTGCTGCGAGAAAAAGATTCATCATCGTCTGCCCTCCCCCCGGTACAGAAGTACATCCGATTCGCCAGCTTCTTAAGAAGCTCGTACCGGATATCGAGTCCGCTTCGCTTGACCTGGACATTGCACTCGACTCCACACTTCTCGGGGTAACCGCCGAGGTGCTTGCACCTCAGTCGCTGCCCGCAACTTCACGACACATCCAACTCCCTCATCCCGTGCAGCTCGGCGACGCTTTACAGTCGTTCACTACGCTCAACGAACTCTTCAATGACGCAGCCCTATTCGTTCTGAAACGAGTGGCGAAGCTGGATCCGACCTCCGTCCTGGCGGTGGATGAGGACAACCGCCTGCTGGGTATCCTCGCTCATCGGGTGCTCGAGAAACTCTTCGCGCACAACGATGCCTTGAGTTTGTCAAACTCCAATGCCGTTGCGTGGTTCCGCGCCGAAGCAGACTCGCTCTTGCTGACTGAAGGCGCTGTACTACTCATGCAGGGTGCAGGGGTAACGCAGCAGCACTTCCGGAAGGTCTGCGAACTAGCCATCTGCAGTCTCCTAGATCACCTCAGGCTCGCTGGTGCCGTTCAGGTTCAGACGGAGGTGGAGTTCAGAGGAACCTTGGGAGCAGTCCCGCTGATCGGCAAAATTGACCTCTTGGTCACGCTTGGTGACAAGCGAACTGTCGCCGTGGACATAAAGTGGAGAGGCGATACCTACTACGCTGGACTGCTTCGCTCTGGCGAGCACCTACAGTTGGCGCTCTACTCCAGCCTCATAGAGCAAACAAGCGGTATCGCACCCGCCGCGCTTGCCTATTTCATCCTGGAAAGTGGCGGGCTGTACATCACCGCTGCCGACATCTTCCCAAAAGCGCAAGTCCGAAGACCGCCGGACGGCGTAACCGTCTCCAATCTACTGGACCGCGCGCGCGCTACCTGGAAGTGGCGCAAGCAGCAGCTGGACGCCGGGACCATCGAAGTCGTTCCGGAAGATCCGAACGACGAGTACCAGGGCCCTGAGGGAACCCTTCCGGTCAACGGTCCAAGCAAATGGGACCGAGACCACCTTATCTTGCTGGGAGGCTGGAAGTGATGAACAACATCGAATTCATCAGCGCAGGCGCCGGCAGTGGTAAGACCTACAAGCTGACCGGAACTCTCGCACAAGCCCTCGAATCTGGCACGGCACGGCCTCACGCCATCTTGGCCACGACCTTCACGGTGAAGGCCGCTACCGAGCTGCGCGAACGCGCCCGCTCCTGGCTTCTTGAAAAGGGCCGTATCGACCTCGCCACCGCCATAGGCCAAGCCCGCTTGGGCACCGTCAACAGTGTCTGCGGTCAGATGCTTAAGCGGTTCTGCTTCGAGTTGGGCCTGTCTCCCGACCAGACTGTCCTGGGTGAAGGTCAATCCAAGAGACTGCTCAAAGCCACGCTGGCCGAGTCGATGGATGCCGACGCACAAGCGGAACTAGTTTGGCTCACAGAGCGGTTTGGCATCGAACAGGCGGACTGGTCCAAGACTGTTGAGGCTGTCGTCAAGGCCGCGCTCGATAACGACATTGAGCCAGGGGCGCTTCGCGTGATGGGTACTCAGAACGCAGACGCTATGCTCGCGAACTGGCCTGTTCCAACTGTGGGGCTGGACCCGACCATGGCATTGGCGACCGCGTTGGCCAAGGCGCACCAGGAAGTAACCGCCTACGTAGAACAGCAGCAGGCTGTCGGCGCCAAAGTTGCAGACAACCTCTTAAAAGGCCTCGACGGGCTGCAAAAACTGGATCGCCTCTTCCGTGAAGGACGCTGGTGCTGGCCCGACTGGATCGGCGCAGCCGGGTTTGACGCCGGCGCTAAGGTCAGGGATATCGTGGCACCAGTCAAGTCCGCAGCTCAGGCCCACGAGTCTCACCCGGCCTTTCATGCCGAGGTCCGTCGGTACCTTGACAAGGTGTTCAATCTGGCCGCCGACGTTCTCGACGCCTACGAGCAGGCAAAGAAGGCGCTGGGTGCAGTCGACTTCAGCGACCAAGAGGTGTTGCTGCTACGTGCATTGAGGACAAAGCCAGCCGTCCGTGAAGTGTTGGCGGCAGAACTGGATCTCATCATGGTCGATGAGTTCCAGGACACCAGCCCGCTCCAACTGGCGCTTTTCGTCGAGCTGGCCAAACTGGCTAAGAAGTCGGTGTGGGTCGGCGACCCCAAGCAGGCTATCTACGGCTTCCGCGGAACTGACTCAAGCCTCATTTCCGGCGTTCTCAGCGCCATCAAGAGCTGGGGCGGAGTCATAGGGAAGGCTCTGGACATCTCTAGGCGCTCCACCGAAAGCCAGGTCTTGCTCACTAATAGTGTATTCAACTCTGCGTTCGAGCCCGACCTGACGCCTGAGCAGGTTCGGTTGCAGCCTCTGCGGAAGGACATTCCGGACCAGCCCGCGCTGTTGAACTGGAACTTCGAGAGCAGCCGAAACGACTCGGACTACCTAGGCCTTGGCCAGGCCATCCGCGAGCTGCTCGAGTCCGGGGTTAAGGTTGAAGACAAGGACACCAAGGAGCTCCGACCGATTCAGGCCGGCGATGTCGGAGTGCTGTGTCGCTACAACGACCAGGTCGAATTTGCCGTCACGTCGCTCACGCGCTGGGGCATCCCGTCAGCCAGCCCACGCTCCGGCTTGTTGGGGACTGCCGAAGCCATCTATGTCATGGCCTGTCTGAGGCGCATGAACGACGCAACCGACACCGTCGCCACGGCGCTGGTTCTAACCCTTGCCGATGGCACTCCGATCGAGACCTGGCTTGCAGACAGGCTGCAATACCTAGCCACCGATGGGGTGAGGTCACACGAGTGGCTGACGAAGGGTGACAGCGCCCATCCGCTACTGGCCCGATTGGAAGAGCTGCGTCCAACGCTAATGGCTTTGACGCCACAGGAAGTGCTGCGACTTGCCGCTGCCGAGTCCCAAGTAGTGCGGCTGGTCGGCCAATGGTCCACCTCCCCTCACGAGAGCCGCAATAGGCTGTCCAATGTCGAGGCACTGGTCGAGCTCGGAAAGACTTTCGAGGACGAGTGTGTCGCCGCGAAGCGACCGGCGACCGTCAGCAGCATGCTTCGTTGGCTGGACGAACTCGCCAGCGCAGAGGACGATAACCGGGCCATTTCAGCAGACAACTCAGTCTCGGTCCTCACCTATCACGGAGCCAAGGGGCTGGAGTGGCCAATCGTCGTGCTGACAAGCCTCGATGCGACAGCACGCAGTTCACTTTGGGGCGTGCGCGCGAGAACAGTTGGGGGCTTCGATCCGCGGCAGCCGCTCGCCAACCGCTTCGTACACTGCTGGCTGAAAACCTGGGGCAAACGGTCCCAGCCCCAAGCCGCCCTCAACGCCGAAGCCAGCGCCACTGGTCAAGCCATGCAGGCAGAAGCCCTGGCGGAGAACAAGCGCCTTCTCTATGTGGGCCTGACCCGCGCGCGTGATATGAACGTCGCAGTGTCGTTCGTTCGCAAGTCAGGGGCGGGGCGCGCCTGGGTCGGCGAAATTCAAGGCGCAGCCGAGCTGTTGTTCGGCGACTCAGGAACCATAGCGATACCCGACGGCCAGCAGCTCTCCAGACTATCGAGGTCGTGGAACAAGGATGACTGCTCAACCGAGCCACCTGCCAAAGCCTCAGAGGCCTGCCGCTGGTTCACAGCTCGTCCGCGCGTGCAGGCCGAGCCGTTGTGGCATCAACCGAGTTCTGCCTCGGGCGGCATGTTCAAGGTAGTCGAGACTGACGCAGTAGGAGTCCGGCTAAGCTTGGCGGGCAAGCCCGACATGGCATCGCTGGGCACGGCGCTCCACCTGTGCATCGCTCGCGCCGGCGTGATTGGCGGGATTTCAGCCCCTGACGTCGAACGAATCCTGATGACCTGGGCCGTGGCTCATTCTGTGGATAAGGAAGCCGTTTGCGCCCAGGCCAGAGCGTTCCAAGCTTGGGTAGCCAAGCGCTGGCCTGACTGCCCCGTTTACGTCGAAGTGCCCATCGAAGCGAATGGCCCTAACGGCACTCGTATCCGGGGCCGCATCGACTTGCTGGTTGAACTGCCAGATAGTTGGATTCTCATGGACCACAAATCGAACCCCGGTGGCTCGGCCAGAGACGAGGACTTGGTGGCTGAGCACGGCCCGCAGCTCGAGTCCTATGGTCGTGCCCTTCTCAACGCGACCGGCAAGCCCGTGAGCGAGCGATGGCTCTACATGCCGGTCGCTGCACGAGCAGTCCGCCTCTCCTGACGCTCCCAGAAGCGCACCGGACTTAGTTAAATAGAAACAAGAGGAAAAGCAGAGATGGATGTGAAGTTCCTGTCGGCTTCGCAGACGCAGTCGACACTCATAGCACTGGTTGAGAACTGCGAGTCGATGCAATGGGCAGTAGCCTGGGCGACCGAGAACGCGGTCTTCGAGGC
This sequence comes from Pseudomonas sp. WS 5532, assembly GCF_012985445.1. NCBI lineage: Bacteria > Pseudomonadati > Pseudomonadota > Gammaproteobacteria > Pseudomonadales > Pseudomonadaceae > Pseudomonas > Pseudomonas sp. WS 5532. The sequence goes on from NZ_JAAQWK010000006.1 coordinate 84,746, forward strand.
AGCGATGAAATACAGCTCGAAGTTCGAGCACTTCGTTGTCGGCACTCATATGTTCCAGACGCAGCCCGAGGTGCTTGAGCGGGCAGCAGCGCTAGCGGCCGCAGCCGTCGTTCCTCCTACGGGCGATCTGTTCCACCCGAAGGTCTACCTGTTTCGTAACGGGCAACGCATACGCGGCGTGGTAGGGAGTCCAAATCTCACTAAGGCGGCGATGAGCCGAAACGTCGAGGCGAGCGTGCTGCTTGATGGCTCGCTCGACGATGCAGCGCTGGTAGAGCTCAGTCGCTTCGTCGCAGAAGCGTGGAAGGGGGCGGAGGACATTTCTCACGAGTTCCTCTTTCGGTACCGTCACCAGTACGCAGCTAAGACGGCTGCGCGACAGGAACTGATCAAGTTTGCTGACGTTCGGCCACCTTCTAAGCCGAATACCAAGCGCGCGCCACATGACATGAGCTGGGCGGACTACCTCGTGCAGGTCCGAAACTCATCACACCCGTCTGCGCACCTGTTTAAGGAGCGCTTGGGCGTTCTGACAAAGGCTCGCGCCCTTTTCGCGACTGGCATACCCTACGCGAAGTGGAACGAGGACGACCGCAAGCTGGTCGCCGGCACTCTCGGGCGCAAGAAGTCTCAGCAGCCAGGCGTGGACTACGGGCTTTTCGGGAGCATGGGCGCAAGTGGGACGTTCGCGAACCTGGTCATCGAAGCGCCCACAGGTCTCTCCCACGCCCTCGATTTCATCCCGTTGATGGACGCGGTCACGCAGCGCGACTACGACCGCTACTGCAAAGCGTTCAGAGCAGCCTTCGATCAGGACGGGCGAGTCGGCGGACTACCGACCGCGACTAGGCTCTTGGCGATGAAGCGGCCTGACGCATTCGTGTGCATCGATTCGGCCAACCGGAAGGACTTGTGCGAAAACTTCGGTGTCAGCCCGAGCACAACGAACCTGGAGAACTACTGGCAGCGCATCATTGAGCCGATGCACGGTGATCCGTGGTGGAGACATCCGCAGCCGAGCAATGCGGCTGACGCAGAAATCTGGTTGGGACGTGCAGCGCTTCTGGACGCCATCTACTACACGCTGTTGCCGCTGACCGAAAACTGACCCAGTAGAGGCTGTTCTGCCGACTGAAAACTGACCCAGGTGTTCAACTGCTTCTGCTCAATTTTTGAGCAGGAGAACACAGGGTGATCAGTATGGAAATGATGGGCAAAATCCGCCGGATGTATTTCCGCGACAAGCTGTCGCTGCATGAGATAGCCAAGCGCACCGGGTTGGCGCGCAACACGATTCGCAAGTGGGTCAGAGCACCTGAGGCCAAGCCGCCGGTCTACCAACGCCGCGCGATCTTCAACAAACTCAGCCCTTTTCACGCCACGCTGGAGCAGGCGCTAAAAGCCGATTCGCTGCGGCCCAAGCAACAGCGGCGCAGTGCCAAGGCGCTGTTGGCGCAAATCAAAGCCGAAGGTTATGACGGTGGCTACAGCCAGCTCACCGCGTTTATCCGTGCCTGGCGAGGGGGACAGGGCAAGGCGTCGCAGGCCTTTGTGCCGCTGACCTTTGCTCTTGGCGAGGCGTTTCAGTTTGACTGGAGCGAGGAAGGCTTGCTGGTCGGCGGCATTTACCGGCGTATGCAGGTGGCACATCTGAAGCTGTGTGCCAGCCGTGCGTTCTGGCTTGTGGCGTATCCGAGCCAGGGCCATGAGATGTTATTTGACGCCCATACACGCTCGTTCGGCTCCTTGGGCGGCGTGCCGCGCCGGGGCATCTACGACAACATGAAGACGGCCGTCGACAAGGTCAATAAGGGCAAAGGCCGGACGGTGAATGCGCGCTTTGCGGTGATGTGCGCGCATTACCTGTTCGATCCGGACTTCTGCAACGTCGCCGCTGGTTGGGAAAAGGGCATCGTTGAAAAGAACGTGCAAGACAGCCGTAGGCGCATCTGGCTAGACGCCCAGGACTGTCATTTTCACTCCTTCGAGGAACTCAATGCCTGGCTGGGCCAGCGCTGCCGCGCGCTTTGGAGCGAGCTGACGCACCCTCAATACAGCGGGCTGAGTGTGGCCGAAGTGCTGGAGTTGGAGCGCGCTGAACTGATGCCTGTGCCAGCGCCATTCGACGGTTACGTCGAGCGGCCTGCGCGGGTCTCCAGCACCTGCCTGGTCAGCGTCGGGCGCAACCGCTACTCGGTGCCGTGTGAGTACGCGGGTAAGTGGGTCAGCAGCCGTTTGTATCCGACGCGAATCGAGGTGGTGGCTGACGACGCGCTGATCGCCAGCCATGTCCGCTTGCTGGATCGCGACCAGGTCAGCTATGACTGGCAGCACTACCTCCCGCTGATCGAACGCAAGCCCGGTGCGCTGCGCAACGGCGCGCCCTTTGCTGATCTGCCGGCGCCGCTGCGTCAGCTTAAGCACGGTCTGGGGCGTCATGCCGGCGGTGACCGGATCATGGCGCAAGTTCTGGCTGCCGTACCGGTCGCCGGGCTCGATGCGGTGCTGGTGGCTGTTGAGCTGGTACTGGAAAGCGGCAGCCTGAGCGCCGAACACATCCTCAATGTCGTGGCACGGCTGACAGCATCCGAACCACCACCCAGCGTCGAAACCCACTTGTCGCTCAAGGAAGCCCCCGTCGCTAACACGGCGCGCTACGACCGCCTGCGTGGCCAGGCCGAGGAGGTCGGTCATGCGTGATTTGATGGCGGAACTCAAGGAGCTGCGCCTGCACGGCATGGCCACGGCCTGGGCGGAGTTAACTGCACAGGGTGAGTCGAACACAGCCTCGTCCAAGTGGCTGCTCGAACACCTGCTGGAACAAGAGCACACAGATCGCGCCATGCGCTCGGTGAGCCACCAGATGAACATGGCCAAGCTGCCGATGCACCGCGATCTGGCCAGCTTCGATTTCAACGCCTCTAGCGCCGACGCACGCCTGATCAGCGAGCTGGCCAGCCTGGCCTTTACCGACACCGCGCAGAACGTGGTGCTGATCGGTGGGCCAGGCACCGGTAAAACCCACCTAGCCACCGCGCTGGCCGTGTCCGGCATCACCCGGCATGGCAAGCGCGTGCGCTTCTACTCCACGGTCGATCTGGTCAATCTGCTGGAGCGCGAAAAACACGACGGCAAAGCCGGGCGGATCGCCCAGGCACTGCTGCGCATGGATCTGGTCATCCTCGACGAACTGGGTTATCTGCCGTTCAGCCAGGCTGGCGGTGCGTTGCTGTTTCACCTGCTGTCCAAGCTGTACGAACACACCAGCGTGGTGATCACCACCAACCTGAGCTTCGCCGAATGGTCGAGCGTGTTCGGCGACGCCAAGATGACCACCGCCCTGCTGGATCGGCTGACCCACCACTGCCACATCGTCGAAACCGGTAACGAGTCCTATCGCCTGCAACACAGTAGCTTGGCGGCCCAGGCCAAGATCAAATCACGGGAGCGAAAGCGTAAGGGCGGCCAAGAACCGGAGGACGATGAGCCGTTCTGATTTCATGGCGACGACGGCCTGCTACATGGCTGCGTGTGGCAGGTCTTAAACAACTGAACTGGGCTAGCGAAGGAGTGGGGGCAACAGCAGCTGCGCTGGTAGACTTATCCACAGTTGCTGGTAACAAAATCAGCAATCCGCCCTGGGTCAAATTTCAATCGGCAGGGTGGGGATGCGGACAAAAACTTGGACTGGTTATGCCGCTAAGCCCAGGCTTTCACGATACTCAATGGGACTGAGCGCGCCGAGGGAAATCTTTATACGTTTTTCGTTGTACCAGCGAATGTATGAATCCAAGGCCTGAATGAACTGCTCGATGCTCGTTGACTGCCAGTTGCGAGGATAGAACAGTTCCGTTTTCAGTCGGCCGAAGAAACCTTCACAAGCCGCGTTGTCTGGTGAGCAGCCTTTGCGCGACATCGAACGAATCAGCTTCGCATCAGCGATGCGCGATAACCAGCCGGGCCAGCGGTAGTGAGCGCCACGATCGGAGTGAACAACAGGCCGTTTATCGTTACTGGCCACCGTTTCGATAGCTGCATCCAGCATCGTGTTCACAAGCTCGGCGTCGGGACGCGTGCCGATCGACCAACTGATTACCTTCCCATCGAAGCAGTCGATCATGGGGGACAGGTACACCTTGCCTGCCGGGATCTGGAACTCCGAGATGTCGGTCAGCCATTTCTCATTCGGAGCTAGGGCCGTGAAGTCGCGGTTGAGGAGGTTTTCCGGCGCCGGACTGATCTCCCCGAGGTAGGAACCGTATCGACGCCGTTTCGGCTTGGCGACGACTAGGCACTCCTGCTTCATCAAGCGCTGCACCACCTTCTCTGAAAGGCGCACACGCTGCCTGCTCAACGAAGCTCGCATCCGACGGTAGCCATAGCAACGATGATTGCGCTCGAATATGTCCGCCATGGCACGACGCACTTCGGTGTACTTTTCCGCGACCTGCATTCGGGCTCGATGATAGAAATAGGAGCTTCGGGCCAAGCCCAACGCGTCAAGCAGCTCTAGCAAGGAGTACCTATGCCTAAGGGCATCAGCCAGCAATGTCTTCTCCCGATTGGTCAGGACTTGCCGGTTGATGCCCGTCTCTTTTTTTATGAGTTCATTCGCCCTCATCAACAGGTCATGTTCAAGCTGCAAACGGCGAACATCGAGCTGGAGAGATTCGAGTTGCCGCTGCAACTCCTCTCGTTCCGGTGACGATGAGGGTTCAAGTCGACACTTCATGGATGGGGATACCTCTGGGCCGAGTAGCTGGTTTTTCCAGTTGTACAAGGTCGGCCTGCACACGCCCAGCTTTTGAGCCAGGGCTTTCGCACTTTCTTTTCGCGTGCACAGCGCGATGACCGCTGCCTGCTTCACCGCTGGCGGCCGGGCTAACCCGTCTGATCGACTGACAACACGCGTATGCAACTCGGGGTGCATTTCGTAAATCCAGGCACGCAAAGAATCCCGCGCGGGGTAGCCCAACGCCTTGATGGTAGCGGCGATGTTGCGACCGTATTCGAGATAGTGCTCGACAGCCTTTTCCCTTTGGGCCGGTGAGTACTTCGACTTCGAGTTCTCGTAGCAACGCGGCAGGTCGAGGCATCGCTCATACTCTGCGTGCCAGCTCTTCAAAGAGTTCTTCGTCGGGTAGCCCAACTGACGAATAGTTGCCCCGGTTCGCTTGCCCAGTTTGATGTAGAGCTTGACCGCTCGGATACGGTCTTCGTATGAATACATGAACTACCTCCAGGTAGTCCAAGATTTCCGCCGCATCCCCGGCGGGTCAATTTTCCATCAGCGCCAACATACACGCCCCGTTGAGCATGCAGCTCTTCGACTTCCTGCGGACGCAGGACACGTCTATTCCCTCTTGAAACCGCCGAGGTTCGCCGATGGTGAAGAAGTCGCTGACTTGGTCATCGTCAAAAAATCTACATCCTGGCAGTGCAGGCCAAGAACTGATTGCGGGCAAATTTTTTGCCCCGCTAAAAGGTGGCAGTGAATCGGTGCGCTATGTTGGGCATCACGTCGTTCTTCCGCGGAGACAACGACGGCAGTCCGCAGTGGAGCAGTTCAAGGCCTGGTTATTCAAAGACCTGCAATCGTGAGCTAAGCAGGCTTGAGGCGGACATTGCCCCAGCGCCATAGATGGTACAGCCGGCTTTCCACTCTTCTTAACAGAAGGCAAACTGCAAACTAATTCTGAATCGCCATCATTGCGCCCGCTGATCGCGGAGCTAAGGAATAGCACAAATGCTTTACGAGTTGACCATACCGGCTCTCGCTAGCAGTCGTCGCGTACCGATAGAACGCCCCGATGCATTAGGCATCAGCGAGAAGTACATCGAGGAGTTTCTGGCGTCACACCTCGTGGAATTGATCCCAGAAGAGCAGCTTATGCTGCTAGCCCAGGAACGACAGTTCCAAGAAGAGGCTGATATTCTAGCCCTCGACCGCAAGGGCACCCTTTTTATATTCGAGCTGAAGCGGTGGCAATCCAGTGCCGAGAACTTGCTTCAAGTCATGCGCTACGGGCAAAAATTCGGTCGCTATACTTATGTACAACTGGAAGCGATGGTCCAGAGCCAACAGCGCCTAGAGGGTGCCCTGAGTACGCGTCATCAAGAGTATTTTGGGCTTGAGGCTCCTCTTAAGGAGCAAGAGTTCAATCAAGACCAGCGATTCGTCGTCGTCACGAATGGTGTCGACCGTGACACTCTGGAGGCGATTCAGTATTGGTCGAAAAAGGGTGTCCACATCGACAGCCTTACGTACAAGCTGTATCAGGTGGCGGGCAACCCATTCATCCAGTTCGACACCTACAACCCCGAGCTAGACCTGTTGATGGAGGTCAACCCGGGCATCTTCATCGTCAACACCAACCGCACCTACATGGACGACGCCTGGCGCGACATGCTTGGCGATGGAAAGAAAGGTAAGGCGGCTGCCTACTACGACCGCAAAAATGCGGTTCGACGCATTAGTAAAGGGTCCACTGTATTCCTTTACCACACCGGCGTTGGGGTGATCGCCAAAGGTAAGGCAACCGGGGGGGTGCAGATCACCGATTACAGCGGGGATGCGGACGAGGAATTCTTCGTCCCACTTCAATTTGAGTGGGCTCTACCTTCTCCCGATACCTGGTCCTCCCGAGCGCCCAAAGCATATGAGATCAATGCCTCAACCGGAGCCAGCAATCGCTTCCGTCAAACGGTTTTCAACGCATCAGAAGAGATGCGAGATGCGATTCAAGCGGTGTGGGTGGCGCGCAAAGGTTGAACCAAGGCTCGACAGATCGTTCCCGTATGGACGAAACATCTTGGGAAGCACTGGCCCAGACAATGTCGTCGAGTAGTACTCCCCCAGTAGAAAGTGGCCTGTTACAGGTCTTTGATTATTCAACATGAGGAAACAGCGACACATGGACGTCACCATGATTCAGCACCCCGTCGGACAAGGCGGAATGTTCAGCGGCGACCCTGAGAGTCTCTAGGTATCGTTGGGCAGGCTGTTTAGCTGATCATTTCTGCCGCTCCATAGGCAATGGAGATCCATCCACTTCCAGTGGATTGCTACATTGGGGGCATATCTGAGGGCATGCTTTGGATGGTTTGAAAAGGATGCCCCCAGCCTGAGGTCCAACAGCCCCTTCTCGAAAAAGTCATACGCTTCTGCTCCCAAACCGCCGTCGAGCGCTATCCGATCACCTCAGCTTGTCGGTTACTATCTTCTGGCACCTCTGAAATACTGCCGGCCCGGTGCAGGGACGCGATACTGTCCTCCCCCCGAACATAGCGGCATGACCCAAGGGTGACGGAGACCAACACGATCAATGAGGAACGGGTGTAAGCGTATGGCGAATTACCCTCTAGCTCTTATGGCCGGGATCGGGTAGGTGAGTTGCCGGACGGCTAGCCATTTTCTTCCCGTAAGTCCCACCTAAATCAATGCACGGCCGGTTGAGGTTTGACTCAATGGGCGTGATGGCATCATAGCGGCCCCGCGACCTTTCAATAGGAATGATGCGTTCCACCCATCAGACCAGGATGCAAGACCAATCAGGGAGTGATCAATGTTCACTTATGACGTAGCCCAGCCTACGGAACAAATGCTGCTAAACGAAATTCTAAGTCTCGATAACGGGGAGCCTCTGGACGTAGACACGTTCCTGAGGCGCGATTTGGTGGTCGTAATACAGGATAGGAACGAACTCGCCGGCCGCTACGCTCGCAACCCGAATCAGCCATGGCTGATATGCAGGATTTGCGGCGGTGCGGTGATGCTCGTGCTTACGCAACAGCGGCGGTTTCACTTCCGTCACCATCCGGATGAAGAAGGCACCAGGGGCTGCCCGATATCGACTAAAGGGGCATTCAGCGTCGATCAGATCAATCGGATGAAATACAACGCTGCGAAAGAAAGCGCAGCTCACCTGCGACTCAAAGGCATTATTAAGGACAGCTTGTATGCCGATTCGACCTGCTCGGAACCAGAGGTTGAAAAGGTATGGCGTGGAATGCCCATCGCTGACCGGGCAACATGGCGCAAGCCTGATGTTCAAGTTTACCGGAAGCAGCAGCGGTTTGCGTTTGAAGTCCAGCTGTCCACTACCTTTCTTACGGAGATCGTAGGCAGAAGAGAGTTCTACCGCGTCAACGGTGGTGCCATCGTGTGGGTTTTCGAGGGCTTCAATCCCCAAGAAAACCGTACCGCTGAACAGGATATTTTCTACCTCAATAACCTGAACGTCTTCGTTGTGAATGAGCGAACGTTGGAGCGCTCCCGAGAAGCAAAACGTATGGCGCTGACCTGCTGGTACGCGGTTCCACATCTCAAAGGTCGGATGATCTTCAACGAATGGCATCAAAAAGAGGTGTTTCTTGATCAGCTAACTGTCGATACGGAACAACAACTGGTCTATTTCTACGACTACGTGACCCACCGAAAAGAGCTGGAGGAAACGATCGCTCCTGCCCGACTTCGCCAAGAATTCCACGACTTTTGGCTAGAACACGGTACCAGCGAGGAGCCTGAGGCTGACATGGTCTGGAGCGAGCTGCGAGAACGTATAATTCTCGCGATGCCTCAGATTTCGCTGCCTCGCTCATTTCATGAGGGCCGATTTCATGGCGCAGTATCCATTGTTCTCAGCGCAAGATATGGTCGCCCCATTGGCTACCGCCTGCCCCGCCTAATCAATGTGACGAACACTGCATTCGACTACTACAAAGCCTACTTGTTGCCTTTCGGCTGGACACTGGAAGCTTTTCACCAAGCAGAGTCGTTGGCTTCCCAGGACACGAAAAAGACGTGGGAGAAACGCCGAAAAATCATTCGAGAAGCTCTGCGAAGCAAAGATCCGGCATACCGCCAAGACCTCAAATACAACCGGTTGTTTGCGCTCTTGGTGCCTGAGATCAAGGAAGAACTTGCGGCTGGGAGACATTGGTGAGAAAAGGCATGGCTCACCCCTGGCCTTTCATGCCTAGTAGCTCATTGGCGTGTTTACTCTCCACATGAGAATCGCCTTAAAAAAAGCGCGCGCGGGCTTAGACGTTGATCACCTCCACCCCCGCCACGAATACCCAATCTCGCGTTTTTTCACTGGGCCACCGATCCGCGGCAGCGCCTTCACTTAGCGAACCTTTATTTCACGGCCATGATCGAGAAAGTTCGAGGCGTGGGGATCAATCACGATCTTCCCGCGAGATATCCGAAAAGTCTGTGAGCACATCGCAATTGATGCAGTGGTACATGCAGGAAGCGTCTTGGTAATGCATACCGCAAAAGCATCCACAAAACGGGCAGCACTCTTGGATCTCCAAATCACCCCACGCCCAGACGCCCATGTATTCCGGTAACGCGTCTCGCCCATACCCCGTGATTTCGAATGCATCAGCATTTTTCGCTATGAATCCATCTTCGCCTTCATCCATCAGGATGGGCAAGACGTCAGCAGGTTCGATCCGGAACCATTCTCCTATCTGCCTCTGTGGCGCGAAATGGATGTGGAGCTTCCTTTCAAGAGCTGCATCATTTTCTGAATGAATCCAGCCCATCACCTCCAAAGGAAAGGGGCTACCGGTCTGTAGCTGACCACGCCGGCGCGTGATGTCGCTAGCGCGCCCAATTTTGATGTGGATGCAATTGTTGGCCTGTACCTGACCAATGAAATAGACCGGCATCGCATTTTTCTCGATAGAGGTGAGTCGGGACGAAGGGGCTGAAGAAATCCGCTGGCTCACCCTACTGAACCTAAGGGTTTATCTTTCGGGTGACATCAAGCTTACGATGCATCAGCGATACCATCGTGAGAATGTCGAGGGCGTCTTGCTCGGACATAGGCCAATCTATCTTCGTCGCATGCGCCAAAGGATTGCGGACGGCGCCGAACAGTCCGATTAGCAGATTCGCAAATCCCCTCTGCTCACTTTTCTCAGACTCGGTGGCCAGGGGGCCCAAGGCAAGCATTGGGCTTTGCCCAAGGAAAGCCTTTGTCACCAAATCGGCGCCATCACCATTCAAGCCCGAAAGATTTCGGATTCGTGCCGCAATCCCCTTTGTAGCCTCAAATACGGCGTGGAAGTAATTTTCGCTCAACAGTTCTGCCCTACAATATTTCATAACCTCCTCATGTACTGCTCGGGCTTCTAGCGCAGCTTTGAGCCGGCCTACACGGGCACGGGCCACATCCAGTGTGGTTGCCTTGTCCGCACGCCCGACCTTTCCATCATCGCGCACATAGAATCCCGAGAATGCTAGGACAACGTTGAGCTCATCCCTGCGCCAAATAAAGGCCTCACGATCCCGGGCGTAGCTCACAGGATTCATAGCGCTGTTGATGAAAAGAATGAGATGGTTCCCGACCTGATGCTGGTTTTGCATTTGTGCCAAAGCGTTGAACAAGCGCTTCCACTTGGTGTTGTTGGCGTCGGCGTCCGGAACGCGAATGTCTTGGAGGAGATATCCAATTTGAGTGCCGCTCAAGCCACGTTCCGTATCAGCCAGAACTCGACATGCAGCTTCTACGTGTTGCGAACTAAAAGGTGGGATGCGGGTACTCAAAGCCAATCTCCATCGGTAAACACTAGAGTGCCACTCGAGCAGCTGGGAAAAATAGCCCATAGGCCAATGTGTCGAATGAGAGAGCGCACGAGGTGCTAGCCCTCAATATCCGATCTGAGGTTTTCCTCCAGATGCTCAACTCTGGATGTGCCCGGAATTGGGAACATGACCGGCGAGTAGTTCAGAAGCCATTTCAAGGCATGGGTTGCCGAGGCGGACTGGCCTCGAACCTCACCGGTTGAAAAATACCTTCCGGCGCTCAGAGGCGCGTAGGGAATGAACGCTATTTCGTTCTGCTCACACCAGCGGATCACATCCTCGGACTGGTTATCCAGGATGCTAAATTGATTCTGAACCGCGGCGATGGGTGCAATCGCAATCGCCTGCGTGATTTGAGGAATATCGACTTTCGACAAGCCCAGGCATTTGATCTTCCCTTCTTGTCGCATCTGCTCAAGCTCCCCGACCTGGTCAGCCAAGGGGACTTTTGGATCGACACGGTGCAAGTAATACAGATCTATCGCTTCGACGTTGAGCTGCCTGAGGCTCATCTCAACGCACTGGCGCAAATACGCAGGAACGCCGCATGGCGTCCACTTGCCGGGACCTTGACGGGTGAAGCCACCTTTAGTTGCAATGATCAGGTCGTCGGCATAGGGAAACAACGCTTTACGAATTAGCCCCTCGGCCACATTTGGCCCATAGGCGTCAGCGGTATCGATGTGTTGCACGCCCAACTCCACCGCTTTACGCAGGAGCTGAACAGCTTCAGCTTCTGAAGCTGGTGGGCCCCAGATGCCCGGCCCCGTGAGCCTCATGGTGCCAAACCCGAGGCGCCGAACCTGCTTTCCTGCCAAGAGTCCCGTACGGGCGGCGGTCATAAGTGCTCCAATTTTCGAAGGATATGGGTATGTAAGCTATCGAGAAGAGCATCCCGTACGTCAGGAACAAGCATCTGATGCTGGATCCCGAAGTCGCTCAAAATCTGGTGCAAATGGCTGTCGACGGACGCCCTGAAAGGCAAGTTGGTATCGCGTCCTGGACCAAGAGCAATGGAGCTATCAAGCCTGGTCGCAACGATCGTCGTGTAGCCAGGAAGCTGGCTGGTGATTAATGATTTGACCACGTCTACCTGGTGCATCGGTGCAGGTGTACCTCGATGCTCGACTGCGGCATTCCAATACGCCACGGCATCCATGATCGGTCGATCGACCAATATCACCTCGGCAGTGTCAACCGCTGCTCGTTGCGCCTCGAGCGTACGGTCGATAAACCACATCGTGGAGTCGTAGGTATGCTGAGTGAGCAGCGGGATACCTTGCTGTACCGCCAGCTTCCCGAACGATGGGATGGTAGCAACGCAGATGCCTTTGCACTCAAGTAAAACTTTGAGCGCTTCACAGAAGGTGGATTTCCCCGTGGAGTGGGTTCCAGTGACGCCTAAAAGAACAGGCTTCACCATAGGCTTCCTTGCTCCGGGGGAGGCGATTGCTCGTGAGGTTGCGTTTTGAGCTGCGCGACTTTGCAGATGTCCTTCCAAGTGCTGACAGCTGACTTTTCGATGAGATGATCAAGCAATAAGGCCGTCGCATAAGCATCATCTGCTGCTCGGTGGAGCTGGTCGGCGACTTTGTCGCGCAACCCTGTGTCAATGAGCAATGACTCAAGCCGATGGCTCTTGGCGTTAGGGTAGACGTGACGAGCAAGTTTCAAAGTGTCGATGACCCCCACTGGCGACCATTCGGGTAGGTGACGCTTCATCACGCCATAGTCGACCGACGCATTATGCGCGACGAACCATCGGCTCTGCAGTTGCTGCTCGACGTCATCCATGATCTCAGTCCAGGATGGGCAATTTTCCAGCTCCGCGTTTTTAATACCGTGGATTCGCTGGGCCTGCCAAGTGATCCGGTGGACGGGCTTGATTAACCAAGACAAAATCTCGCGGTTTTCCGTCGGTGGAAATGAGGCGATTCCCACCTCGACCAAGTCGGGTGGCGTATGCCCATTGCCCTCAACGTCTACGATGATGATTGGTTCAGAGGGCCAGGCGAAGTCTGTTTTTAGCATCAGAGATTCCTTGTAGCCTCGGCGCGGCCATGGCGCGCGTAGTGATGGGGTTTGTCAGCGTCGTGCACCTGATAGCCTAGTGAGTGCTGTAAATAGTAACGACGCTGTTCATCCAGGCCACGAACGACAATCGCACGGTCGTTCACCTGCGGGTCTTCCACAGCACCCAGCTCGTGGCACATTCGATTGAGAATCTGCTGATCTGGCTTCTTCCATGCCGCCTTGCAGATGGAGAATTGGGAGCTAGGGCAGGTATCGCATAGTTCGGTGATGCCGAAGTGTCCGTTGTAATCGGGTTGCGCATGCGCAAAGGCGACTCCGCAAGAGGTTTTGTGGAAGATCGGTGTCACCTGATTCTGTTCCCCATACAATCTGAGCAACCTATGCTCATCTTCCAGCGGGAGTAGTTTTCGTCTTGCCGTCATTTTGTAAGGTTCAGGGATTCCTTGGCTCTGGTAAAACTCGGCTATTTCCTTTCGATAGAACAGACCGCTAAATACGGTCGCATGGGCATGGTTGGCCAGCGCCGCGGCCTTTGCAATGTGTTCAAACGAGTCGTTTAGCCCTGGAACGATTGGGCGCCAATACAACACCACTTTGTAGTGCCTGGCATGGCGGAACAGCATCTTCAGACTGTTGGCAGCGATCGAAGACTTGATGGGCTCGATCTTCGGATCATCAATTCCTGAGTACGTAACCAGCACTGTCAGCTTGATATTTCTGAGCGTATTGAAGCGCTCGCAATCGTCCTGAGATACACGCCATCGAGTGATCACAAGCACATTGTTGGTCAGCCCGGCCTCATCAAGCATACGCAGCAGATTATGAGTATGACTCTTGACCTCGGGGAGCATCGGATCGGTGGCCCGGTTGAACAACTGAATGGGTGTGATATGAGGCTGGAAATACCGGTGAGTGATAAATCGCTGGAAGGCTTCTTCATCGCTCATCAATGCTTGCGGCGTTCGCTGATCGAAATTTCCATAGAGATGACGAACGCAGTAGCTGCAATCGAGTGGACAGCCAATGATGTGATTCAAGCTCAGCCCGCTTTTGCGGTAACCGACAGGATCTACAAGGTTCGGGTTGGCGTTTTTTAACTGCGTCGAGTCGATGATTCTAACCTGGGATCTCACTGCGATTCTCCTTGCTTGCAATCGGATCAACAGATGGAGTAAGCGCCCATTTAGGGTGCCTATCCGCCCATCCTTGGTACGTAACAGTAATGGCCAGATGATAGCTTGATTCCTGAGCGCACCGGCAAGTCCGGCTCGTATGGCTGTGCCAATAGTTGCTCTATCCGCAGCCCCCTTGCTCTAGCGCCATAGGATGTGATCCAAAACAATTGCTAACCCAGCAAAAAACACACTATGTTGTGGTAAAGCAAATCAAAAAACACCATATAACGTGGTTTCCATCTGATGTGCCTGCTGTCGACCGATGTATTTCGTAATATCCTTAACGCATGAAGGAGATTTCGTATGACAGATCGTCGCCCTATCAACAAAGACGTCAACGTTCCCAAGCCAGGCGGTGGTGAGCAGCCACGCTCTCGAAATCAAGATGGACAGATTCGAGATAAGCGGAGTGATGCGGGTAAACCCCGCAAGTGACGTGCAATAAAATTCAGCAGGGAGCGTACGCCCTCTGCTGACTTTGCCTCTCGACAGAATCACGCGATTTTCGCGCCTTTTGCGCTACTGATACCTTCGAGCACCGGTCGCATCACCTCGGCGGTGTAACGCGGCAGAGGCATCTTAAAGCTACCATCTGGGTCGTCTAGAATCAGGCTGTAAATGACCTCAGAAATCTGACAGATTTTAGACCCTTTCAATCGGTCATATTCGTACTGTTTCTCCTCCTCAGCCACACGCACGATGGCAGATGGGATCCAGTTACCGGCATGTGTGGCCCCCTTGAAAACTCCTTTCTCAAGCGATTTATCCGCTTGTTTAACAGCCTTCCAAATAATGCTAAATATGTTGCTGACAGAGCTAGAGGCAAGCAAAGGCCTCAAAACCTCGCGTGTTGCGCGCTCGGCCTTGAACTTTACCGATGCGTTCTCCACTCGGTAGTTCAGATACTCTATGAGTTCTTCTTCAGCAATCTCATAGATTAGCTCTTTCAAAACAGGCTCAAGTTCAGCCTTATTTCTATCCAGGTCATAAGCGATTAGCATCTGAAGAGACTGAATATCTAAGGCTATGCCGTCAGCACCATCGCTGACATTAGGAACCCACCACAAAAAGTCATATCGTTCATATGTGCGATAAAAGTCTAGCGCATCAAACGATGTTTCCGGGGATACCAGGATGATACGCCTACTGAATAAATCTTTGATGCACTTATCTTGATACCCGGACGTAGGTGCCAACCGGCGATGCCATCGTTGAAGCTGTACAAATGATAAACACGTCACGTCAGTTGGGGCTGCCATCATAAGAGAAGCGAGCAAGATTACTTTTTCACGAAGCGTCAACCCCTCGTAGGGGACTCTGCAGTGCATACCGTCGCCATTGAGCTGGCCTAAGTATTCACTTATACAACCCCTACAACCACAGGTATCGCCCCGATAGATCGCGTAAGTGTGATCGCACCCGGTGCACACCGGTCTATTCGCAGTTCTATTTCGGGCAGCACGCTTCTGAGTCGCATGGGCAGTGCAATGAGGACACGAAAGATCTTTACGTTCCAAATTAGGAAGGAGCGGTAAAAGTGAGTTTGCATTAGATTTGATGGAAAACTCATTTAATAGCTCGCTGACCTTTTCGCCTTGTAGATATCGTTGATAAATACTTTCAACTTGCTCGGCAGAGAGATGACCTAGTGGATCAGCAATTACCTCAGTCGTCTTGACCAAGGCGATTTCGCTAGCACCAGAGCTGAGCTCATCAAATTCTTCAGGTAACATATAATTTAAAAATCCTTTTTACGGAAGCTACTGGGCACGCACCTAGGGAATACCACGATTGTTTATTATTGCAACCCAGCGACGTCAAGTTTCGCCTTGAGAAGATCGAGAATAGCACTTAATGTATCACCTGACCTCTAACCATCTTCCAAAATTCATATCAACATTCAAAGGCCATGATTGCCAAATAGCTCGCTAAAACTACTTCTTCACCACAGCCTGCTCAACACCGCTAGACTGCATAAGCGGATTCTTGGCATCACCAGTTTTTACCTGGCCATTATCCAATGTAAGAGAAAACCAGTGACGATGACCACTCTGCACTTGACTAGAAAATAGCGTCCAATACTCAGTCGAAGTTTCTGCTTCCATGTGAAAGTTAACAGAAGCGATCTTGTAATTCTCTTTCAGCCTGCTCATACCCTCTCGCAGCCTCCCATACTCCTGCTCTCTACTTTTCTCCTGGCTCTTCGCACCAAAGTAATGGATAAGGCCATGTTCAAGCAACAGGCCTTCTTCTTTTTTCTGCACCTCATCAATCATCGAATTACCTAAAATAAAATGAAGTGCATACGGGCTTTCTTTTGTAATTGAGAGAGCCTTGAACAAATTATAATAAACAAATACGTCTTTTTCTGTTGTAGAGATACCATACAGTGAGTCACTGTAGCCGCGGTGATCTCGTTTTAACGGGCGGCGAGCAGGATCGTCGGTGGAGCCGACGTATAGAACCTCCGTGTCAATTCCAAGATTTATGTTATGCATCATCAAAAACTCGTGCACAGTGAACCCTGCTGCATAGGACTGACCAGGGCCCCAAAGCCCGATGAATCGACCTTCATCGAAAATTACTGGAAGCTGAACACCTATCAGCTCGGGCAAAGCTGGAAGTCGGACTTTCTTGGGCTTTCTTTTCGAACCCATCTCTAGGTGAATAATTACTTCTTTCTTAGTCCAGCTATACTCAGGGGCCTTCTTGGTACTAAACCGCACTTTATCTCTAGACGCAATGAAGTAGACAAAGCGCTTATCATTACATTCTTCGACTTCTTTTCGGTAGGCACGTAGCTGGTCTGAAATGCGTTTCTGGTAGTCGACACCGACGGGTGGATTCACTAACAGATCAAACCAAAAAACCGTGTAGTCTGTCAGCTCAACATGCCAGTCCTTTTCAGCACTTTTGTAAACTGGATTATCTTTAATAAAACTCAAGTAGCCACGAGATCCCATTTCCCTTCCTTACACTCGTTGGAGGAGCCACACTCTACCCTCCCCGCCAGAGCAGAGTTAAGCTAGTTACAATTAATAAAACCAGGACAAAAAAGATAGCGAAGGAGTTTTATTCCATAATTTTTTTACGGATCAGAGAAAACAATTCCGCCTGGTAAATAGCGTCATGCAAGGCATCGTGGTCGCCGGCACATTCCGGATTAACCACCTTTGCTATTTCGCTAGATCGCGTCATCTTCCATGTGCAGTCTGAAGCACCAAAATACATCGACTTGATGTCCAGTGCAGCTATACCAAATGGATTTTCACCGAGAAATTGGTGAAAATAATAATTCACGAACCCCCAGTCAAAGGATGCATTGAATCCCACGAACACTACGGTTTCGCTATCGGAAGCCAATGAATCGATCCAGGTCTTGAAGCGAGACATTGCCTCTTTCGGCTCCAGACCTTCTGCACGAAGCTTCTCTAGCGAGAGACCCGTAACCTCCATTGCCTCCGGGACGAAGTCATCAGAAATGGGCTTGATATAGCAGGAAAACTGAGCGTCGACGTCTGAGACGACGCATGCCCCTATGGAAAGCATGCTGTATTTGCCAGGAATTGGGCCTGAAGCCTCAACGTCGACCGACACGAATATCTCTTTACCTGCCTTCATACATGCTCCGCTTGCATTGGAATGTTCTACGTGTGGGTAGCACCGCTACCATGGACAGCATGCGTCAGTTGTCTTCCATGACGGGAGACGGACGCATCGACAAAAGGGACTCAGTCAGATCCTTGAAGCTCAAGGCTCGATCTGGAAAAGCCTTGGCCATTGCTGATGGGTATAACCGAGTGCGAATATCAGAGTATGTCCAGGCGGGTTGATTTCCCCGCTCTCCCGTCGCAGCAGCCAACTCACCAAGTTGTTTATCCGAAAGCCCCATCCCCGCCAGATCCATGCTGAAGAGCGCTTTTCTCTCAGCAACGTCAGGGCGAGTGAACTCCTCAACGATGGCAGCACGTCGGCGTAGAGCAGCGTCAAGCACCGACAACCGATTAGTGCAGAGGATCACCACAACACGACCACCGTATTTCCGTAGGTCATCGACACCTTGAATTAGCGTGTTCACTGCGACTTTGTCTTCGTGGTGACTCTGGCTTTGAGACCTGGAAGCAGCTATCGAATCCCCCTCGTCGATGATCAAGATTGCACGGCGGTTCTTGCCCGCGGCCTCTACCACCTCTGCCCAGGCTTGAGTCAACAGCGTTCCCATTTCACCGACCTTACCGGAACCGCGCACCCGATTGCTCAGTTTGAACAATACGGAATCTTCAGTGCGCGACTCACGGACGATTCGGTTCGCAATGCACTCTGCTGTTGCTGTCTTGCCTGTCCCCACGTCACCGTGAAAAATTACAAGTGGATATTGGTCAGCTATCAGATTGCAGATGGGCAATACGCTTTTGTGATGAGTATTGCTCCACTCCTGCAATTGGCCTTGGTTGAGCAACAGGCGAAGCTGGTTGTGGATACGCTCATAACGACTATCAAATCCAAGTAGCACGCCCTCACGCTCAGTTAGTTCCCGCTGCGGCAAGTCGATTGCGGCATCGAATACGCTGTTCTTAGTCATCAAGTGTAGTCCTTGCGTTGCATGCCGTAGCCATTGCTGGAGTATTCACGCCCACCGCTCTGTGTCAGCCGCGAGTGACTGATATCGTCGTTGCTCGTCGTCCAGGAGATCTTCATTCTCCCGGCCAATTTTTCTTGTGCTTGTTGATCGTAAGTGCTGTGGTGAGACAGTACGATTCGCAGATGGGGCCCAGCAACTTTCGGCCAGCGGGCATCGCCAGGACGATCGTTAGCTAACGTCCCCGACTCATTGACGTAAAAACGGGTTGCCTTCTGTTCGACCCCGTGACTGAGGAGCGTGAGATCGACGTAATTTAGATAGCCGTTCTTGGCCAGCAGTTCGATGTCATTCCCCCATTCGCGAGCACGCTCTTCAGTGACAGCTCCACTGCTGGAAGCGATCATCACCAGGTCGGAGGTTATGCGACGCACCACCGCCTCGATATCTGTGGTGGTGTAGGTCGTCGTTTGCGTGCTGGTCTGGGTCATGCCGCATCCTCCACCTTGAACGCTCGACCGAACAATTCTTTCCAGATTTCGAAATCACCTTCGACAGACGCAAAATTTGCCGTTTCCCAAGACGCCTCTGCGATCCGAACAATTTCCTTGCGTTCGTCCTCAGTAATCCGGCTGGCCACGTTATTCGTGTCGCACACGGGATCAAGAATCACGACAGGGTCAGTGAAATCGGAGGCAGCTCGGTTTTCGGGAAACTTGATGACTTCCTGCAGGCCGGACTCGACAATGTAGAGGAGAAAATCTCGAAAGCGCTTTTCCAGAGAACCCTCTTTTCCGTTCACCTCCAGCACGTGAGCCATGATGAGCTCAATGTGAAAGGACTTAAGCGGGCACTCGGCCTTCGTACGCCACCGCTTCGCCAAGCGCACAAGGGTGCGGAAGTCAGGATCTTGATCCTTGCGATCCTTAACGAATTTCACTTGGCACGGCGCGCAGGTTTCGGTCTTCGAGCCATCGATACGGTCGAACTGCCAGCCGTAACCTTCCTTGTTCGGGTTTTCAATGACCGGAACGATGTCCACGTCCAGCCCGGTACCAACGAACGTAACGGTCGCGGCCTTGCGCTGGATTTCAAAGTCCTCAACCGCTTTGTTCGGATACAGCTTGATCAGCGCCTCATAGATTTTTTGGCTCAGGCTTGAAAACGTTTCCTCATCTACCTTTTCGCCGCTGATGTAAAACACCACATCCACATCGACGGCGTCCTCGGAAGTCTTCCGAAGGATGGTGTGCTTAGCGAACGATCCAGCCTTCACCACGCGCTTGATGGATATCTTGTCCTGCTTCTTAAGGCTGTCGCGCAACGCGGCGATGAGCCGATCGACCTGGGCGTTATAGGTTTCGCGCTTATCCTTCGGCAAGCGCAACACGTTACTGTCGTAGTACCTGACCTGCGTATTGGTAAGTGGCATCGGCCGCTCCCTCCTAGAAATGGTTGAGATAGTTGCAACAGCCTTCCTACCAACAGCTACACCACATGCCGACGGATGGATTGGCGGAACGACGCCTGCTTCATGCACGCACCATTCAAACGGCTCGCTGTCAGTCGCCAATTCTCTACAAACACCGAAACGGTGGATGGCAGGGAGAAATTGCACCTAACAGGTTGCTAGCGTATGATTACTATACGCATAGTTTTTAGATGCAGTCTAGTTTTTATACGCTATCGAGGTTCGACATGACAAACGATTCCAATCCCACGGACGAGCAACCCACTAAGGGTCGGCAAGGAGCGCGTTGGGGCCAGGAGCGTCGCTTGGAATTCATCGACTATCGGTTGCGGTGGGATGGACAAATCAACCGAAGCAATCTCACTGACTTCTTCGGCATATCGGTGCCACAAGCTTCGCTGGATATAACCGAGTACACAAAGCTGGCCTCTAACAACATGGAGTACGACACGCGAGCGCGTGTTTACCGAGCGACGGAAGCATTCCAGCCGGTTTTTCAGTCCAGTGCAGTTGAACGTTACCTCGAAGATTTGTTGCGCGTGGCTGTTCAACCAGATGTGCCTTACGGGAGCTTTTTGGGATGGCAATCCCCCGTCGCTGGCGTTCCCAAACTGGGACGACGTCTTAACGCAGATGTTGTTGGTGAGATTCTGCGAGCCATTCGTGAGAATGGTTCAGTTGAGGTCACGTACCAGTCCATGACTGACCCCGAAGGCAGTGAACGTAAGCTGACCCCTCATGCGTTAGTGCATGACGGAAATCGCTGGCATGCACGAGCGTACTGCCATAAACGCAATGACTTCCGAGATTTCTCGCTGACACGTATTAAGCGTGCTCAGTACGCAGGCCCAGATCATGAGCGAGCATCGATGGATACAGCCTGGAACAAGATGGTCGACGTCGTTCTCACGGCTCATCCCAAGCTCAGTCCTGCTAAGCGTCGCCTGATCGAGAGCGACTATTCAATGGAAAACGGAGAAATGCATCTTGAGTGCCGCCAAGCGTTGCTGCTCTACCTGCTTTTCCAGCTCAACCTCACGGAGGATCAAGCTGAACAACGTCCCGAAGTCATTCAACTGGCACTCAAAAATAGGGATGAGATTTATGCCCTGCTACACCCATAACGATTAGAAGCCAGCCAACACTCACCACATCAGCTACTGGAATTGTCACGATGGCAAATCTTGAAAATGAATTCATTCTGATCGCAGGCAGCATCTCCAAGAAGACAGAGAAGGCCACGATCGACTTCGCGCATGACTTCACTCGTGCGGTTACTAAGAGCGTCCTGGCTGCGCAGGGGGGCTTGGTCGTCTACTTGGCAGGCTGCCCCACCAATGAAGGTGGTGATGCGCTGACCTTCGATTGGACGGTGGCCTACGAGGCAGAAATACTGTTGGCTGGCTCCCCCCCTGCCCGCCAGTTGAAGATCGTGACCTCTAAGTTGGCCATGCAGAAAAAAATGACTCCAGAGCAGCGAATGTTCATCCGCCGACTCTCGGCTGCAAATTTCGCGGAGATCATCTACCTCGAAGACGACGTGGTCACCGGCGGAAACATCGGTGATGAACAAGTGGAATTTGCCACGGCGATAATTGCGCTGGGTGGCGGTAAAGGTGTTTCAGACCGAGCCCGCAAGATGCGCAAACGAAAGCTGCCCGTGCTGCCATTTGATTTGCACCTTGGTGGGTTCAGCGAGGACGGCCAAGGAGCGCTCGGCCTTCACGCAAACTTCTTCAAGGAGCCCCTGACGCTGTTTCCGTTCACGGGCGAGCAGGTGAAAGGCCGACTGGACAGCATGTCTCTGCAGGAGCCGCTGCACAGCCTGGACAAGCTGGCAGATCTTTCCGTAGAAATGTTCCAAGATGAGATCGTGGCCAGGGAAGCGACACGCTCTCCAGACCTTCTGGTCATCACGGCTATCGCCATTGAGCTGGCAGCTGCAAAGAAAATGTTCGGTGTTGGCGAAGATGTTCCAACGCGCTTCACCGCACATGGCGTCCACTATTGGCCCGTGACAATTCAACGACCTGACGGCCCACTTTCTTGCGTCATCGCTTCTCTCGGCAATGCTGGCAACGTCAATGCAACCGCCATCACAACGCTCCTGCTGTCGGAGCTGAAACCTAAAAAAGTTCTTATGATGGGGATCGCAGCGGGCCGGCGTAAAAAACTGAGCCTTGGTGAAGTCATCTTGTCCGAGCGCGTCGTGTACTACGAAGGGGCAGCAGCGCTTGCCGGTGGCAAGCTTGCAGCGCGACCGGAAATGCCTCGACCTGGGCTCTCTACCCAGCAAGATCTCAATGCTTACTTCGCAACCGCGTCCTTACCCGATCGTCTGCAAGACCATGCGAACAAGCTTGGCTTCGCGATGCCGATAGCATCCATAGCGGGTGAGGTTGCTGCCCAGTTAAAAGTATCCCCTGCAACCATTGCTTCCGGCGAACTGCTAATTCGAGACCCGAAACTTTTCGAGAGTTTCCAAGGCATTCACGACAAAGCTGTGGTAGCTGAAATGGAGGCTTACGGGGTGTTCGACGCCTGCGACAAGCAGAACGTGCCTGTGATAGTCGTTCGCGGCATCAGCGATTACGGTGACAAGACCAAGGACAACACTTTCCACAAGGTGGCTTCCGAAGCTGCTGCCATCGTGACCCTGGATTACGCCATCCATGGATGGAGCCGCAGACCGGCTCTCTGAGCCATCGTCTCTTGTTAAGTTGAGCGCCCTTCGGCCAAGGGCGCTTTCATCATAAAGAGCAACCTGCTCCGGCGTAAGGGGCCGGACTATGCAAGGAGACATGAACTTGACTGATGACGTCCGATCCGAAGACCAGCCACTTCCGCCCTGCTCCATCCCTGCATCATGCCAAATATCATTTCGGGGCATACCTGAAGGTGTTGAGTGGCAAGAAAAATTCATCGCCATTGCTCGAAAGGTGGTTGAAGCCTCTGGTTGCCACCATCAGCTCAATGAGGATATTGAAATCACTGTCAAAACCCCTGAAATTCTTCATTCGTTAACCCCCAAAAAATCTTGAAAGGCGTTGCCTGACGGAGCTTTTGGTAAGCGGCGCATCAAATTTAAAATCAATGACCTCAATACCATTTTCAGCACATAGCCTACGTTTGGAGGCGTCTCTTTCCACCACCCGTAGATGAGCCTCCTCACCACCGAAGACCTTTAGAGGCCGGTAGTGCTGCTCTCCTTGATGCTCAATAGCGAGCCCCAGCTCTGGCAGGTAAATGTCGAGTCTCATCCTGCCAAGCCACCCTGGAGAGGCTTCACGCAAAACCTGATGATCAGGAAAAATCTCCCGCACCAAACCGTACAATGCGGACTCCCGCCGCCACCGGCTTAACCTAAGGACGTGCATCACCTCGGCGCGAGCGGTTCTCTGATCTACCTTCAGATCAAACATCACTTGATCGAGGTAGCTTTCATAATTGGTCTCAATACTAGGACCGTACCTTTCGTCTTCAGGGGCCGACTTAGCAATACACAAGTGGCACAGGCCCATTCCGTAGTCGCACGTTGAAATGTACTCACGCAACGCGGACCTGTGATATCCCCCAGCTTCAACATTCGCCATGGCGTTTTCATGGAACGCTTTGGAGCACTCACAGAGGAGTCGCTTGCCAGACAGCATATGATCGAATGAGACGATTCTCAGCCCCCAAGAACTCGACAAGGGGTCGAGGTTCGAGATAAGCGGCTGGGACGGCGGTGATTGCACAAGGCGGCTCAAAACAGCCTGGATGACCTCTGAGCCAAGCTTGATGTGATTGATCCGCACAGTGTGGTTTGTCTGCCTCTTCAGGTCTTTTCGCTTGAGTTGATGAACCTTGGAAACCCCTCCCCCATACACTATGGGAAGCAATTCTAGAGACTCAGACGTAAGCTCAATCTGATCGAAAGCGTGCGACGTAGCAGTGGATAGCGTGATTTCCGGGTACCAAGTCTCGTATTCACTACCAAGAAGGACTGACAGCGAAGCGTACCGTTGCTTGAAGTACATCGCGTGGAATTTGACCCTGGGAGGTTTAACCAAGATGTCCGAGAAAGCTCCTGCGAATCGTTCATGCAGATGTGCTTCGAGAGCACGCTCGATAGCAAGCACAGGGGTCATGCCGGGCGCAGAGAGGTCTCGTGCAATTGATTCAACCAAGCTCATTCCATCGAGCGACACTTCCACAGCGATCTCGCAATTTCAGCAGAATTGATCCATAGCATGACTCTGGTGCACATCCGAAACAAGAAACAAATCGATTGCACGCGGATGGAAGGCTGCTGCCGACGCATTGCAGCATAAAAATACTGCAACGCAACTCCAAGCCAGGATGAGGACTGTCACAAGAACATTAAATACTGACTTCAGGGCGTACACTGAAAGCTAGCTAAAGCCACACTGGTGTTTATCAGGAATCGCCATTCACGATCGCTAGCACAGCCAGTGCAAGTGGGGGCAAAAATGGGGGCACAACTATTTTTTTCGACCTGAAATAACCGCCCTAGAGCCATGTCAAAATGTTTTTTGGCGACCCTGACAGTCTCTAGGCGTCTTCTGGAGGGCTCGAATGCAACTGCCAGAGCAACGCCGACGGTTTGGCAGTCACAGCGCCGGGGCAGCGGGCATGGCAATACGGGTGCGCCGCTCATTCAGGGCAAACACCGTCATCGCCAGCGCTGCAATCGCGCCGGGGATCGCAAAGACCATGAAATTCAGTTGCAGAGGCAGTTCGATCGCCATCAGCGCGCCGCCCAACAGCGGGCCGACAATCGCGCCATTGCGACCGATGCCGGACGCCCAGCCCAGGCCCGTGGCGCGAATCGACAAGCCGTAAAGCTGCGCAGCCCCCGCGTACAGCAGGATCTGCGTACCAATGGTGGTGGCACCCGCGACGAAGATCAGCAGGTACAGGACCGGCATCGGGCTGTTGATGCCCAGCAGGCTGATCGAGACCATGGCCGCGGCGAAGAAGCAGATCACGACTTTCACCAGGTTCAGGCGGTCGCCCAAACGGCCGCCGAGCAGCGCCCCGGCCATGCCGCCCAGGTTCAGCGCGATCAGGAACGACAGGCTCGACCCCAGGCTGTAACCGGCGCCGGCCATCAGCTTGGGCAGCCATGAACTCAATGCATAGACCATCAGCAGGCAGCAGAAAAACGCGACCCAGATCATCGCCGTACGTACCGCCAGGCCATGGCGGAACAGCTCTACCACCGAGGCGCCTTTACCGTTGCTGTCGACGATCACCAGTGCATCGTCGACCTCGATCCTGGTGCCTGGCGACAACCGATTAAGCAGCGCGCGAGCCTTGTCTTGTTGGCCCTGGCGGATCAGGAAGCCGATGGACTCAGGCAGCCAGTACACAATCAGTGGCAACAGCAGCAGCGGAATCACCGCCACAAAAAACATCGACTGCCAACCATAGGCCGGCAGCATGAAAATCCCCACGCTGGCGGCGAGCATGCCGCCCAGGGAATAGCCGCTGAACATGAAGGCCATCAAGGTGCTGCGCAATTTCTTCGGCGCGTATTCGTTGATCAGCGCCGCCGCGTTGGGCATCAACCCGCCGCAGCCGAGCCCGGCGATAAAACGGCAGATACCGAACTCGGTTGGGCTGCTGGCAAAGCCATTGATCACGGTGGCCAGACTGAACAGGGTGAAACAGAACACGATGCCTTTCTTGCGCCCGAAACGGTCCGCCAGGGTGCCGAAAATCAACGCGCCGAACATCATGCCGAACAGCGCATAGCTGCCCAGGGCGCCAGCCTGCAACGGCGTCAGCCCCCACTCGCGCATGATTGACGGCAGGACCACGCCGTAGATAAACAAGTCATAGCCGTCAAAGATCAATAGCAAGGCACACAGGCTCACGATCAACCAGTGGAAGCGGTTGAACGGGGCATTATCGATAATCGAATGGACATCATGGCTACGCATGGCAGTGCTCTCTTTATTGTTGTTGTGAGTCAGTGTCAGCTGATGGAACAGCCTTAGCCGAGGTCGCCGCCGCCCACCGGCAAGGTCACGCCGGTGATGTAGGAGGCCTCGTCGCACGCCAGGAACAGAATCGCGCCAGCTTGTTCGTCGATGCTGCCGTAGCGTTTCATCGGGCTGCTGTCGAGGGTCTGGTCGACGATCTGCTGGTACCACACACGCTCTTGCTCGCTTTGCGGCTGGCTGTTGCGCGGGATCCGCCGTGGCGGTGCCTCGGTGCCGCCGGGCGCGGTGGCGTTGACCCGGATCCCGCTGCCGGCAGTCTCCAGGGCCAGGCAGGCCGTCAAGGCATTCACACCGCCCTTGGCCGCGCCATACGGCACGCGATTGACCCCACGCGTCGCCACGGAAGACACGTTGACGATGGCGCCCGCGCCCTGCTCCAGCATGTAGGGCAGCACGCAATGGCAGCACCACAACGTAGGGAACAGCGAGCGGCGCACTTCGGCCTCGATTTCAGCCTCGGCGTAATGCTCGAAAGGCTTGGCCCAGATAGTCCCGCCGACGTTGTTGACCAGCACGTCGATGCGCCCGAAACGCGCCGTGGCGGCGGCCATCACCCGCGCGCACTCGCTGTAGTGTTCCAGGTCGGCGGTCAGCAGCAGCGCTCGCTCATGCTGCAATTCATGCACCAGCTCGGAGCGATCCACCGCGACCAGCCAGGCGCCCTCCTCCAGCAAGCGCTCGGCGACACGCCGGCCGATCCCTTGGGCAGCGCCGGTGACCAGCGCGACCTTGTTGTTAAACCGTTGAGTCATGCGGCAGTCCTCAGGCGGCATCGCACGTGGCGACGGCGTTAGCGGTGAATTTCTCGTAATGGAAGCTGGCCGGGGTCACGCCCTGCTGCTTGAAGTGCTCGCGCACCGCATCGACCATCGGCGGCGGGCCGCACAGGTACACGTCGACATCGCCGCCATTGAGGGCTTCGTCGGCCATGTGCTGCGTCACATAGCCCTGGCGCGGGTGAGTGGTGTGCGGATCAGCCACGCAGGTCACCAGGTTGAAGTCGGGCAACCGCGCGGTAAAAGCCTGCAACGCCTCGACCATCACCAGGTCCTGATCGCGCGTTACGCCGTAGATCAACCGGATTGGGCGGGTTTCCTGGCGCTGCGCGAGCACTTCAAGCATCGACAGGAACGGCGCCAAGCCGGTACCACCGGCCAGTAACAACAGCGGCCGCGCCACCTCACGCAGGTAGAAACTCCCCAGCGGGCCGGTGATCGCCACGCGGTCGCCCGGCTGGGCGTGCTCCAGCCAGCTGCTCATCAACCCGCCGGGCACGTGCTTGATCAGGAAGCTGGCGTGCGTGTCGCCCGGGCGACTGCTGAAGGAGTAAGCGCGTGTCTGCCCACTGTCGGGCACGCTGATATTCACGTACTGGCCGGGCAGGAATACCGGCGCCTGGTCCAGCTCGAAACTCACCTGCAGCGCGGCATCGGCATGTCGGGTGATGCCGGCCAGCGTCGCGGCAAACTGCGTGGTGCCGGTCTTGCAGGCGCTGGACGGCACCGGCACGGCGATCACGCAGTCGGACTGCGGCACCATCTGGCAGGTCAGTACCTGGCGCGCCTGCGCTTCGTCGGCGCTCAGCGCGTCGTCGATATAGTCGTCGCCCAAGTCGTAGGCGCCGGTTTCACAGCGGCATTTGCAGGTGCCGCACACACCGTCCGAGCAGTCCATGGGCAGGTTGATGCGTTGGCGGAAGGCGGCATCGAGCACCTTTTCCCCCACCTTGCAGTCGATGAAGCGGGTCACCCCATCCTCGAAGTTCAGGGCAATGGCATACGTCATGGCGGTGTCCTCAGATGTGGTAGATGTCGATGACCTGGTGGATGTAGTCGTTTTTAAGCACCACCTTCTTGCGCGTGATCAGCGGCTGCTCGGCACCGATGTCGAGGCGATAGAAGGAAGTACCGAAATAACTGTCGGTGGTTTTGTAGCGATGGCTGAGGGTGTGCCAGTTGAAACGCAGGTCCACCTGCGCGCCGTCGGCAGCCAGCACTTCGAGGTTGCACAGCATGTGCACGGTGCGTGGCTCGGGCGTGCTGGCGCTGGAGCGCTCGGTCTTGATGCGGAAGATGCGGTCTTCCAGGCCGTCACGGCTGGGGTAGTAGATCAGCGAGATTTCGCGCTGCGGGTCTTCGGTGAGGGTGTCGTGATCGTCCCAGGCGGGCATCCAGAACTCGGCCTTGGGCGAATAGCAGGCCAGCCAGTCATCCCATTGGCGGTCGTCGAGCAGGCGCGCTTCACGGTAGAGAAAATCCAGCAGGTGCTCAGGGGCAAGGCTCATGGCTGCACCTCGCGGTCGCTGGCAATCAGCCCTTGCTGTTCGCGCTCGATCGCACGCTGCAGGCTTTGGGCCCAGTGCGCATGCTGGCGCACAAACAAGCCCTCGTCCTCGGTCTTGACCCCGCTGAGCTGCGGTTGCATACCCATGGCCAAGGCATTCTCATCGGCCCCTTCCACCCACTGTTTGGCGCCACGGCTGAGGTCATTCCACAGGGTGCTCGCGCCCTGGTAACCGGTCTGGCAGGCGCGGAATTCCTCGAGGTCATCCGGGGTACCCATGCCGCTGACGTTAAAGAAGTCTTCGTACTGGCGAATCCGCGTGGCGCGCTCCTGGGCGCTTTCGCCGATGGGCGCCATGCAATAGATAGTCACTTCGGTTTTATCCACGGCGAGGGGGCGCACCACGCGGATCTGGGTCGAGAACTGGTCCATCAGGTACACATTGGGGTAGAGGCAGAGGTTGCGGGTCTGGTCGACGATAAAGTCGGCGCGCGCCTGGCCCAGGCGTTCGGCCAAGGCCTCGCGGTGAGCGTGCACCGGGCGCACTTCGGGGTTGAGCAGGCGCGTCCACAGCAGGATATGCCCGTGGTCGAAGGCGTAGACGCCGCCCAGGCTTTTCGACCAGCCATTGGCGTCGACGGTGCGCGTGCCTTCGGCCTCGTAGTTGCGCCGGCCCATGGTCGCCGAGTAGTTCCAGTGCACGGAGCTGACGTGGTAACCGTCGGCGCCGTTTTCGATTTGCAGCTTCCAGTTGCCGTCATAGACATAGGATGAGCTGCCGCGCAGCACCTCCAGGCCCAAAGGCGCCTGGTCGACCATCTGGTCGATGATCACGCGGGTTTCGCCCAGGTAATCGCGCAGTTCCGGCACCGCATCGCTGAGGCTGCCGAACAGGAAACCGCGGTAGCTTTCAAAGCGCGCCAGGCGCTTGAGGTCATGGGAGCCGTCGCAGTCGAAGCTGTCCGGGTAGGCGCCGGTCTTGGCGTCCTTGACCTTGAGCAGCTTGCCGGCGTTGCTGAACGTCCAGCCATGGAAGGGGCAAGTGAATGAGCCCTTGTTGCCTTGTTTGCGCCGGCACAGCATGGCGCCGCGATGCGCGCAGGCGTTGACCAGGCCATGCAGCGAGGCGTGTTTGTCACGGGTAATGACCACCGGCTGGCGGCCGATCCAGGTGGTGAAGTAATCGTTGATCTCGGGCACCTGGCTTTCATGGGCCAGGTAGATCCAGCCGCCTTCGAAGATGTGTTTCATCTCCAGGGCAAACAGGTCGGGGTCGGTAAAGATGTCGCGGCGGCAGCGGAACACTCCGGTGGCGGGGTCTTCCTGTACGGACTCGCGCAATTGGCCGGCGAGTCGGTCGAGTGTACTGATCATGGGGCGGGCCCTCCGTTGTTCTTGTATCAGGCGCCCTCACCGTACGTGTTCGCCCTGCGCGTCAATATCCGCTGCCTGCACATCGTTATCCGCCCGGCGCACGTCGCTTAACGATGGCGTTTGAAGGTCTGCGACGGCAGTTCGCCGAAGCATTTGCGATAGGCCTCGGCAAACCGCCCCAGGTGCATGAAGCCATGGTCCAAAGCCACCTCGGTCACGCTGCGCGTGCTGCGCAGTTGCAAGTGTGCGTGTACCCGTTCGAGCTTGCAGCGGCGTACATAGTCGCGCGGCGACAGCCCCACCTGGCGCGCAAACAGGCTGTACAGCGAACGTTCGCTGACGTTGGCCACCGCCATCAACTGCTCGACGCTGATGTCATCGCCCAGGTGCTGCTGGATAAATTCGCGCACCGCTTCAAACCCACCGCCGTGGGCCGCCTGGGGGATCACCCGCAACACATTGCTGCCCAGCAATGCCAGCAGCTTGTTGGCCACGATGCGTTCATACAGACCCTGCGTGTGGGGCTCGGCAGCGTTTTCCGCCTCATGGCAGATCAGCCCGAGCAACGGCAGGAAGCCGCCCATTTCACTGAGCGCGTGGCGGGCCGTCGCGAAGCGGATACCCACCTGCGGCAGGCTCCAGTGCTGCTCCAGGCAGGCGTTTTCCAGCAGGCGCACCGGCAGTTTGATGATGAATTTCTCGCAGTCGGCGGAATAGGTCAGGTCTACCGGGTCGTCCGGGTTGATCAGCAGGATTTCCCCCGGCCCGAACACGTCATCCTCACCACGGGAGCTGGAGCGGCAATGCCCGCTCAACAGG
Source organism: Pseudomonas sp. WS 5532 (assembly GCF_012985445.1). Lineage (NCBI taxonomy): Bacteria > Pseudomonadati > Pseudomonadota > Gammaproteobacteria > Pseudomonadales > Pseudomonadaceae > Pseudomonas > Pseudomonas sp. WS 5532. Next base: position 115,089 of record NZ_JAAQWK010000006.1, read on the forward strand.
ATCTGCAGGTGATAGATGGTCTCCAGCGCCACCGATGTGACCCGTACCGGTGCGCCGTAGCTGATGCGGCACAGGTCCAGGCTGGCGAAGGTGCGATGGCTGATACTCGCCCGGGGCCGGCCCTTGGGAGGCAGGCGAATGCAGTGGCTGCCCACGTGCTGGTTGACGTAGTCCGACACCGCGTAGGCATCGGCGCCCCGGAAAATCTGGCTGCGCTCACTCAATAGCACGGTCATGGTTGCGCCTCTTTTATAGTTATTGGGCTCAGGCTGACGCGTGGGTACGGGGGCGTCCAATATGGATAAAGTCTGAAGGGATACCCTGGAGGTATTGTCGGGCGTTCTGCGCCAGGGTTTCAGCGGTGCGCCGGGGCGCGCAGGGCTTGCGGTGAGCATGGCGTGCTAAAACTTTGAAACAATACGCTTGGCCGGATTGGACGGCCGCTCGGGTACCTAGCGATACCCCCGCGCCTGAACATCGAACAACTCGGCATAGCGCCCACCCGCCGCCATCAATTGGTGATGGCTGCCCTCCTCCAGGATTCGCCCGCCGTCCAGCACGATGATGTGGTCGGCATTGCGCACGCTGGAGAATCGATGGGAAATCAACAACGTCATGCGGCCCTTGGCGTGTTCGCGAAAATGCTCGAACACCGCCGCCTCGGCGCCGGCGTCCAGCGCAGCCGTCGGCTCGTCAAGAATCAGCAGGTCCGCCTCCTGGCGCATATACGCGCGTGACAAGGCGACTTTCTGCCATTGCCCACCCGACAACTCCTGGCCGCCAAGCCAGCGCCCTAACTGTGTGCCGTAGGTTCTGCTCAGGCGCTCGATGAATTCGGCGGCCACCCCCTGGGTAGCGGCAGTGCGCCAGCGCGCCTCGTCGTTCAGCGCATCGACGTCACCCACGCCAAGGTTCTCGCCGACGGTCATCTGGTAGCGGATGTAATCCTGAAAAATCACCCCGATGCGCTGGCGCAGTGTCTGTTCATCCCAGTCTTGCAAGTCGCTGCCATCCAGCAGAATGCGCCCCGCGTGCGGTGTATACAGGCGCGTGAGCAGTTTGATCAGGCTGGTTTTGCCCGAGCCATTCTCGCCCACCAGGGCCAGGCTTTGCCCCGGCGCCAAGTGCAGGTTGATGTCAGTCAATGCCGGCCGCTCAGCGCCGGGGTAACTGAAGCCCACGTGCTCGCAGCGCAGACCGTCGCCGGGACGCGCGCCCTGGGTAAGCCGGCCACGCGGCACGACCACGGGGGTTAGCAGGTACTCATAAAGGTCCGACAGAAACAGACTGTCGTCATACAGGCCGGCAATCGCGCTGAGGCTGGCGGTGATCGCACTTTGCCCCTGCTTGAACAGCACGATGTACATGGTCATCTGGCCCAGGCTGGTCTGGCCGCGCACGGTGTCCAGCACCACCCAGGCGTAAGCCACATAAAACGCCGCGGTGCCCAGCAAGCCCAGGGCAAAGCCCCAGGCATCCCGGCGCACCGTCAACTGGCGGTCTTCGGTGTACAAGCGCCGGGCGTTGTCGCGGTAGCGCTTGAGGAACAGCGGCGCCAGGCCGAACAGTTTGACCTCTTTGGCGTGGGTTTCGTGGGACAGCAGCGATTCCAGGTAATTCTGCTGACGGGTCTCGGGCGCGCGCCGGTGGAACAGGCGAAACGCATTGCCCGAGAAATGCGTCTCGGCGAAGAACACCGGTAACGCGCCGACCACCAGAATCACCAGCGCCCACGGCGAAAAGTGCACCAACAGCACGGCAAAGCTGATCAGCGAGATCAGGTTCTGCACCAGCCCCAGGCCCTTGGTGACCAGGCTCAGCGGCCGTGTCGACGCGCCCTGGCGCACGCGCACCAGCTTGTCGTGGAACTCGGCGTCTTCAAATTGCAGGAGTGAGAGGGTCTGGGCTTTCTCCAGAATCATCAGGTTGACCTTCACCCCCAACTGCACCCGCAGCAACGATTGCTGCATGGACAACGCACGCTGGGCGGCGGCCAGCAGCGCCAACACGCCCGCCTCGGCCAGCACGTACTGCATCACCGGCCACACGGGCGCCTGGCTGCCGGCGGCATGAATCTGCATCGCGTGCACCACGCCATCGACAATGCGCTGGCCGATCCAGGCAGCCAGCGCAGGCAACAGACCGGCAATGATGGTGGCCAACAGCAGGCCTATGAATAAGGGCCGCGACGTGCCCCACACCAGCTTCAGTGCCCGGCGCGCCTGGATGGAAAACGCGCTCAATCGATTCAACAGCACCATGAATGGCATGGACTCCGTGTGGGGGGCTGGGGTGAGACGGGTGGATTATGGCAGGCGATGGCGTTGCGCACATCCAACGACGAGGCAACGGGAGATTAATTAAAACAGAAGAAAAAAGGCGCTCCGCAGAGCGCCATAAACACACTTATTGCAGGCTTACTTGACGCTGGTCTGGCTTGCCGGCAGTACCGATCTCAATACGTTTTGGCTTGGCTTCTTCGGGTATAACCCGAAGCAGCTCGATGGCTAACAGGCCGTGGGTGAGCGCTGCACCTTGCACTTCGATATGGTCAGCCAGCCGGAAGGACAAGCGGAAGGCGCGTTGCGCTATCCCTTGGTGCAGGTAAGTCACCTTCTCGTCGTTTTCACGTTTTCCACCAGAAACGCTCAATACGCCATTTTCAACCTGAATGTCTATGTCCTCCTCAGTAAGCCCTGCCACTGCAATCACAATGCGGTATTGATCCTCACCATGCTTCTCCACGTTATGCGGTGGATAGGTATTACCAGCCTCACTACGAAGCGCTGATTCAAACAGGTCGTTGAAGCGATCAAAACCCACAGACTGACGAAACAGAGGGGCCAAAGAAAGAGTAGTAGCCATAGTAAATCTCCTGAGTGTTCTCCAAGTGATTTAAGACGCGACCCGTTTGCGGCATCGCGTAGAACCGAAAATAGGTGCTACCAAAACGTTTTCAAGAGCCCCTCGAAAAATTTTTTCAACTCGATTGTTTAGGCAGGCGGAGCCCGATCCTGCGTGGCTCCGGGTAGGTAGATGCAGTACTCACTGATCAGAGGCGAGCAGCTTTTTAACTTCGGCAATGATCAAGTCGATGTTGAATGGTTTCGACACTACCGCATCAAACAGATCCGATCTCTGCATACCGATGTGTGCCTGAGCACCGCTCATCAAGATGATCGGCAATTGATTAGCGCACGGGAGGGCTCGAACGGCTGTGGCAAATTCCAGGCCGTCCATAACAGGCATCATAAAGTCGGTGATGATCAAGGCAGGCCTTTCTCTATCCAGCACTTCCAGTCCTTTTCGACCATTGCTGGCAGTCACCACCATGAACCCCTCATCCTCCAGTGCGAAGCTGAGAATGTCAGCGATCAAATACTCGTCATCGACGACCAGGATGGTGGTCATGTTAATTCAACCCACTCAAAAGCTTAAGAAAGTGAACCGGGCGATGTCTCAGTGGGGGCTGAAGGTTCATGTCTCGAAGCCTTTTTCAGGAAAACATCGCGATCTTGGATGACAACCTCAAATCTGGAGGGGTCATAAGAGCTATCTCGTACCTTAAGAATGGAAAGCGTCCTGCTTAGTTCAGAGTGATTCTCAGAGAAACGCATCAGCATCAAGTTATCGACGATGCTGGACAGGTCAGAGTTTGGCGCGCTGACCTCGGAGCCAAATAGATCACGCATTTCCCAGGACGCGAATACGGTTACGCCCCTGGAGCGCAGTTCATTCATCAGCGCACTGAAGAAGTCAGTAGTTCGCGCCGGGTTTGTAGAGACTCGGGTCATACCGCTGAGGCTATCGATGAACAGGCGCTTGATGCCCTTCTCTTCTACAAGACTCAACAAGCGTGCGCCCAACCCATCCAGCAACCCCTCAGTGGTAGGCTGCCAGGCAATGCTCAGGGCGCCGCTGTTCTCCATGCCTTGGATATCGATACCCAATGATTGGCCTTTGAGTCGCAACCGTTGCGGGCTTTCATAAAAGCCAAAATGCAGTCCTGGAGCTTCCACCGTCGACTCGGCCAGAAACTTCAGGCCCAGCGTCGTTTTACCAATGCCGGAGGGGCCCATGACCAGAGACACGCTGGAACTGTAAAGGCCGCCCCCCAATATGCCGTCCAGCGAACCAATGCCACTGGCAATACGCGTCATGTCGGCGCTGTCGGGGGCGGACGGGTGGCTATAAAGGCTTTCGAGACGAGGGTAAACCACCAAGCCATTGTCGGTAATCTCACACTCATGAAGGCCTGTCAGTGCTCCACTGCCGCGAGTTTTACGCAGTTGAATACGACGTACCGAGCGAGTGCCAAATAGCTCTTCGCCCATTTCAATGACGCCATCAACCATGGTGTGTTCAGGGCTGCCGTCGTCGAGACGGGAGCTGGTCAGAAACAGCACCGTGCAACCCGCGAAAGCAGCGTGCCCTTGCAACTCGGAAATGAATTTCTTGGTGTCGATGTGCGAGTCGGCTTTTGAGCGAGCATTAAGCAAGCCGTCTACCACCATCACTGTAGCTTTTTGTCGACTTATCTCGCGCCGAAGCAGTTTTACCACCTCGTCCAGCCCTTCGTTTTCCAACGTATCAAACGCGCTGACAAACTGAATGTCGGCGCCCACTTTGGACGCGTCGAAAAAGCTCAGAGTAGAAAGAAACTGAAAAAGACGGTCGTGTGACTCGGCCAGCAGTGTGGCGACCAGAACCCGGCCTCCATTGTTCGCATGATGGAACCCAAGTTGGTTGGCCAGGATCGTTTTGCCAGAACCTGGCCGCCCCTGGATTATGTAGGAGGCGCCCGCGACCAGCCCTCCCTTGAGCAGAGCGTCGAGCCCTTCGATTCCACTTTGGAGGCGTTTTAGCTTTTCCACAATGCGACCCTGATCTGAAAAACAGGCTGTTTAAGCCGAGTGGTGGGAATGCTAACGCCATTTACGCTTTAGAGCCATTCAGACCTGAAGCATGGTGGGCGAATCAGCGGGGATGGAGTTCCAGATCGTGTCTCCCCATGCACCCATTCGCAGGTAGCGGCGGTAAAGACCTCACCTTGACCTTGTGGAAGTGCACCACCATGCCGACCCCGCACCTATGCAAATCGACACGAGTGTCACTAAGGTCGGGCGCCAGTCGGATGGCGGGCGGCAACTTCAGAAGCACGCAAGGTCGCACTGGGCGGCAGATATCTCATAGGGGCGGTATCCAGCGAGTCATCGGAAAGGCGCGTACATGAACGTTAACTCATGCAGCAGCCAAACTTACTGTAAACGTCGCCTCCCTGACGGGACAGTGGCTCAATTGACACTGAATGCTCAATGATGGGAAGGCTTTCGGTGTACTGGATCCGGAACGCCAACAGGGCGATGAGCCTTTACTCCTTGGCCCTCAGCACAACAATCCCCGGCGTGTTAGCCACATACGTAAGAAACGGCGAATCCACCACCTTCTGGCTGCCTGAATGCGAGGACGCATTGCGCAGTACGGGGCCTTTGTCCGTCATGATAAAGAACCCCACATGGGTCACATCCAGCCCGGCCAAGGGCGTATAGATGCCAATAAAATCGCCCTCGTGCAGGCGATTGATGACCTTCTTATCGATAAAACCGGCAGGAATGTAGGTGACCGTACGCTGGACCACCGGCAGGCCAGGCAAGTAGGTACTGCCGTCGGCTTTTTGGTTGAGGCGTTTTTCGCGGCGAACGGCATGGGCACTTATCTGCGCGGTGATGTCTTGCGCCGGTTTATACGTGCCGCTGTAGGCCCAATCCGTGTAGAAGTGCTTACGGCTCAGAAAGTCGAGATCGCCATCAACATAACGCGTGCGCAGCAGGTTCTTCATAAAGTCGGGTTGTGCTGCCGATTGTCGCAGGGCCTCGACGTAATCCAGGTAGGTAAAGCAATCCAGGCCTCGAAAATCGACCACCAACTGTTCGGGCGTGCTCAGTGAGCCCTGTAACTTGTTGGCAGCATAGGGCGTGCCTAAAAAGGCCTCCGAGATCAGGCCGATCTGTTGGCCCGCGGAAAGCAACCGGTAGTTTGGACGCTCATGGAGAATCGCATTGAGCTTCTCAACGGTGTAAGGATCCAGCGGTGCATCGAGCGTCAGCGGCGCGTTTGGCTGACGTTCGAACGCATGGCTTCCAGTGGTTGCGCCCGACGAGCCGCAACCCGCCAACAGCATCGACATCAAGATAAAAACATAGGGTGTGCGCATCTGACTCTTCACTTATCCAAGGGGCATCCGATCATACCTGCCAGCGCAAGTCAGCCGTGGCCGGCGCTCAAGCGCTCCCACAAAAAGCCGTAGACCAGCGCTTTCATGTACGCACTCTGGGCATTATCCGCCGCGCCGCCGTGGCCGCCTTCGATGTTTTCGTAGTACGTCACGTCCTGGCCGGCATCGATCATTTTGGCCGCAAGTTTACGGGCATGGGCCGGGTGTACGCGGTCATCGCGGGTCGAGGTGGTGAACAGCACCGGCGGATAGGTCTTGGCCGGGTCGAACAGGTGGTAGGGTGAAAACGTCTGGATGTAGGCCCATTCTTCAGGCACGTCCGGGTTGCCGTACTCTTCCATCCACGAGGCGCCTGCCAGCAAATGGTGATAGCGCTGCATGTCGAGCAACGGCACCTGGATGACGACGGCTGCGAACAGCTCGGGGTATTGGGTGAGCATATTGCCGGTCAACAGGCCGCCATTGCTGCCACCTTGCACGGCCAGGTGTCGGGGCGAGGTGATCTTGCGGTTGATCAGGTCTTGCGCCACTGCGGCAAAATCCTCATAGGCGCGCGCACGCTTGTGCTTGAGCGCCGCCTGATGCCAACGCGGGCCGTATTCGCCGCCGCCGCGAATATTCGCGACGGCATACACACCGCCTTTGGACAGCCAGGCGCGGCCCAGCCCGCCGGAATACTCCGGGCACAGCGACACTTCAAAACCGCCATAACCGTAGAGCAAGGTCGGCGCGTTGGCGTTGTACTGCAAGCCCTGTTCGTGCACCAGGAAATACGGCACGCGGGTGCCGTCCTTGGACACGGCAAAATGCTGTTCAACCTCATGCCGGCTCGCCTCGAAGAACGCCGGCATGGCTTTGAGCACTTCAGGTTGCGCGCCAAGCTCGGCCAGTGACAGCGTGACCGGCGTGAGAAAACCTCGGGTGACCATCCACACGGCATCGCTGTCATCGCTGTCGACGGCGCTCACATCCACGGTCGCCATCGCCGGCGCGCCGATAAATGCGCTGCGTGCCCAGCCTTGTGGGCCTGGCGTCAGCACGCTGAGGCGGTTTCTGACGTCCTCCAGCACGTTGAGTACCAAGTGGTTGCGGGTCCAGTCCATGCCGGCCAGTGAGGTGCTGTCCGATGGCACGAACAACAGGTCGAAATCCCGCGCGCCGGCCATGAACCGTGCAAAGTTGATCGCCAGCAACGAGCCGGCCACGTAGCCATCACCCACCGTCCAATCATCACGCAATTGCAGGAGCAACCAGTCTTTGTGCACCGACTTGTCGGCCGAGTTCGGCGCGTCGATTTTGCTCAGCGTGCCATCCGGGGCGCGCAGGTACAGTTCGTTGTTGTAGAACGCCAGGGTGCGGCTGACGAAATCACGCTCGTAGCCCGGTGTGCTGTCGTGCATCGCCGCGATATACATATCGTCGTGCCGGCCTTCGTAGACGATCGTCGCGGCACTCAGGGGCGTACCGCGCTGCCATTGCTTGACGATGCGCGGGTAACCCGAGCGGGTCATGCTGTCTGCACCGAAGTCGGTAAACACATACACGTTGTCGTGGTCGATCCAGCCCAGCCCACCCTTGGATTCGGGCAACTCGAAGCCATCATTGACCCAGGCTTTTTCGACCAGGTCGAATTCGCGCGTGACACTCGCGTCCGCGCCGCCCCGGGACAGTGCAACCAAGGCGCGTTGATAGCCAGGGTGCAGGCAGTCGGCGCCGTGCCATACCCAATTCTCACCTTCCAGGGCATTTAACGCGTCGATGTCCAGCACGGTTTCCCAGGCCGGTTGCGCCTTGCGATATTGCGCCAGCGTGGTCCGCCGCCACAGGCCGCGAGGGTGGGCGGCGTCGACCCAGAAGTTGTAATAGTGGGCGCCGATTTTTTCCACGTAAGGGATATTGCTGTCCGAATCGAGCACCGCCAGCAGGTCGGCCTGCATGGCCTTGAAAGACACGGATTCGGCGAGTCGGGCGTGGGCCTTGAGGTTTTGTGCGCGCACCCAATCCAGCGCCTGCGTGCTGTCGACGTCTTCCAGCCAAAGGTAAGGATCGTCGCCCGTGGAAGGCGGTGTCGGGAGGTTTGGCATCTGCGCATCCTGTGGAAAATTTGTTCGGAAAATCAAGGAGTGTCACTCAACCGCGCCCAACCCTGCAACCAGCACCTCCACCACCGCACGCACCTTGGGCAGCGCGTGGCGGCTTTTGACCCAGGCCACACTGATGCCCATCCCTTCACTTGCCCATTGCGGCAAGACTTGCACCAGCGACCCGTCCTGCAAGTGTTGCTCAATCAGCCACGACGGCAGTTGTGCAATACCGCAGCCGGCCAGCGCAGCCATCTTCAGGCCGTTGCCATGGCCGATCACCAGTTGCGGCTGCACGTGGCTGTGCAGTGTCGCGCCATGTTCGCCGGCGTGCTGCCAGTGGCTGACGCGACCATCGACCCAGCCGTAGGCAATGCACTGATGCTGTTCAAGGTCACGCTCGGACTGTGGCGTGCCGTGGCGAGTGAGATACGCAGGGGACGCACATAAAACATGCCACTCTCGGGTAAGTAACTGGTGCCCTACCGTCTCCGGCCAGGCCGGGTCGTCGCCGATGTGCACGACGATATCCACGCCTTCCTTGAACGGATCGACAAAGCCATCAGAGAAGGAGATGTGCGGGGTCAGCAATGGATGAGTGTTCAGCCACGGCAGCAGGATCGGCAGCACCTGCGCCTGGCCAAAGGCGCCGGGCAGGTCAATGCGCACACGCCCGCGCAGTTCGGTGTTTTCAGCCTGCAATGCCCATTCGGCTTCTTCCAGGTCGGTTAATACGCCGGTGCAGGTGCGCAGGTAGGCAACGCCGGCATCGGTCAGCGACAACCTGCGCGTGGTGCGTTGGAACAGTCGGGCACCCAGACGGGCTTCCAGGCGCGCAATGCTTTTACTCACGGCCGAGGCGGTCAGGTTCATTTTCCCGGCGGTCGCCGTAAAGCTGCCGTACTGCGCGACACAGACGAATACATCGATGCCCTTCAGGCGCTCTGAAGAAAACATGCACAGCCCTTATTCATGAATTGAGTTCCTGTGTCTGGATAAAAACCATCCTAAATCAGAACTCGGTTCAAAGGTAAGCTGCTTGTACTCTGATAAATGGACTCTGAGGCTCGAATGCTGGCCACGCTGAAAAACTACCCCGCCACCCTCAACCTGCTATTGAGCGCCTCGCTGATACTGACGCTCGCCCGCGCAATCACCCTGCCCTACCTGGTCATCTATTTGTCGAGCCACTTTGGCTTGAGCATCGCCGATATCGGCTTGGTGATCGGCAGCACACTGATCATTGGCTCGCTGCTGAGCCTGTATGGCGGCTTTCTGGTGGATCGGATGAGCAGTTACCGGCTTATCCTGCTCTTCTGCGGTGTGTTCACGCTGGGCTTTCTCGGCGCCCCTATCGCGCCTGCGCTCTGGCTGTTTTACCTGTGCCTGGTGTTGGTGAACCTGGCGTATGCGGTGATTGATATCGCGGTAAAAGCCGGGTTTGGCAGCCTGCTCCCCGTTGAACAGCGCAGTGAAGCGTTTTCGATCAAATACACGCTGACCAATATCGGTTATGCCGTCGGGCCGTTCCTGGGCGCGGGGTTGGCCGCCGTGGATGCCAGCCTGCCGTTTCTGATGTCAGCCGGGCTGGGTGCCGGGTTCTTGTTTATTTACTTCGTGTGGGGCGACAGGCGTTTGGAGACGGCCCAAGCAAACCAGCCACCCGTAGCGTTCCTGGCGGTCGCCACACTGCTGCTGCGCGATTACCGCCTGGTGTGCTTTACCCTCGGCGGACTTCTCAGTGCCGTGGTATTCGGCCAGTTCACGGCCTACCTCTCGCAGTACCTGATCGTCACCACTACACCTCAGGAGACCTACCGGATCATCAGCACGATCGTGGCCACCAATGCCCTGACAGTTATCAGTTTGCAATACAGCCTCGGCAAGCGGATTTCCCCGCGCGACCTGAATCGGTGGCTTGCCGCTGGCCTGAGCCTGTTTATTGTCGGGCTGGGCGGGTTTGCGCTGTCGACCACGCTGCTGATGTGGGTGCTGTCGATGGCGATTTTCACCCTTGGCGAAATTATCGTGTTCCCGGCCGAATACATGTTCATCGATAACATCGCGCCCAATCACCTGCGCGGCATGTACTACGCCGCGCAGAACCTGGGCAATGTCGGCGCGGCGTTGGGGCCGGTGTTGTGTGGGTGGGTGTTGGCTACGCAGCCGGCGTACAGCATGTTTTATATGTTGGTGGTTTTTGTTGTGGCGGGCGGGTTGATGTACTTTTTGGGAGGGCTGACTGCTAGTAAGCGTGGCAGCCTGACGCCACCGTAAGACGTTTGAAGGAGTGGATTCATCTTGTTGCGAGGCAACGACAGCGGGTTGTGAGCCTCGTTCCTTGCACGCTACGCAATACACCTTTGTCATCACGCCTATTGATAGCTCCCTAACGAAAACGCCATTCTAGAGGGCTCGCCTCTCGCTTATATCATTCCGAATGATAGTTACCTTTGTTTCATTCGATTCGTGACATAGCACCTCGCCGCGCATGATCCGCCCATCTCAAATACATTGGCGGATGCACCTCATGGAACAGTCACTCAAACACTTGCGCTTCCCCTTGGCGATTTTGGCCGTTGTGGTGATGAGCGCCTGCGGTAAGACCCCGGATCAAGCGGCCGCCATGCCCCCCGCGAAAATCAGTGTGGCCAAGGTGCTGGAACAGCCGGTCAACGAGTGGGATGAATTCACCGGTCGCCTGGAAGCCCCGGAAACCGTGCAAATTCGTCCGCGCGTATCCGGCCAGATCGACCAGGTGGCCTTCACCGAAGGCGCTCTGGTGAAGAAAGGCGACCTGCTGTTCCAGATCGACCCGCGCCCGTTCCAGGCTGAGGTGCGCCGCCTCGAAGCCCAGCTCGCACAAACCAAAGCCGCCGCCAGCCGTAGCGATAACGAAGCGCAACGTGGCGAGCGTCTGCGCCAGAGCAATGCGATCTCCGCTGAACTGGCTGACTCGCGCACCACCGCCGCCCAGGAAGCCCGCGCCGCTGTCGCCGGGATCCAGGCGCAGTTGGACCTGGCCAAGTTGAACCTGAGTTTTACCCGCGTGACCTCGCCGATCAGTGGCCGCGTCAGCCGTGCGGAAATCACCGCCGGCAACCTGGTGACCGCCGACACCACGCCGCTGACCAGCGTGGTCTCTACCGACAAGGTTTACGCCTACTTCGACGCCGACGAGCGCGTGTACCTCAAGTACACCGAGCTGGCTCGCGAAGGCCGCCGTGGCGCGACCACTCCTGTGTACCTGGGCCTGTCCAACGAAACCGGCAACCCGCACCTGGGCCAGATGAACTTCGTCGACAACCAGGTCAACCCGGCCACTGGCACCATCCGTGGTCGCGCCGTGTTCGATAACAGCAAGGGCGAATACACCCCGGGCCTGTATGCCCGCTTGAAGTTGGTCGGCAGCGGCACCTACTCCGCCGTGCTGATCAACGACGAAGCGGTGGGCACCGACCTTGGCAAGAAGTTCGTGCTGGTGATGGACGGTGACAAGCCGGCTTATCGCTCGGTGGAACTGGGGCCGAAGATCGAAGGCCTGCGCATCGTGCGCAGCGGTTTGACCAAGGACGACACCATCGTCGTGAAGGGCTTGCAGCGCATTCGTCCGGGTTCGCCGGTTGCGCCGGAAACGATCCCGATGGCCAGCAAGGAAACCCTCGCCGCCTTGGCACAACAACGACAAGCGCTTGAAGCCAGCAACCTGGAACAAGTGGCGCCGGATAAAGCCGCGCCCAAGCTCGCAGCCGTCGCGACTCCACGCGGTTAAGGGATACAACTCAAGATGAATTTTTCCAAGTTCTTCATTTCGCGGCCGATCTTCGCAGCGGTGCTGTCGCTGTTGATTTTGATCGCCGGTGCGATCTCGCTGTTCCAACTGCCGATCAGCGAATACCCGGAAGTGGTGCCGCCCACCGTGGTGGTACGTGCCAACTTCCCGGGCGCCAACCCCAAAGTCATCGGTGAAACCGTGGCCGCTCCGTTGGAGCAAGCCATTACCGGCGTCGAGAACATGCTGTACATGTCCTCGCAGTCGACTGCCGATGGCAAGCTGACCCTGACCATCACCTTCGCCCTGGGCACCGACCTGGATAACGCGCAGGTGCAGGTGCAGAACCGTGTGACCCGCACGCAGCCCAAGCTGCCTGAGGAAGTGACGCGCATCGGTATTACCGTCGACAAGGCTTCCCCTGACCTGACCATGGTTGTGCACTTGACCTCACCGGACAAGCGTTACGACATGCTCTACCTGTCCAACTATGCCTTACTCAACGTAAAGGATGAGTTGGCGCGTCTGGGCGGTGTGGGTGACGTGCAGTTGTTCGGCATGGGCGACTACTCCCTGCGTGTTTGGCTGGACCCGAACAAAACCGCTTCGCGCAACCTGACCGCCACCGATGTGGTCAACGCGATTCGTGAGCAGAACCGTCAAGTGGCCGCCGGTGCCCTGGGTGCGCAACCTGCACCGAATGCCACCAGCTTCCAGTTGTCGGTGAACACTCAGGGCCGCCTGGTGACGGAGGAGGAGTTCGAGAACATCATTATCCGCTCCGGCGCCAACGGTGAAATCACCCGCCTTAAAGACATTGCACGGGTAGAGCTGGGTTCCAGCCAGTATGCGCTGCGCTCGTTGCTCAACAACCAGCCGGCGGTGGCGATCCCGATCTTCCAGCGCCCAGGTTCCAACGCCATCGAGATCTCCAACGAAGTACGCGCCAAGATGGCGGAGCTGAAAAAGAGCTTCCCGGAAGGCATGGATTTCAGCATCGTCTATGACCCTACCATCTTCGTGCGTGGCTCTATCGAGGCGGTGGTTCACACCCTGTTCGAAGCACTGATTCTGGTGGTGCTGGTGGTGATCCTGTTCCTGCAAACCTGGCGCGCCTCGATTATTCCATTGGTGGCGGTGCCGGTATCGTTGATCGGTACCTTTGCGGTGATGCACTTGTTTGGCTTCTCGCTCAACGCACTGTCGCTGTTCGGCCTGGTACTGGCCATCGGTATCGTGGTGGACGACGCCATCGTGGTGGTGGAGAACGTCGAGCGAAATATCGAGTTGGGACTCGAACCGTTCCCGGCCACCGAAAAGGCCATGAGCGAAGTAACCGGCCCGATCATCGCGACCGCGTTGGTGCTGTGTGCGGTGTTCATTCCAGCGGCCTTTATCAGCGGCTTGACCGGTCAGTTCTATAAGCAGTTCGCGTTGACCATTGCCATTTCCACGGTGATCTCGGCATTCAACTCGCTGACCTTGTCCCCTGCCCTGGCCGCCGTGTTGCTGCGCAGCCATGACGCGCCGAAGGATCGCTTCTCCAAGGTGCTCGACAAGCTGTTGGGTGGCTGGTTGTTCCGCCCATTCAACCGCTTCTTCGAGAAAGCCAGCCATGGGTATGTGGGCACCGTACGCCGGGTGATTCGCGGCAGTGGTATCGCGCTGTTCCTGTACGCCGGCCTGATGGTCCTGACCTGGCTGGGCTTTGCCCACACGCCAACCGGTTTCGTACCGGCCCAGGACAAGCAGTACCTGGTGGCTTTTGCGCAATTGCCGGACGCCGCGAGCCTGGACCGTACCGAAGACGTGATCAAGCGCATGTCCGACATCGCGCTGAAACAACCCGGCGTGGAAGCCGCCGTCGCCTTCCCGGGCCTGTCGATCAACGGCTTCACCAACAGTCCGAACAGCGGCATCGTGTTCGTGACCTTGAAGCCCTTCGATGAGCGTAAAGACCCGAGCATGTCCGCTGGCGCAATTGCCGGTGCATTGAACGGCAAATACAGCAGCATCGAGGAAGCCTACATGGCGATCTTCCCACCGCCGCCGGTACAGGGCCTGGGTACGATCGGCGGGTTCCGCCTGCAAATCGAAGACCGTGGCAACCTGGGTTACGACGAGCTGTACAAGGAAGTGCAGAACATCATCACCAAGAGCCGTACCACGCCTGAATTGTTCGGCCTGTTCACCAGCTACACGGTCAACGTACCGCAGGTCGATGCTGCCATCGACCGCGAAAAAGCCAAGACCCATGGCGTGGCGATCAGCGACATCTTCGACACCCTGCAGATCTACCTGGGTTCGTTGTATGCCAACGACTTCAACCGCTTTGGCCGTACTTACCAGGTCAACGTGCAGGCAGACCAGCAGTTCCGCCTGGATGAAGACCAGATCGGCCAGCTGAAAGTGCGTAACAACAAGGGCGAGATGATCCCTCTGGCGACCTTTATCAAGGTCAGCGACACCTCGGGGCCGGACCGCGTGATGCACTACAACGGCTTTATCACCGCCGAAATCAACGGCAACGCCGCACCGGGCTACAGCTCCGGCCAGGCTCAGGCGGCGATTGAGAAACTGCTCAAAGATGAATTGCCCAACGGCATGACCTACGAGTGGACCGACCTGACCTATCAGCAAATCCTCTCGGGCAATACCGCGCTGTTCGTGTTCCCGCTCTGCGTACTGCTGGCGTTCCTGGTGCTCGCCGCCCAATACGAAAGCTGGAGCCTGCCACTGGCGGTGATCCTGATCGTACCGATGACCCTGCTGTCGGCCATCACCGGGGTGATTATCTCCGGTGGCGACAACAACATCTTCACCCAGATCGGCCTGATCGTATTGGTGGGCCTGGCGTGTAAGAACGCGATTCTGATCGTCGAGTTTGCCAAGGATAAACAGCAGGAAGGTCTCGATCCGCTGGCCGCGGTACTGGAAGCTTGCCGCTTGCGTCTGCGGCCGATCCTGATGACCTCGTTCGCCTTCATCATGGGTGTGGTGCCTCTGGTGTTGTCCAGCGGTGCCGGTGCCGAGATGCGTCATGCCATGGGTGTGGCGGTGTTCTCCGGGATGATCGGGGTGACCTTCTTCGGTCTGTTGCTGACCCCAGTGTTCTACGTACTGATCCGTCGTTATGTGGAGCGCGGCGAAGCACGCAAAGCGGCCAAGGCCTTGAAGCTGGAGACACAGCAATGAGCGTGAAAGTATTTTTGCCGAGCTTGCTGGTACTGGCGCTGAGCGCCTGTGCCGTAGGCCCGGACTACAAAACCGAAAAATTGGAGGCGGCCAATATCACGGCCGCCGCCGACACCAAAAGCTATGACCACGCCAAGTACGAAGGCATCTGGTGGCAGCAGTTCGAGGACCCGACCCTCAACCAACTGGTCACCCAGTCGTTGAGCGGTAACCGCGACCTGCGTGTGGCGTTCGCCCGTCTGCGGGCGGCACGCGCCATCCGTGATGACGTGGCCACCGACATCATGCCGGTCGTCACCTCTCGCGCCAGCAGCGACGTGGGCAAAGGCCAGATCCCGGGCCAGACCACCAAACGCGTCAACAGTGAGCGCTACGACCTGGGCCTGGACATGGCCTGGGAAGTCGACTTGTTCGGCCGCATCCGCCGCAACCTGGAAGCCAGCGATGCGGACCAACAGGTCGCCGAAGCCGACCTGTACCAACTGCAAGTCACCATGATTGCCGAACTGGTAGACGCCTACGGCCAACTGCGCGGCGCTCAATTGCGTGAACGCATTGCTCTGGACAACCTGAAGAACCAGCAGGAATCGCGCACCATTACCGTGAGCCTGCGTGATGCCGGTGTGGGCGATCAGCTCGATGTAGAACGCGCCGACGCACGCCTGGCCGCCGTTGAAGCCAGCGTGCCGCAACTGCAAGCCGAGCAAGTGCGCGAGCGTAACCGCATCGCCACCCTCCTCGGCCAGCGCCCCGACAAGCTGAGCGTGGACCTGAGCCCCAAAGACCTGCCGGCGATTGCCAAGGCCTTGCCGATCGGCGACCCCGGCCAGTTGCTGCAACGTCGCCCGGACATTCTCAGCGCCGAACGCAAACTGGCCGCCGCCACCGCGCGTATAGGCGTGGCCAAGGCCGACCTGTTCCCACGGGTCAGCCTCAGCGGCTTCCTCGGCTTTACCGCCGGGCGTGGTTCGCAGATCGGTTCGGCTGCCGCCAATGCCTGGTCCCTTGGCCCTAGCATCACCTGGGCCGCCTTTGACCTGGGCAGCGTGCGTGCACGGTTGCGCGGTGCGAATGCCGAAGCCGATGGCGCCCTGGCGACCTACGAGCAGCAAGTGTTGCTGGCGTTGGAAGAATCGGAGAATGCCTTCAGTGATTACGGCAAACGCCAGCAGCGCCTGGTCTCGCTGATTCGTCAAAGTGAATCCAGCCGCGCTGCCGCAGACCTCGCCGCGATTCGTTATCGCGAAGGCACCGTGGACTTCCTGGTGCTGCTCGATGCGCAGCGTGAGCGCTTGGCGGCTGAAGACTCCCAGGCCCAGGCCGAAGTGGACTTGTATCGCGGCATCGTCGCGATCTACAAGGCCCTGGGCGGTGGCTGGCAGCCGGACACGGTCGTCGCCAGCAGCAAGTGATGTAACGAGCTCCTTTGGTTGGTCGCATCCAGCCAATTTTTAGCCCTGCGGCTCATTCGGTCGCGGGGCTTTTTTTTGCTGATGATTTGAGGTGAGGCTTTCAGCTCGGTCGTGCAGGAGGGCGACAGTTGTCGGGGCGCGCGCAGAGTCGGGGTCAAACCAGCGAGAGATGAGCATCCCTGCTCGAAACAACAGTGGTTACGTTTTAGAAACGATTCAGCCTTCAGACGCCTTGGGCGGTGATTGCTGGGCAAAATCTATCGTGCCGTTAACCGTATTTGGCAATCCGATGTTTCCCACTAAGTTAGTGACTTCTTTGCCCGTACGCTCGCGTGGCGATAGCCTGATTAATGTCGCGTTTTTTTTGCTACCACACACCAGTTTTCTGAAATCAGAGAGTCCTTTCCCTAATGATTTAGGGACGTTCACCCCCACGCTTCTGACGCCCATTGCGGTGAGACGAAACAAGGATTTCGCCGTGCCGGCCACTGCCCCCGGTAGATTAAACATCGACAGCACTGCTTTACCCGCAACGGCTAACTTGGCAGCTATCGACCCTGCCTTTGCGACCGCGCTGACGGCACTGGCGGCCACAAACAGAGCACCTACAATTTCCAAGCCCAGCCCAATAGCGCCCACGGCAACACGACGGCGATCGCCTGAGGCGAGCTCTTCGATATTGCCTTTGAACGGAATCAGGGTATTGATGACGAAATTATCAATAGCATCCAAACGCTGCTGAACGGCTTCGTTATACGTCGTGCCTGCAGCTTGCTTCATCAGCAGCAAGGGGTCGACGAGCAAATTTTCCAGTTGCAGGGCTCTAAGAATTTCAGCCGTTCGTGTCGATGAATAGGTATTGGGCAAGCCCGCTGAAGCGTCCTGACGCTTAGGCGGCGCGGGAAAGTGCGCGACGACCTCAATATCAACCGGCAGTGTCGGGCTTAGACGCCGGCGCATGATTTTCCCGAAGGAATCGGTACCCGAATCACTCATAAACGTCATGGCGTCGACCAGTTCCGGGCGTTCTGCGTAGCGGTTAGAGCCGGGGAGAAACTCATAACACTTGGCGCCCGACGCATCTCTGAGAAATAGAACAGGCCCGATTTTTTGCTGAGCCTCTTCTTGATTGAGGTCGCCCTCTTGAGTCGAAGCGCCATAGACGGTGACTTCGCCAGACTCTAACCTTCGCCTGTCTTCAACAGGCAATTCGCTCATCAGCATTTTCGTGGCAATGCCCTGATAGGTTGCCAAGCTTGTAATTCCCTGCACGACGGGCAATAGAAACACGCTTTCGATCGGCTTCAACTTTACAAGTTGATTCTTCAATGCCTCGAACGCGGTTTTATCTGAAGGGTTGATAAAGTTCCATTCTTTCGTGTTTATATTTTCAGCCGTCAACTCGCCTGACAAGTATAAATCCTTGATTGAACAAGGCCCCGCTGCAAGCCCAAGGACAGTGGTATCAGGTTTCCACGCGTTGATGGCTGAGTTCGCAATGTTGCTCAAGGGTACAGCGTTAACAACTGAAGAACTGGGCTTGAACAGTACCGTCCTTTTACTAAAGAACTCACTCTGGCCAGGGCAAACACGCTCCAATTCCTGTTCACCTACATGCGTGCGGGCTTTAAGTAATGAGCTGGCCTTATCAAGGCTGGCGGCCACTAGCCCACTGTCCTCCACGCGCTTGTTGTAAGCAATTGCCGCGGCATTCAGCGCTGTGGGTGAGTAATCATCCTCCTCGGTCACGACCCCCTGGGCCAAGGCCCAATCGTATATCGGTCCGGCACAGTGCATTGCTTCCAATTGTTCGTGTTCAGGCGAGACCGGCCTCAGTAAGGCACGAGAGCCAAGTTGTTCTACACTCATCAGCCGCGAACTGCCTTGAGATGCCATTTCCGCCAGTGCCGTGTGGACGCGCAGGCTGACCAGTGGCAACGTCCCCACACGTACAGTATCCGCGCCCTTCACCAGAAACTCGGGGGCGACGGTCGACAACAATGCATGCGTGACCAGTATGGCTTGCTCGAGGGGCAGTTGTTTTTCTCTGGCCAGGTGTTGTTCAAGCTCAGTACGCACCTCGAACAGGGTTTTTCCTGCGTTTGATGCCGAGTACAGGTTGTAGCCGCCGATATGATTGCGCTGCGTACCCAGCGTTGGATCTATGATCAGCAGATCACGGGTAAGGATCAGCTGTTTGCGATAGCTTGGCGAAGCCTTCCCGCGCACCTCTGCCCCGTCGTCTTTAAGTGCAGCAAGAATGGGCTCACAGCGCCTCAGTCCTGCACCTTGAGTCAACGCTTGGCTAATGAGTTCGTCGGCATTCTGGCGGATGGATACCGGGCTCTGGCCTGCCCAGGGTTTGGGTGAGCAATCAAGCAGTGTCAACTGTGGGGGTATGTTGTTGCCGGGTGCTGAGCGGCGGACTCTGATACGTTGCCCCTCGGTCAGGGAATCAGGTGATTGCTGATCTTCCAGAAAATTACGGGCATAGCTGCCAAGTGGTGGTTCTGGTGGTAGCGGGTTGAGTTTCCAATTCACAATGTTGCGCAAGTCGCTGGCAGTCATGACGGCCGGTAATTCGCTCGACGTTGCATAGCGCAGCAATTGCCATACATCGCCGATTGAATGTGATCTGATTATTTTTCCGGTTGCTTCCGATTGCTGAATGGCACTGTCGAGCAGTTGCGCGAGCGTGGGATGGGCCAGAACTTGCTCCGTCACGTTGCGCCACGGTCCAGATGTGCCGTTGGCGCTGACCATAAACTGCCCATTCTCCAGCCGAACCTGGGCATTCACGCCTGTGCGGTTTGCGCTCAAGATGGGTGCCATCAGAGGATCGCGCATCAAGCGCTTCACTATTCTGAGCCCCGAGCGATTGGCAATCCCAAGTGACGAACCCGGTGCAATGTCCTGGGAAATCGCTCTGAGGTCGATGTCCTCGTTGTCTGGTTTGTCCTTGAGCTTACTGAGCAGCGTATTTATCAATGCGCTTTCATTTTCTACATCCATGAACTCACGCTCTGCCAGCTTGCGCATTTCAGGCGACCGCAGGGGGTCTTCCTCAACAGGCTTTACCGGAAAACCGTTGGCTTTGAGAGCGTCGGCATCGGTACTGTTGATGGGCCAGCGAACGCCGTAGAACGCCGCAATCTCAGCGGGCAAAAGCCTGGTTCCGGGGTTGCTCAGGCCATTTGCTTGCGGATCAAGCATGGCAGCACTGGCAATCACCTGCCGTCCGATCGGCCACCAACCGCTGCCATCAGACGGGGTAAATGTAGTGATTTTACCGGTATCTTGCGCTTGTACCGTCAGGGTGGACCCCACTATGTGAAACCTAGGCATCACGAAATTTTGCGCCCTTACCCAAGCCTGCAGGGACGGCGCGTTCCACGCGTCAACAAAGTGGCCCATCCATTTGCCAATCGACGTCTCTGGCGACAAATCTTGAAAGCGCCAATCGTCTTGGTGCCCGCTACTCAGCAGGGTGGCCAGTTCAGCGTCAGCTTCAGCGGTTGGTTTAACGGCAACCGCCAGCTTGTCCGTTTGGCCGGTTGACGTCGCCAGGTTCAGCTCACCGGGTGACGGATTTGATTGGTGTGAGAGCGCACTGTTGCCTGTATCAACACGGGATAAGCTCATTAGACGTACTCCAGAGAAAGGAGCCTAATAATCTGAGAGCCGCCCCTTCGAAACGGATCGGCTTATTCTGAAGCGCAGTGCAGCAAGTGTATGTACACATTACCTCCTGCTAATCAACGCATGAGCCTGCGTCACAAAGACGGCAACGCGTCACTCAGAATCAGGCTGCGGTAGTGCCCTGGGTTTGAGCCGGACCATTTGCGGAAGGCTTTGTAGAATGAGCTGACATCAGCAAAACCAAGGCGCACGGCAATTTCAACAAAACTGATATCGGCCTCGGCAAGCCAGACAATCGCCAGTTCCTTGCGCACGCTATCCTTGAGCCCCTGATAAGTCTGCCCTTCATCTGCCAGGCGGCGACGCAAGGTTGACGCCGATATACACAGGTTGGCCGCCAAGCCTTCGGTTTCGGGCCAGGTATTGGCAGGCATATGGCGCAGATCATTTTTGATGCGATTGGCCAGGCTCGCCGGGTCGCGGTACTTGACCAGTATGTTGGCCGGCGCATGCGCCAGGAACCGCTTGAGTTCTTCCGGGCTACGCTTGATCGGCAGGTCGAGACAGTCGGCAGAAAAGATCATGCGCGTGCGTGGCCGATCAAAGCGCAGGTTGTCGGAGAACATCACGCGGTAGTCATCACAGAATTGCGGCTGCGGGCAACGCAGCTCAATGGCGAGTATCGGGATACGCCGACCCGCCAGCCAACAGGCCACGCCGTGGACGATCATCCAATAGGTGAAATAGGTAAACGCGCGTTTGGGTTCGGGTTCGAGCAAGACGATTTCTGCCAGGCTCTGTTGGCGCACCAGCTGTGCAGGCATCTGCTCGAACATCAGCGACAAAAAACCCAGGCCGGTTTCCAGGCCGGCATCCAGGCTCGGTTGCGCCATCGCGGCGCGGCACAGGAACGCCAGGCTGCCAGACTTGAGTTGGCGCGGGTCCATGCCAAAAAACTCGTCGTCCATGCGCCGCGCCAGCAAGCGCCACAGGCGTGCGTAGGCCGTGGCGGGCACGCGAGCGTCGGGCTGCTCGAGCAGCGCCGGGTCTATTCCGACCTTGCTCAAGGCTTCAACCGTGGCCGTGCCGGGCGCGCAGCTCTGCAGCAAGGCTTCGCGCACAAGATGGATAGAGATGGTGTCTTTTTCCGCCATGGGAATCGGGCTATTCAATGCTGCAAAAGATGGGATGCATCATAAGGGCGGTTGCGATTCGCCACCACCGTTCAGCCGCAGTTCAGCAAAGGTCAATATTGGCTGTTTAGTAATGAGTATCATTATGTTACAAATTAGCATCCTATCCAGCCTTGATGCGGTGCCGAATGCTCGTTCCCTTTCTAATCATGCTGCGCGAAGGCATTGAAGCCGCATTGATCGTTGGCATTATTGCCAGTTACCTGCAACAGACCGGCCGTGGCCAGTGGATGCCCGCCGTGTGGATCGGCGTGTTCCTGGCCGCTGCGTTGGCCCTGCTGGTAGGTGGCGGCCTGGAACTGGTCAGTGCGGAGTTCCCGCAGAAACAACAGGAATTGTTCGAAGGTATCGTCGGCCTGGTAGCCGTCGGCATCCTCAGCTCCATGGTGTTCTGGATGCGCAAAGTGGCGCGCTCCATCAAGCATTCCCTGCACGAATCCCTGGATCATGCACTGGCCGGCTCCAAGCACCAAGTCATCGCGCTGATCGCCATGGTGTTCTTTGCCGTGGCCCGTGAAGGTCTGGAAACCGTGTTCTTCCTGCTCGCCGTGTTCCAGCAAAGCGAAGGTCCGGGCGCCCCGATTGGCGCCCTGCTCGGCTTGATCCTGGCGATTATCGTCGGCTTCCTGATCTACACCGGCAGCATGCGCCTGAACCTCGGCGCGTTTTTCCGCTGGACCGGCCTGTTCATCCTGGTGGTGGCCGCCGGCATTCTTGCCAACTCGGTGCAGGCGCTGCATGAAGCCGGGGTGTGGAACCACCTGCAAACCGTGTTGTTCGACTTCAGCGCCGTGCTGCCGATGGACAGCCCGTTGGGTTCGGTGCTCGCCGGGATGTTCGGCTACCAGGAAGCGCCGACCGTGAGCACCCTCGGTGCCTATCTGATTTATCTGGTAGTGGCGCTGGTGATGTTCTTCCTGCCCTCGGCCCCTGCCAAGCCTGTCGCCCAACCTTCTTCCGTTTCCAGCCATTAAGGACCGTCTCTTGTCCAACCCAACCCTTCAACCGGCACCGCCGTCGCGCGCCCTGCGCTGGGCAGTGGCCGGCTCGGTGGTGGTGATGATCGCCGCCGGTGCGCTGTTTTATTACGCCTCGCAATTGGCTGCCGCCAAGCGTCAGACCAACCACAATGAAATCGCCGTGACGATTCACGCTCACGCTTGCGAGCCGAATGAAATCAGCGTGCCCGCCGGGCGCGCGAGTTTTCGCATCATCAACCGCTCCGACCGCGCGGTGGAATGGGAAATCCTCGACGGCGTGCTGGTGATTGAAGAACGCGAAAATATCGCGCCGGGCCTAAGCCAGGTGATCAACGCCAACCTGTTGCCCGGCGACTATGCGATCACCTGCGGCTTGCTGAGCAACCCGCGCGGCACCTTACATGTCACGCCAACCGCTGAGTCCGATGCCCAGGCCAAGGCCAAACCGTCGATGGTGGCGTTTATCGGCCCGCTGTCGGAGTTCCGGGTGTACCTGAGCGGCCAAGGCAGTGCGCTGGTCAAGGCCGTGACCGCGCTGCAGCAAGCCATTGCCGCCGATGACCTGGCCCAGGCGCAGGCGCTGTATGTGCCGGCACGTGAAGCGTATCAGCGCCTGGCTCCCGCCGCGCAACGTCTGGCCGAGCTGGACAACGCGATCAACGCCCGCGCCGATTACTTCGAAAAACGCGAGCAAGACCCCGCGTTCAGCGGCTTCCACCGCCTCGAATACAGCCTGTTCCAGCAGCGCAGCCTCGATGGCCTCGGCCCGGTCGCCGAGCGCCTGGTCACTGACGTAACCACCCTCAAGCAACAGCTGCTTGCGCAATCACTGCCGCCGGAACAACTGGTCAGCATTGTGGTGCGCAACCTCAACAGCCTGGCGGATGTGCGTGCCGCCAGCGGTGAAGAGGAACGCTACAGCCATATCGACTTGAACGGTTTTGCCGCCAACCTGGAGGCTGCCCGCAAGGTGGTCGACCTGATGCGCCCATTGCTGACCAAATCAGCGGCGGACCTGTTGCCAAAAATCGACAGCGCGCTCGATGCCTTCGATGCCCAACTCAACAGTTTTAAAGTCGACGGCCAGTACAGCCGCTACGACAGCGTCACGGCCGATCAGCGCAAGCAGATCGCCGACAAGGCCAAGGCTCTGGCCGTTGCACTCGATGGAATCGACCCCGCCCTTGGCCTTTCCGGCCTGCAGTGAAGACGACCTAATAGATGAGTGATTCAGAACAGTTTTCCGCGCAACGTCGCCGTGTCCTGCTGGGCATGGCCGCCACCGGTGCCGCGATTGCCGGCAGCACCCTGACCTGCCCGGCCATGGCCGCCGCAGCCGAGCAAGTCACCACCGCACCACGCAGTGACAAGACCCAGGACCACCACGACTTTTTCGGCCAGCACCAGACCGGCATCGTCACCCCGCGCCCGGCCTGCGGCATGCTCGTCGCCTTCGACGTGCTGGCCAGCGATCGCGAAGACCTGGAGCGCCTGTTCCGCACCTTGAATGAGCGCATTGCGTTTCTGATGACCGGCGGCACCGTGCCGCAAGTCGACCCGAAACTGCCGCCCACCGACTCCGGAATCCTCGGCCCGGTGGTCACGCCGGATAACCTGACCATCACCGTCTCGGTCGGCGAATCGCTGTTCGATGAGCGCTTCGGCCTGGCGGCAGCCAAACCCAAGCGCCTGAGCCGCATGGTCGGCTTCCCCAACGATGCGCTGGAACCCGCGCAGTGTCACGGCGACCTGAGCCTGCAATTCAGCTCGAACACCCCGGACACCAACATCCACGCCCTGCGCGACATCGTGAAGAACCTGCCCGACCTGCTGCTGGTGCGCTGGAAACAGGAAGGCAGCGTGCCGCCCCAGGCACCGGCCAAACCCGGTGAACCGGCGCAGAGCGCACGCAACTTCCTCGGTTTCCGTGACGGCTCGGCCAACCCGAACTCCAACGATGCCAAGGCGATGGACCAGATCGTCTGGGTACAGCCCGGCAGCGACGAACCGGCGTGGGCCGCCCACGGCAGCTACCAGGCCGTGCGCATCATCCGCAACTTCGTCGAGCGTTGGGACCGCACGCCGCTGCAGGAACAGGAAAGCATCATCGGCCGTATCAAACCGACTGGCGCGCCCATGGATGGCGACAAAGAAACCCAAGTACCTGACTACAGCAAAGACCCGGAAGGCAAGTTGACCAAGCTCGATGCGCACATCCGCCTGGCCAACCCGCGCACCCCGCAGACACAGGCCAACCTGATCCTGCGTCGGCCGTTCAACTACTCCAACGGCGTCAACAAAAACGGTCAGTTGGACATGGGGCTGTTGTTCATTTGCTACCAGGCTGACCTGGAGAAAGGCTTTATCAGTGTGCAAACCCGGCTCAACGGCGAGCCCCTGGAGGAATACCTCAAGCCGGTTGGCGGCGGGTACTTCTTCACCTTGCCTGGGGTGACGGGGCCTAAGGACTTCCTTGGCCGCACGCTGCTCGCTGCAACGCACTCTCAAACCACTGCCAAGACCTAAAACAAACCCAGAGCGGAAAAGCCCCATGAAGAAGTCGACTATCGCGTTGTCGTTGCTAATGACCCTTTCACCGTTGGCAGCCTTCGCCGCCACCGCGCCTCTGGACCTGGTAGGCCCGGTGTCGGACTACAAGATCTACGTCACCGAAGAAATCGGCGAATTGGTCACCCAGACCAAGGCGTTCACCGATGCCATCAACAAAGGCGACCTGGCCACTGCGCAGAAGCTCTACGCACCGACCCGCGTGCACTATGAGTCCATCGAGCCGATCGCCGAGCTGTTCAGCGACCTCGACGCTTCGATCGACTCGCGTGTTGACGACCACGAGAAAGGCGTGACCGCTGAAGACTTCACCGGTTTCCACCGCATCGAATACGTGCTGTTCTCCGAAAAGACCACCAAAGGTCTGGAAGCGCTGACCGCCAAACTCAACACCGACGTCAACGACCTCAAAACCCGCGTGGATGGCCTGACCTTCCCGCCGGAAAAAGTCGTCGGCGGCGCAGCAGCACTGTTGGAAGAAGTGGCTGCCACCAAGATCTCCGGTGAAGAAGACCGTTACAGCCACACCGACCTGTATGACTTCCAGGGCAACATCGACGGCGCGAAGAAAATCGTCGACCTGTTCCGTGGCCAGATCGAGAAGCAGGACAAAGTCTTCCTGGCCAAAGTCGACAAGAACTTTGCCGCCGTGGACAAGATCCTGGCCAAGTACAAAACCAAGGACGGCGGTTATGAGACCTACGACA
Source organism: Pseudomonas sp. WS 5532 (assembly GCF_012985445.1). Classification (NCBI taxonomy): domain Bacteria; kingdom Pseudomonadati; phylum Pseudomonadota; class Gammaproteobacteria; order Pseudomonadales; family Pseudomonadaceae; genus Pseudomonas; species Pseudomonas sp. WS 5532. The sequence continues at coordinate 140,871 of NZ_JAAQWK010000006.1, forward strand.
AGGTCAAGGAAACCGACCGCAAGGCCCTGGTGGGCCCGGTCAACACCTTGGCTGAGGACCTGTCGACCTTGCGCGGCAAGTTGGGTCTGAACTGATTAAAAGCCCCGAGCCATGCATTCATACCGCAATGCACGGCTCGGGGCTTATCGGTGCTTAGTTCACCGGTGCGTCGGGCTTGAAGTCTTCAATTGGCGCACCAGTGGGTGTCTGCGTTACCGGATCAATCGCATACCATTTAGTGTCTATTTGTACCGCATATGTCGGGCAACTTCGACTCACGCCCAGCTGGCTTCCTGGGTAAGCGCCGGCCTCCTGCCGTGGGGCTAACGCGTCATACGCCCCAAGCCCCCAACGGCATTTCTCAAAGGCGGTGGTCGTCAGAAAAAAGCCTGGCCCCACACAAACCAATTCGCCTCTGAGCACCTGCCTGGCTGCCCCCAGGGCTTTGGGGCCAATCCTGAGCACATCAAAAACCCCGTCCAGCGGGTTGAACAAACCGCGCAACGTTTTCGATCCACCCTTCAGCGCGGTCATCGTAAACGCACGACTGCCGAACGGCACAACCGTTTTGAACCCACTGAAAAAGCCACGTAACCCACCGGTAAACGCAAAGGAAGTAAAGTCGATCACCAGCCCCTTCAGGCCTGCGCCAATGTTGCCGTCGGCGATATCGGCAATCGCCCCCACAAATGGGATCAGGCTTAATACCATCCTGAGGTTTTCACGGGTAAAGACCTTTCCGGAATCAAACGGATAACTGCGTCTTCTCTGTAGCGTTGTCGGCGCGTTGGCGTATTCCAACAGCGTCTCGCGCTTCACATCGAACGTAGCGTTGACGATGGCCCTGGCTATATCGTTGGTTTTTTTCGACGCCCAACTGTTAGGCACAGCACCTGGCGTGCTGCTGGCCCACCTCGACGAATTCTGCCCCGGCAACGTCTCTCCGAACTTTTCGATAATGGCCTTGGTTCGCACGCCGGGACGCAGCTCGCTGCCTGTCTGATAGGCCTGAAGGTCAAAATCTACTTGTGTTGCCTTGCGATAGCCCGCCGGTACATTGGCAAAAGGACCATACGGGACCGTCCCCTCTTCAATCACACCGTCCAACTTTAGCGTAGAGAACAGCAAGTTACGCTTGCACACTTTCATGGACCCCGGGAACATTTCGAGACAGGTATAACCTCCCTCTGGCCCCTTGTTCTTGTAGCGCAACAACACACCCTGCTTGGCCCTCTTTTCGACCACCTTCGAGTCGCTCCCCTGATCCTGGGCCAGGGATTCCCCGGTTTCCTCACGCAACGTGAAAATCTCCACATCGCCGGACTCCAACCCTGTGCGTACATCCAGCGGTGCATTGGCGATCATCAGTTTGATCACCGTTTCCTGTGCGCGACGACTGTCGGCCAGGTATTGGTCCACTGCCGGCGCTACCAGCGGCTTGATACGTGGAAGCTTCTTGATTCTTTCTTCAAAGGTTTCCTGGGAGATAGTGGGGTGCGTGAATGCGTATTTCTTCTCGCCAAAAAGTCGCGTATTCACCCACTGCTGAGCCACGAAAAAAGGGTCCTCCTCAGGTTCTCCGGCAAGGATCAACTCGGTCAACAACGGGGTACGTGTTTCCAGGTGGCCCTCGTTTCTGGCGTCATACGGTTTGTCGGTCACCAGCGTCAACTTGATCTTGGCGATCTCATCCCGCGTCATTTCGGGAAACAACAGAACCAATTGATCAATCAATAGGCTCGTCTGCGAAGGTGGCTCACTTGTCAGGCTCTGGAAGGCCGCGACAGTACTGCTCTGGCGGTCAGCAAACGCTTGCGCGGCCGCCCGATAATCCCCTGCGGAATAAGCCCCATCGCTGGTTTTGGGAAACACACCGGCCATCACCGCCCAATCCAACAGAGGCGCAGCCCCCAGGCATTTGATCAGCGTCTCGTGCTCCGGCCCCATGGGTTCGAGTCGGGTAAGGGCTTGCGCCTCCGAGATGTTCAATGCGCGCGAACTGCCTGCCCCACTGAGTTTTTCCGCCATGGCGCAACCCAGGCGCAGGCTCATCCAAGCGGTCGAGCCCACGCTGACTTGGCCAGGAGACAGCTTGAGCGCCTCAGGTGCCTGTGGCGATAACCCAGGATCCGGTTTGATCAGAAACTCGGGGGCCGCCTGTGCCAACAACATATGGGCGATCAAGGGCGCGGTATTGACGTCGGCACCCTTTTTTCTCAATAAGCCTTCAATGTCAGCACGTACTTCGTCCAAGGTACGACCAAGGTTGTTGGGCTGATAAATGTCGTAGCCCGCAACCATCCCAGGCTTGCCAGGCATCTGTGCATTGACGCTGGCCTTGATGGTGGCCGCCAGGAGTTGATGGCGGGTAGCCTTTGACAGCTGTTTGCCGCCGGTAACCTCAGCCATATTCAACTGCTGCGCCAATGCCTGAGCCTTGATGATCGCCTCGTGCGAGTCGAAAAACTGCTGCAGTTGCAGGTCAGGGTCGCGGGGCAAATTTGTCCGGGCCATATGGCTGGCGAACAGTTCGGACACCGAGCCAGGCCCGCTGGACGCTGCCTTCAACACGTTCAGGTCAGCGGGCGACAGCGCGCCAGGGGCCCATGTATAAGGTGACAAACGGGCATAGTCACCCTGCGTTGGCGCGGGTGGCAGCTTGGCGGTCAGCCAACTGATGGCCGAATTGATCTGCGTAACCGTTTCGGGGCTTCCCAGCCCGGAAAACGCCAGTACTTGCCGCACGTCATAAACGGCCTGGGAGTACAGGGCATTCCCGGTCGCCTTGCTCATCTCTACCAGTTGATGGAGGTCGTTATTGAGCGCGTGGATAGCGGCTTTTTCGGCCGGGCTGCCACCTATCGAAACGTTGTAGATCTCTTGGTCAAGAATGACTTGAACACTGATCCATTGATTGGCCGAGTCACGTATCTCAAGGCTTCCATTGGATATCCTGTAAACGCTCTCAGCACCACCCAGACCGGACCTCTCGATGAAAGCCTTGAACGCCGGCCTGCCCAGCCACTCAACAAAACGTTCACGGGGCGCATGACTTTTGTGTGCCAGCGTCGATTCAGGATAAACGGTGGCGTACTGCGCGCTCAGAGTGGGCGTATCACCCTCCCCACGGTCCTTGACCAACCCTCGCAACTGAGAGGTGAGGTGCGTTCGCACATCAATGTCACTGTTGTGCTGCATGAGCTGCTCATACTGCCGGCGCCACTGGTCGCGATGCTGGTCGGATATCGGCGGCCAGCCGTGTTTTTTCAGGCGTTTCCCAAGCGCCTTTGCATCTATTTGAGGGGCCGGATATTCCACACCGTAGAATTCGAGCACCGCATTAAAATCGCGAAATTTGACCGTGTGCTGGCCCGGCAGCAATACACCCATATCACTCGGCTTCAACTGCTTCACCGCCGCACAAACTTTCGCGCTGACCTCCCACCAGCCGGAGCCGTCGGTGGTCGTGAAGGTTCGCGCGACTGTTTTGCCGTCAACCACCACTGTGCCTTCGACCCTGTCGCTGAAAACAAGCGCAGTTGATAGATCCAGGCCTTTGGATGTGAGCCAGGCCTGCACCTGTGGCTCGTTCACCGCCTCAGTGTAGGCATCAATGAAGGGCCTTATCGAGGCACCTGGAGGAAACGGGTCGGCGTTCAGTTTGTGGGTAGTCAGCAGATGAGTGAGGGTTTTCTGCAGGCTGCTGTCGGCTTTTTTTGCTTGCGCCAATGCGGGATAAACCGCTGTTTTGCGCTCAGCGTCGGGGGCGTGCGCGTCACTTTCAGACGCAACCTCGCGCGTCTTGCGTATCGATGCGGGTTCAAACTTGAATTGCGTCAGCTGTCCGCGTACCGGGCGGGGTGCGCCTGCAGGCGGCCCGTTTTCAATCATTGGCAAAACAGCGGGGTCAGGCGTTGCAGGCTTTACAGCAGGCCCCGTGGGGAGCTGCATCTGAGACAGGTGGGGATGACTGACAACTGTAACGCTACCCTTGGAAAGGCTTGTCGACATTCAAAAATTCTCTCTACCGGTTGGGTTGATGAGAGTTCTCGTCCCTAAAAACAGTCGGTTAAGAAAATATTAAGAATTCTTGAGATGCAGAGTAGGAAATTTCTCGATTGACTGAGGAATAGTGTGAAAACCTGAGCGCTTGAACCGGCACCGAAAGGATGTGCCCGTTGTGGGCCACCATCTGGCGACCAAGCCCTTGCGGGTGGGAGATCCACTCAATGAGCGCAGGTATGTGCGCACAAGCGAGTGGCAGCGTGCACGTCCCTTAGATCTGTTCCACAGAGAAATGTACGAACCTGGGTGTAGGCAAACTCTCAAGATGGCGAAGACCTTCTGAGAGTTTGCGGTAACGCGTCCGCTTTCCTACAAGATCCGGTAAAGCAACCGCTCAATCCGCACCCGGCTGACCCGGCGCAAAAACTTGCCGACTGCTGGCGGATACTCCACCAGGGTCTGCAATTGCTGATACCGCTCGATGCGCGTGGTGTGCTGGAAGATCTGCGCGAGCTCTGTGCGCCGCGGCGCCAGCCACTCGCCCTTGGGATCATCGATCAGCAAGGCATTTTCCAGATCGAGGCGGAATGCCCGTGGGTTGAGGTTGTTGCCCGTGAGCAAGGTGTAACGCTGGTCGACCCACATACCCTTAAGGTGATAAGTGTTGTCGCCGTCACGCCATAAGTGCAGGTTCAACTGGCCGCTGTCGATCATCGGCTGATGGCGTTTGGCGAAGCGGCGCAGGCTGATTTCATACAGGTAAGGCAAGGCCGAGATCACCTTGAACGGCTCGCTGGGCGGGATGTAGAAATCGTTGGCGGTTTTGTCGCCGACGATAATGTCGACCTTCACCCCACGCGCCAGGGCGCGGTTTATTTCGCGGGTCACCGGCAGCGGCAGGTTGAAATACGGCGTGCAGATGGTCAGTTGATGCTGGGCACTGGCAATGAGTTCGAGGATCACCCGGTTCAACGGATTGTTCTTGCCCACACCCAGCAACGGGCTGACCGACAAGTGCCCATTGGGCAGCAAACCTGTGGTGGTGTCGTAGGTCGCGTGCTTCAAGCGGCTGCGCAAGTCACCGATGTCATTGCGCAGGCTGCGGGTGGTCGGCAGGTTCGGCAGGTCCAGGCGATGCACGGCTTTGGACGCGACCAGGCCGTGTTCCACCAGGTGTTGCATCGAGTCAGCCAAGGACTTGCTGTGGATCAGGTGATAGCGGTCAAAGCGGTATTTGTCGAACTTGTGCAAGTACACATTGTTCAGGCTGGCACCGCTGTACAGCACGCTGTCATCGATCACAAAGCCCTTGAGGTGCAACACGCCGAACAGTTCGCGGGTTTGCACCGGCACGCCGTACACCGGTACTTCGCTGGCGTGGGAGTGGGTCATGGCCTGGTACCAGGCGCTGTTGCCCGGCTGCTTGCCGGCGCCGATCAGGCCGCGCTGGGCGCGCAACCAGTCAACCACCACCACGATATCCAACTCGGGCCGTGCCGCCTTGGCGGCGTGTAAGGCGTCGTAGATTTCCTGCCCCGCTTCGTCCTGCTGCAAGTACAGCGCGACGATGTAGATGCGTTGTGTGGCCTGGGCGATTTTTTCCAGCAGGCACAGACGGTACGCAGCGGCACCGGACAGCACGTCGATGGCATCGGGAGACAGCGGGAAACCACGCAGTTTGGGCAACAGGGAGCGTTTGAAGAACGACGGCATAAGGCTCGCAATGGGTCGAATCCGAAGAGGCACAGAGCTTACACCATGGGGCTGCTCAGGTCTCGTCGTGGCCAATGGAAAAAATTTAATTGACCATGAAGAACGATCGTTCTACTGTTTGTTGCATGAACGATATTAACAGCAACGAAACCCGCGACATTATCCTCGACGTCACCCAGAAGTTGATCTATCGGCACGGCATCGCCGCCACCGGCATGGAGTTACTGGTGAAAACCGCCGGCGTCTCACGCAAAAGTATTTACCGTTACTTTGCCAATAAAGACGAGCTGGTCATCGCCGCCCTGCAACGCCGCGACGCACGCTGGATGCAGTGGCTACGCACTGAAGTGGAACGCAGCGAAGGCAGCGGCGAGCGCCTGCTGGCGCTGTTCAGCGCACTCAAGGCCTGGTTTGGCTCGGCAGACTTTCGCGGCTGCGCCTTTATCAACACCAGTGGCGAAACCGGCGATGCGCAAGACCCGGTGCGCCTGCTGGCCAAGGCGCATAAACAAAAACTGTTCGAGTACGCCCTCGAACTGTGTAAAGCACATGGCACCCCCGACCCCGAACGGCAGGCAGCGCACCTGCTGATTCTGATCGATGGCGCCATTACCGTTGCCCTGGTCATGGGCGATTCAACAGCAGCTGATAATGCGCAATGCATGGCGCGAACGTTATTAGGACTTTGAACGCACAGGCTGAGCAACTTTCGACAACACCTTGGTATTGATAGGAGCTGCCCCATGTCATCGACAGCAGAACAACGTCCGCCGCTGCCACCGTTCACGCGTGAATCGGCCATTGAAAAAGTGCGCCTGGCCGAAGACGGCTGGAACTCCCGCGACCCGCAACGCGTGTCGCTGGCGTATACCCTGGACACGCAGTGGCGAAACCGTGCCGAATTCGCGCATAACCGCGAAGAGGCCAAGGGTTTTCTCACGCGCAAATGGGCCAAGGAACTGGACTATCGTCTGATCAAGGAGTTGTGGGCATTCACCGACAACCGTATCGCCGTGCGCTATGCCTATGAGTGGCATGACGACTCCGGCAACTGGTTCCGTTCCTATGGCAACGAAAACTGGGAATTCGACGAAAACGGCCTGATGGCCAACCGTTTTGCCTGCATCAACGATCTGCCGATCAAAGCAACCGAGCGCAAGTTCCACTGGCCGTTGGGCCGGCGCCCGGATGATCATCCGGGGTTATCCGACCTCGGCCTGTAAGCCACACGCATAGGTATCTACACAACCGGTTATTGTGGCGAGCAGGCTTGTCCTGCGTTGGGCTGCGAAGCGGCCCGAGTGAAGGCACTGCAATTTTCCTGAAAAAACTCGGCGTCCGGGTTAGGGGCTGCTTCGCAGCCCAACGCAGGACAAGCCTGCTCGCCACAGGAAAAATTGGCGGCCTTCAAGCCAGCTCCCACATTGGACCATCAGCCTCTGTCAGTCCTGATTCAAGCCGACGCGATACAGTACGCCCTTGTCCTCATCGGTCAGCACATACAGGAAGCCGTCCGGCCCCTGACGCACATCGCGAATCCGTGCCTTCAACCCGCCCAGCAGGCGCTCCTCGTGGATCACCTTGTCGCCATCGAACTGCAGGCGAATCAACTCCTGGCTGGCCAACGCGCCGATAAACAGGTTGTGGTCCCAGGCTTTGAAACGCTCGGCGTCATAGAACGCCATGCCACTGATGCCGGGTGATTTTTCCCAGACGTGGTGGGGTTCCACAGTGCCCTCCACAGCCTTGCCCTTGGCTTCCGGAATCGGCGTCAGCGAATAATTGATGCCGTGGGTTGCCAGGGGCCAGCCATAGTTTTTGCCGCGCTCGATGATGTTTATTTCATCGCCACCGCGCGGGCCATGTTCGTTTTCCCAGATCGTGCCGCTCCAGGGGTTCAACGCCAACCCCTGCGGGTTACGCTGGCCGTAGGACCAGATCTCCGGGCGCACGCCCTGCTGGCCCACAAAGGGGTTGTCGTCCGGCACACGGCCATCCGGGTAAATGCGCACGACTTTGCCTTGCAACTTGTCCAGGTCCTGGGCCGTCGGCCGGTCATTGTTCTCGCCCAGGGTCACAAACAGGTAGCCGTCCCGGTCGAACGCCAGTCGCGAGCCGAAGTGATTGCCGGTCGACAGTTTGGGCTCCTGGCGCAATATCACTTTGAAGTCTTTGAGCCCGCTCAAATCATCGGCCAAACGCCCACGCCCCACGGCAGTGCCGGCCTTGCCACCCTCGCCGCCGCCTTCGGCATACGACAGGTAGACCAGGCGGTCCTGCTTGAAGTCTGGCGACAGCACCACGTCGAGCAAACCGCCCTGCCCTTTGGCCCACACCTGCGGCACGCCGGTCAGCGGCGCAGAGAGCTTGCCGTCCGGGCTGACAAAGCGCAGGTGGCCGGGGCGCTCGGTCACCAGGAAGCCTTGTTTGTCCGGCAGAAACGCCACGGCCCACGGGTGATCGAGGCCTTTGGCAATGGGGGTGGCAGTGATGCTGCCTTGCTCACTGGGGAACTGCTGGGCATCCGCCGCCATGACGGCCGTCACGGGCAGCAGAGTTGCGCAGATAGCGGCTAACAGGGTTTTGCGTAGAAACATAAGACAGAGTCCTTACCGGCGATTGCCGTTGGCATCGTAAGTGGGCGCTTTGGGTGCAGTGGCAGGACGGCTTGGGGCCGCGTTACGCGTCGGGTAACGATTGCCGATACCGCCGTTTTCCACGGTCGGTGCAGGGCCGGTCGGCGCGGGTTGAACCCCGCGGGTGGCGGCCGGCGCATTGGGCTGGGTGCCCTGCATGCTGTTGGGGTTAGCCCGATGGATTGGGCTGTTATTGGTGTTGTAGCTGCCGGGCAGGTTCTGCGCCTGGGCCAATGGCGCGAGGGCCAGGCCCAGCGCGACTACGGCGAGGTAACGCACACAGCTGTTCATGACAAAGCCTCATTGGGGCGAGTAGTACGTGCTTTCGATAACACGCTACGCCTTGGGTTCGGCTTTCGACATTAAATAGTTTCTCATCAGATGTAACACGATCTGTCCGCGCATCCGTCCGCCGAAACTTTTGCGCCAGCCTGCGAGTCACCAGAACACCGACTCTTCTCAAGGAACCGCAGCCATGCCAAGGGCAATCTGGAAAGGCGCCATCAGTTTCGGCTTGGTCCATATCCCGGTCTCGCTGGTCTCGGCCACGTCCTCCCAGGGCGTTGACTTTGACTGGCTGGACAAACGCAGCATGGACCCGGTGGGCTACAAGCGCATCAACAAGACGACTGGCAAGGAAGTCACCCAAGACAATATCGTCAAGGGCGTGGCCTTTGAGAAAGGCCGCTATGTGGTGCTCAGCGAAGACGAGATTCGCTCGGCCCACCCCAAGTCGACCCAGACCATCGAAATCATTGCCTTTGTTGCCGCCGACCAGATCCCGCTGCAAAACATCGACACGCCCTACTTCCTGGCCCCGGACAAACGCGGCGGCAAAGTTTACGCGCTGCTGCGTGAGACCCTGAAAAAAACCGCCAAGGTCGCCCTGGCCAATGTGGTGCTGCACACCAAACAGCACCTGGCAGCGCTGATGCCGCTGGAATCAGCGCTGGTATTGGTGATGCTGCGCTGGCCCGCCGAAGTGCGCAGCCTCGACGAACTGGAACTGGGCAGTGACGTCACCAAACCGAGCCTGGCCAAGGGCGAATTGGACATGGCCAAGCGCCTGGTCGAAGACATGAGCGCCGACTGGCAGCCGGACGAATACCGCGACAGCTTCCAGGAAAAGATCATGGCGCTGGTGGCGAAGAAGGCCAAGGCCGGCAAAATAGAAGACGTCGAAAGCCAGCCCGGCAGCGAAGAACGCAAATCTGCCGATGTAATCGATCTGACCGAACTGCTCAAGCGCAGCCTCGCCGGCAAGCCCGCCGCGAAAAAGCCCGCAGCAAAAAAACCGACCGCAAAAAAAACCAGCAAAAAGGCCTCTTGAGCCCGCCATCAGCAGGAGAACGCCATGGCCAAGCCCCTGAGCGAATACACGCGCAAACGCGACTTCGAGATCACCGCAGAGCCCGCAGGTGATGCACCTGCCAGCAAATCCAAAGCCTCGGCATTGTCATTCGTGATTCAAAAACACGACGCGCGCAGCCTGCACTATGACTTTCGCCTGGAACTCGATGGTGTACTCAAAAGCTGGGCCGTGCCCAAAGGCCCAAGCCTGGACCCCAGCCAGAAACGCCTGGCGGTCCACGTTGAGGACCACCCGCTGAGTTACGGCAACTTCGAAGGCAATATCGCCGCCGGGCAGTATGGCGCCGGCGATGTGATCGTGTGGGATCGGGGGGTCTGGCAGCCTCACGACGATCCGCACAAGGCGTATGCAGCCGGCAAACTCAAATTCACCCTGGTCGGTGAAAAACTCTCCGGCGATTGGGCGCTGGTACGCACCCGCCTCAAGGGCAGCGGCGACAAGGAGCAGTGGTTGCTGATCAAGGAAAAGGATCAGCAAGCCCGCCCGGCCGCAGACTACGACATCGTAAAGGCCCAGCCCAAAAGCGTGCTCAGCGATGCCACCGTGGGCAAGCCCGCGCCTGCACCGCGTGCAAAGCGCCAGAAAGCCAAGACCGCCCTGCCCGATCAATTCGCGCCACAACTGGCCACCCTGGTCGACCGCGCCCCGCCCGGCGATTGGCAATACGAGATCAAATTCGACGGCTACCGCATGCTGGCGCGTATCCGCGACGGCGATGTGCGCCTGTTCACCCGCAACGGTCATGACTGGACCGAGCGTTTGCCGCGCCAGGTCAAGGCCCTCCAAGCCCTCAAGCTCAAGGACAGCTGGCTGGATGGCGAAGTGGTCAGCCTTAACGCCGACGGTTTACCGGACTTCCAGGCGTTGCAAAATGCGTTCGATATCGGCCGCAGCCTGGACATCGTTTACTACCTGTTCGATGCACCTTTTTTACACGGAAAAGACCTGCGTGAAGCGCCCGTGGAACAGCGCCGTGCTGCGCTTAAATCCGCGCTGTCGGGCAGCCGCAGCAAATTGCTGCGGTTTTCCGAAACCTTCGCCGCCAACCAACGCGACATCTTCGAAAGCGCCTGCGACCTGGCGCTCGAAGGCGTGATCGGCAAGCGCGTCGGCAGCCCGTATGTGTCCAGCCGCAGTGCCGACTGGATCAAACTCAAATGCCGCCTGCGTCAGGAGTTTGTGATTGTCGGTTACACCCGCCCGCAAGGTTCGCGCACCGGCTTCGGCGCGTTGCTGCTGGCGGTCAATGACGACAACGGCTTGGTGTATGCCGGGCGTGTCGGCACCGGGTTTGATCAGCACGCGCTCAAAGCGATTTACGCCCAGCTCACGCCTTTGGCGCGCAAAACTTCGCCACTGCAAAACCCGCTGACCAGCAGCCAGGCACGCGGCGTGCACTGGGTGGAGCCCGAGCTGGTCGGCGAAGTCAATTTCGCCGAATGGACCCGCGAAGGCGTGGTACGCCAAGCCTCATTCGTAGCGATGCGCAGCGACAAGCCTGTGGCGCAGATCATCCATGAGCAACCGCGCGCGGCCAAATCTCTCAAGCAGGCCTCAGTGCCGAAAAAAGCCGGCAACGGCGTGAACATCACGCACCCCGATCGCGTGATCGATCCACGAAGTGGCACGCAAAAGCAGCAGTTGGCAGACTTTTACGCCAGCATCAGCGAATGGCTCCTGCCGTTTCTGCGCCATCGGCCGGTCTCGCTACTGCGCGCGCCGGATGGCATCGAAGGCGAGCAATTCTTCCAAAAACATGCAGAGCGCCTGGCCATTCCCCATATCAAACAACTGGACCAGAACCTCGACCCTGGCCATGCACGGCTGATGGAAATCGACACCACCAAAGCCCTGCTCGGCGCCGTGCAGATGGGCACCATTGAGCTGCACACCTGGGGCGCGACTGCCGACAAAATCGAAACCCCGGACCGGTTTGTGCTCGATCTCGACCCGGACCCGGCGCTGCCCTGGAAAAGCATGCTGGAGGCCGCGCAATTGACCCTGTCGGTACTGGATGAGTTGGGCCTTGAGGCGTTCGTCAAAACCAGCGGTGGCAAAGGCCTGCACGTGGTCATCCCGCTGGCGCGCCGGGACGGCTGGGAGACAGTAAAGGCCTTTGCCAAGGCCATCGCACAGTTTATGGCACAGCAACTGCCTGAACGCTTTACCGCTACCAGCGGCCCGAAAAACCGCATTGGCAAGATCTTTATCGACTACCTGCGCAATGCCCGCGGCGCGAGTACGGTGGCGGCCTATTCGGTACGGGCACGCCCGGGCCTGCCGGTCTCGGTGCCGGTGAGCAAGGACGAACTGAAAGGGTTACGCGGTGCGCAGCAATGGACGGTGGCTAATCTGCATGAGCGTTTGAGCACGCTCAAGGATGACCCCTGGGCCGGTTACGCCAACCGGCAGAAGATCAGCAAGAAGATGTGGGACAAGCTGGGGGCGCAGCCGCCACAGTGATTGGCATCCAGCGTGCGCCGCCGATACGAAAGCGTCGGGGATCGCTTTGGCCAGGCCCCCAGCAAAGCCAACACAGCAAGCAAACCACCAGCATTCTTGAATACGGTACCGCGCTTCATGCAAAAACCTCTACGAACAGGGATGGTGTTTGTGTGCCGACATCCCTGTCGTTAAGGCTAACGTTTGGCGGGGGCCATAAATTCCGGCCCGATTGGATCTTTTATCGTGCTGGCAAGAATACGGTCGATATGTGTCAGGTCATCGGCGGTCAGGTGCCAGCCAAACACCTCTTCAAAACCCTTCAATTGTTCCGGGCGGCGCGCGCCCCACAGTGCAATGGTCGGGCCTTGGTCCAACACCCAGCGCATGGCCAGGGCCAGCACCGACTTGCCATGGCATTCGCGCGCATAGCTGTCCAGCGCCGCCACAGCCGCCAGGTATTGCTCGAAACGCGGCGCCTTGAATTTGGGATCAAGCTTGCGCACATCATCCCCGGCAAAGCGGGTGGCCGAGTGCATGCTGCCGGTCAGCAAGCCACGGCACAGCGGGCCATAGGCCAACAGCACCAGCGAGCGCTGGCGGGCATAGGGCAGGATGTCGCTGTCGATGGCGCGCTCGAACAGGTTGTAGGGCGGCTGCACGGTGGCCAGCGCCGTGTGCCGACTGAAGTCGTCCATTTGCGCACAGGAATAGTTGCTCACGCCAACGGCAAGGATCTTGCCCTCGCGGCGCAGGCGCTCGAGCTCTTCGGCGGTTTCTTCCTGGGCCACCAGCGGGTCGGGCCAGTGCACCTGGTACAGGTCGATATAGTCGGTGTCCAGGCGCACCAAAGAGTCTTCGACTTCTTTGCGGATGCGCCGCGCCGTGGCATTGCGCCGGGTGGTGCCGTCGTCCCATTGCAGGCCGGCCTTGGTGGCAATCACCGCGCTGTGGCGCATGCCGCGCACGGCCTTGCCGATCAGTTCTTCGGACAGCCCAAGGCCATACACCGGCGCGGTGTCGATCAGGTTGATGCCGCAGTTCAATGCATGACGAATGGTCTTGATCGACTGCTCGTTGTCCGCACCGCCCCACAAATGCCCCCCCATGGACCAGGTGCCGAGGGCAATCCGCGAGACGGCCTTGTCGATGCCGGCAATCCGGAGGGTCTCGATGCGCATAAAAAACTCCTCGAAGAGCAAAAATACGTAGGAAAACAATTACTCTAGATCATCCGATGTTGAATAGGGCTCAACGCCCCATGCAACCGAACTCCTAGTAAAGAGGCTTGATATGGCGGCTTTTAATCGTTCCGAATTGGCCGATCTGAATGTGTTCATGGCGATCATCCGGCGCCGCAGTTTTCGCCATGCCGCCCATGAGCTGGGCGTGACCACCTCGGCGCTGAGCCACACCATGCGCAACCTCGAAACGCGCCTGGGGGTCAAGCTGCTGTACCGCACCAGCCGCGCGGTGGAACCGACTGACGCCGGCACCCTGCTGGCGGAAAAACTCACCCAGGGCTTTGCCGTCATCCAGGACGGTCTCGATACCCTGGAGCTGCACCGCGAAGCGCCGATTGGCCGCTTGCGCATCAATGTGCCACGGGATGCAGCCGTGCTGCTGTTGGCGCCGATCCTCGGCGACTTCACCGACGCCTACCCGCAGTTGCGCCTGGACTTGATCGTCGAAGACCACATGCTCGACATCATTGCCGAAGGCTACGACGCGGGTATCCGCTACGGTGCGACCGTGCCACAGGACATGGTCGCGGTGCCGCTGACCGGCGCACTGCGCTGGATCATGGTCGCCTCCCCCGCCTACCTCGCCCGTCGCGGTACACCTCAGGTACCCAAGGACCTGCTGGAGCACGCGTGCATCCGCATGTACCTGGGCGACAAGACCACCTACAAATGGGAGCTGGGCAACGGTGCGCGCCAACAACGCATCGATGTGCCCGGGCACTTCAGTGCGGCCGACACAGAAACCATCGTCAATGCTGCGTTGCAAGGCGTGGGGATTGCCTATTGCCTGTCCGACCGCGTGCAGCAGCAGCTTGCCGAGGGCCGACTGGTGGAAGTCATGCCGGACTGGGCCTGCATGGGCGAACCGCTGTGCATGTACTACCCGAGCCGCCGCCAGTCGCAACCGGGTTTGCGCCAGTTGATGGATATGATCCGGATGAAAACCATCGGTTCGCAGTTAATGGAAACACATTGAACCTGGGCCAGGCAGGTTGGCCTGGAGGGGGCGAAATATAGGGTTACGACTGAATCGGTGGAAGCAGGGAATCAAACCGAAGCGGCTGTTACGTAAGGGAAATGCCTCGTTAGTTCCCACGTCGAGGCGCTATTCCCACACGCACAACGGCAGCCCACTATGAACAGTGTTTCCAATCAGATCATCGCACGCCCTTCATCTGCTCCAACGTTGCCGCTACTGCCGCCGCTTTCAAGGCCAAAACGTGACACCGCGTCCCCGCAGGAAGAGCAGGCTGCCACACGGGCCAATGGAGACAGCGAACTGGCCATGCAATACGCGATCGCCCTGAACCTGGCTGGCCGTCGCACTCATGTTGAAGACTTCGATCACATTGCTCCCCACTCCACCTTTGGCCAATGGTGGAGGCACTTGCATGATGCCTTCCAATTGCCCGATGTTCAGCAGTGGATCAAGGCCTTGGGGGTTGATACCACCTCGATAAAAATCGATCCAAAATCAGGTCAGATTTCCTTTTACCGTGAGCGCTTTCTTGACCCGCTAAGCACATTACACACGCTGGGCCAGGACGACAGCCAGTGGGCTGCCCTGAGCGGGCCTATCCTGCGGGCCGCGAGCGTCATAGATGGCGAATTTCCTTTTGCGCCTCCCGTCAATAGCCCGGACGTACCTGTACCCTGGAAGCTCGTCGGTCGATTTTATCAGGAGCCACAGAACCTGACGCTGTCTGGCATGCTCAAGCGAGCGGACGAAATCAGCCACCAGACGGGTAACTTCAAAACCCTCGATCCAGGCCGCTTTGCGGACAAGATCCAGTCGCGCAGCGAAGAAACACTACAGGAACAGAAAGCGGCACTGGGTGATATCCACAACTGGCACCGGGCGGGTGCTGCACTGCAACGCCTGGCGATGGCCCTGGAGGATGGCAGTAAAAAATTCGAGGAACTCCAGCCCGAACTGGGACAGCCGCTGCCACTGTCTGCAGACAGCACCTACCGGCCAACGGGCACTGGCGCCGCCAACGAAACCAGCCTGCTTCAATTTCTGACGGAGCATGGCATTGACGTCCCCACCAACCCCGAGCAACTGGAAAACCTCTCCAGCGCGCTCCTCACGACGCCCCCCAAGGCCGCCCCCCATGGCGACTTGGGCGGCGCGCTGACATGGCCCGAACCACTTGCACGTGACAACCAGACACAACTGAAGACGGGAATTACCGAAGGAAAATTCGGCGACGTCAGATTAAAACCCTTCAAGCATGTCCTGGATTATCTGCTCAACGGCAGATCGATCTCCGCGCAGGAACAGCTGAATCCGCGGCAGTTGATCAGCAGCTTGATAAGTTCAGACAGAGGCACCGCACTGGGCAAGGCAATTGAAGCCACATTCGAGGCTCGCTCAGTCAAAGGCAGTGTCACCGACTGGCTGCTGGCGGCCTTGGGCGTGGGGAAATACGACCAAGCCCACGGTGAAACACGTATTGAGGGCTACCCCCTGGTTTCAGCCCACAACAGCCATAAATCGGCTTCGAGGGTGGTCAAGGAGCTGGAGGAGCATCTGCTTGCCAACGGCCTCGCTTCCAGCGCGCAAACAGCATCCGTGCAGGCCCACCTCATGCTCGCCAGTCGCGCACCGCAGTTTCTGGTCAAGGGTATCCCGCAGGAAGTGACGATGGGTTCGCACAGCTGGGTCAGCTTCACCACGGCGGTAGCGCGCGTGGAAGCGAAAGCGCCAGGCGCGACAGCCAACATGGACTACGCGCAAATCATGCTCGCGGCCAATATTGCACCGATCTCGAACGAGGAACGCCAGATCGAATATGCCGCCCAGAACGAGGCGATCAAAGCCTGGGGCGTTCCCAACGGCATGGGCTATCCGACCACGCAGACAGCCCTGTCCGAGGTGCGTGAGGCGTTCAACCGGCATATCAGCGAAATGAGCGAAGCCGCCTCACTGCCGCTCCTCGAGACGCCGACCACCAAAGCCATTGCGGTCGAGCTTTTGAAAAAAGCATGCCCCGGGATGGACCCAGCGCTGTTTGAGAAAAAGTGCATTACGTCGCAGCCCTCTACCAACGTATACCCCGGCCCCTACTCACTGTTGGACCTGCTCATTGATCGCAGGGCGCTTAGATCCCCACCACCAGATTCCGACAACAGAAAGCCTGCGGTATGGGTTTCATCATCAGACGAAATCAATATCGGCGATCTGCTGCCAATCCTCAAAACCCTGCCGGATCCCATCAAGCAGTTCAATGAGGACTTTCGCACGTTCTCTGACGCCGTCAAAAAGGCCACGTCGGCGCAGTTCAAGGTCATGATTTCGAAATTGCAACTGGAAGACCGGCAAAATCTGGCGTTCGGCGAAATCGTCGTACACAAAGAAATTCGCTACGACCGCATTCAAGGCTCCAGTTATGACAAGCGTGTTGAAACAGGCGTGTTACTGGTCGAGACCCTGCGTACCGTCAACGGTAAACCTCAGACCAGGCAGTACGCAATCAACCGGCTGGAGGGCACTATCACCCCGCAGCCGAGCCTGTTTTATGCATCACTCCCGCCCGCCAGCCTTGCGTCTACCGGCCCACGTTATATAGCAGACCAGATAACGCCCAGGGGTGAGTACCCCGCGGGAATAACAGACGAACGCAAAGGCGCCACGGGTATACCTGATAGCGTTGCCAGTGCCAGAACCCAATACCTGGCCGATGCATTGATTGAGGATATGAAGCTGCCTGAGTTGGGCGCATATTCCAGGGGAACAACGACCTTTCAGACGGAACACAGCACCACCGAAGCCATTCGCGAGGTCTTGCTGGGCTTTATTCCGTTCAGGTCGGCCATTAAAAATTTCAACGAGGGCAAGACTGCCGACGGTGTTCTCGACTTGGCGTTCGACATTTTTGGTTTCGTGGTCGGCGTCGGCTCCGCAGCCAAGGCCGCGAGAGCTTCATTTGTCGGTGCTTCCGTGCTGTCAAAAGCTGCCCTGGGGTTCAAGATTGTCGGGCGGGCAGCAGTGGGCGCGCTCAATCCGTTGGGCGGTATTGATGACCTCGCGCGTAGTGCGATAAGGGGCGTAAAGTTTGTAGCCGGCAAAGCCTATAAAGGTGTCAATGATCTGCGCCGTTCGTACCGCCATGTCAACCTGTTGGAGGTGGCCAAAAGGGCCGATATCGCTGAAGGCGCATTCAGTGCCGCCAACAGCGCTCGCAACACAAAAGCCCTGGCTAAGTTCGATGAGGCAACCCATAAGTGGTACGCCTTGGATCCGCGCACGAAGCAGGCCTACGGCAAGCCGCTGGAGAACTTCGTCCCAGACGTGCCAAAACCGGGCGACTCGAATAGTTTGCGAGCAATCTCCAGTGACGACGCAATCCAGAACATCAGCAAGCAACACGGCCTGGCAGCAACCGGGACAATCCAGGTGGGCCAAGAAACAGTCGAGCGCCAGGCTGTGATGTTTCTGGGTAATTGGCATGAATACGATGCATTGAAGCAACGCGCCATGGGCCTGCCCTTGAGAGACTTTAAACCTAACCGCGTTGCTGCCAATGGAGAAGTACGCTCACTGGATGATCTGCACAGTTATGAAGCCCGCTACATCGCCGCAGACGAGTTATCGACCACGGGGTTGCAGAACAACGTGTTGGTGGGCCGCAGTAAACGCGAATATGTGAAGGTTGATGGCAGGCTCTTTGAGTCCCAAGTCAAAGACGGCCGGCGCGTCATCCGCCATCCGAACGGCACGAGCCCCGATATACCCGTCAAGGATCTTGGCCCTACAGGGTGGGCACCTTTATCCCGATCCGAACGTTTGCTGGCCGGCGCAGGTGGCACACCGACGCCTTTCAGGCTGGGAGATGGAACCTACGTAGTGCCGATGGACGATATTAAACGCGTGGAAACCTCAGGCAATCCATTCAGGATTACTTACAAAAACGTCGATCAGGAAGTTGCGTTCGACAGCACGGCCGGCGCATGGAGAGGCACCCACGAGCAAGGCCAGCAGTATTACTGGCGAACTACCAAAGGCCACTGGCAACGGGGAACACTTGAAGCGTCCAAAAAGGCTAAAAAAGCCAGCGCCCATCACTATAACTTTGTGGATATTTCGTCGATTCCCAGAATCCCCAAACAACTGGCTCCCGTGCCCAAAACGTTGAACTATTTCTGGGCGGGCCAGGAGATTCCCACCCTCTTGGTCGACAACATGACAAAAAACGCCACCCGAGCTTCAGGCTATAAAACAGTCCTGCACGTGGACGCCGACAGCCCCGCTGTGTTCAAACAAATAGAAAGCAAGCTGAAGGAGAAAATTCCCGGCGTGACGGTGCTCAATCTTAATGAAGATGCCGCATTCAAGCAGTTGAAGACCGGCGAAATGTACAACTACTTCCGACAAGGGCAAGGGAAGAATCTGGCGGCAGCTTCGGATGTAGCCCGCTACCCGATAATGAATAAACACGGTGGTTTTTACCTGGACACCGATGATCTTATCCAAAGCAACGTCGGGGCCGTCGATGTAGCAGCAGGCGCCGACGATGTGCTGCTCGGCGCAGCAATGACGAATTACGTAACCAATTACAAAACGTTCTATAACACCAGTAACTTTGCTACTCGACCCGGCAACCCTGTACTTGGAGAGATGATCAAGGAGATGAACAAGCGGTTTGCGGCTAACAAATCCTATTTTGCGAACAATCGACCGACCGTCAGTCGCGGTCCCGATGGCAACGTTCAATTCACCCAGGAATTCAAAGAGTATGAGGAAAAAATTTTTAATACCGTAGGCCCGGATATGTTTAATGACACGCTTAAAACCAAAAGACCCGATATGTACGACTTAGGTTTCGATGGCCTCGCTAGAGAAGCAAAGTGGGACGGTGTCAAACTCGTGCCGCACGGTCCAGTCGTCAGCATTGAAAACACAGTGAGTGAGGCCTATGCGCGTCAGGGCATGGTGGTGCCGATAACAGAGCCCTTACAGATCAAGAGGGCCAAGGAGCATTACTTTCCGCTTCGCTACAAATTCAACGTGAAAATTGGGGCTGACCATTCCTGGATCAATACCTGATCGAAACCCGTTGATCCAGCCTGCACCGAGTTGCTGGGCCGTCGTTCATGACCTGAGCACTCAGCCAAAGCTGGCGTGGTATGAACGACGAGCCAAGGCGAACGCTCAATCCTGACTTTCGGTGTTGCCTACATCCGCTGCATCATCGAGGTCGTTGAACGGTACTTCTGCATCATCCATCAATGAACCTGGGTCTTCATTGCCCGGGTCATTGAGTTCTTCATCGTCATCGAGTTCCTGGGACATGACCTTCTCCTCTAACCACCTTGGGTGTCGATATCGGCATCGGTTTCAGGCTTGGGCTCGCGCGTGGGCTTGAAGTCTGGACTGTAGTCGTTTTCCCGGGCTTTGGGGTCGCTGGCAGGTTTCGGGTCTTTTGGCGCATCGGCAGCGGTGCCGGGCGCCGGCTCGCCGCCATCGATGGCCGGGTCGTTACGGTTGCCGGTTTGGGGGTCCTTGCTGGTGTTCATAGGTCACCTCTTGAGTAAAACGCAGCCTGCGTAGAGTTAAGGGTGTGCGCAGCACCACGAAGTTCAAATTGCTTAAGAGACCGGGTTATCCACCTGGATATAAAACGCGTAGGCACCCAGCAGCACCCAGAACACCATAAACAGCCACGGTGCACGCATGGAGAACAGCAGCGACTTGCGATAGCCCTTGTGTGACGATTCGGTCTCGCAGAACAGCGGCGAATCATCGTAGGCCATGCCCATCACCGGCTCACTGCGCAGCAGCTCGCTCTGCTTGTAGTGCCAGTGGTCGATAATTTCGTAGGCGGCGCGAATACCTGGCCAGGCATTCAATGAGCTAAGAATGCCGAGGAAGGCCAGAAACGCGGGCACAACCAAGGTAAAAAACTTGCCCCACTCCGGGTTCAGGTTACCCATGCCGGAGACAAAGGCGATCACCAGGAACGACTGTGCCGAGAGATAGGCGTCGGTACGGTTGGCCAGAATGGTGGTTTCGTACTGGATCTCGCGGCGATAGAAATCGAGGCGGTCTTTGGGTGAGCCGAAAATCTTGGCATTGTGCTCGTTGTGATCGTCCAGGGCGGCTGCCGGTGTGTTGGGAGAGATGATTCTGGGCACGGCGGTGCTCCACAAGGTGACGAGCCTTGTTAGAAGAATCGGGGCTGGATGAAGTTCAAGTTTGTTCATGCACCAATTTGGCGCATTCGCTGCACCCTTGTAGTGAGCGGCTTTTAGTGGCACCACGCTTTTGTGGCGAGCGAGCTTGCTCGCGTTGGGCTGCGTAGCGGCCCCAATAAAAGCGGGAGCGCTGCGCACTCCAGCGCGAGCAAGCTCGCTCGCCACAAGTGAATCACTGCCTTGAACACCGTTCCGGCACAAGCATTGCTTAATGCATTCATCTGCCCGGATACAGGAGCATTCGTTACCCCCCGACCCAGAGCCGACCCCATAAGAAAGTAAGGACCAGGCCCGTTGGCACCCTCAGCCACAGGCTCATAAAAATATGCGTTTTTTTAAGCGGCAGTGCCACCCAAGGCAACCCTGGGCACTGACAAGGTACTGGAATGGCTCGATCTTTCTTTGATGAAATGAATGACGCAAACGGCGCCTGCCGTGCGCACTATCAGGACTTCTCCCGCTGGCTGGCCAATACGCCGCCGGAACTGTTGGCCCAACGGCGTCGCGAAGCCGATTTGCTCTTCCACCGCGCCGGGATCACCTTCACCCTCTACGGCGATGAACAAGACACCGAGCGCTTGATCCCCTTCGATATCATCCCGCGCAGCATCCCCGCCAGTGAATGGGCCATGATCGAACGCGGCTGCATCCAGCGCGTCAATGCGTTGAACATGTTCCTTGCCGATATCTATCACGACCAGCGCATCATCAAGGCCGGGATCATCCCGGCGGACCAGGTGCTGGGCAACGAGGGTTATCAAAAGGCGATGGTCGGGCTGGACCTGCACCGTGACATCTACTCACATATTTCCGGCGTGGACCTGGTACGCGACGGCGACGGCACCTACTACGTGCTTGAAGACAACCTGCGCACCCCCAGCGGCGTGAGCTACATGCTCGAAGACCGCAAGATGATGATGCGCCTGTTCCCGGAAGTGTTCGCCAAGCAGCGCATCGCGCCGGTGGACCACTACCCCAACCTGCTGCTCAAGACCCTGAAAAGCTCGAGCCGGCTCGACAACCCCAATGTGGTGGTGCTGACGCCGGGGCGTTTTAACAGCGCGTTCTTCGAGCATGCGTTCCTGGCCCGGGAAATGGGCGTGGAGCTGGTGGAAGGCGCCGATCTGTTCGTGCACGACCTGAAAGTGTTCATGCGCACCACCGACGGTCCTAAACCAGTGGACGTGATCTACCGGCGTATCGACGACGCATTCCTTGACCCCCATGCCTTCAACCCGGACTCCATGCTTGGCGTGCCCGGCCTGGTCGCCGCTTACTGCGCCGGCAATGTGGTGCTGGCCAACGCCATCGGCACCGGCGTGGCCGATGACAAGTCCATCTACCCTTACGTGCCGGAAATGATCCGCTTCTATCTGGACGAAGAGCCGGTGCTGCAAAACGTACCGACCTTCCAGTGCCGCAAACCGGATGAACTGTCCCATGTGCTGGCGCATTTGCCGGAACTGGTGGTCAAGGAAACCCAAGGCTCCGGCGGCTACGGCATGCTGGTTGGCCCGGCTTCAACGGCTGCCGAAATCGAGGACTTCCGCCAACGCATCAAGGCGCGCCCTCACGCCTACATCGCCCAGCCGACGCTGAGCCTGTCCACCTGCCCCACCTTCGTCGAAAACGGCATCGCGCCACGGCACATCGACCTGCGCCCGTTTGTGCTCTCGGGCAAGGAAACCCGCCTGGTGCCTGGCGGGCTGACCCGTGTAGCGTTGAAGGAAGGCTCGTTGATCGTCAACTCGTCGCAAGGCGGCGGAACCAAGGACACCTGGGTGGTGGAGGGCTGAGTATGTTGAGTAGAACCGCCGCAGATCTGTACTGGATGTCCCGTTACCTGGAACGTGCCGAGAACCTGGCGCGCATGCTGGAAGTCAGTTATTCGCTGTCGTTGATGCCCCAGGCCGGGCGCAGTGACGGGCTGGATGAATTGGCCATGTCGCTGCTCAGCAGCGGCACACTGGACAGCTACCTCGAACGCCATAAACAACTGGACGCCGAACGCATGCTGCACTTCTTCGCCCTCGACGAAGAAAACCCGGCCAGCATCTACAACTGCCTGCGCGCCGCCCGTGGCAATGCCCACGCCGTGCGCGGGCGCATTACCGCCGACATGTGGGAAAACCTCAACGCCACCTGGCTGGAAATGCGCAGCATCGCCGCCGGCGGCCTGGCGCGCCATGGCATCAGCCACTTTTGTGACTGGGTCAAACAGCGCTCGCACCTGTTTCGCGGGGCCACCTCCGGCACCATCATGCGCAATGACGCCTACCGGTTTATTCGCCTGGGCACTTTTGTCGAGCGTGCGGACAACACGTTGCGTCTGCTGGACGCGCGTTATGAAATGTTCGGCGAAGAATCCGAAGAGGTCAGCGACCTTTCGGCACGCGGCTATTACCAGTGGAGCGCCCTGCTCCGTGCGTTGTCGTCATTTGAGGCTTACACCGAGCTGTACCCGAATGCGCTGAATGCGCGCTCGGTCTCGGAGTTGCTGCTGTTGCGCAGTGATGTACCGCGCTCACTGCACGCGTGCATCGAGGAGTTGAGCCATATCCTCGCCGACCTGCCCGGCAGTTACGGGCGCGAGGCTCAACGCCTGGCGGCCGAGTTCGAAGCGCGGCTGCGTTATACCGGCATCGATGAAATCCTGGAGGACGGCTTGCACAGCCGGCTCACGGACTTTATCGACACGGTGCGCGAACTGGCGCGGGCAATTCACAGCTCGTACCTGGAAGTGGTGTGAGTGCATTCGGGTTACTTATCTGTCAATTCGGGTGATTGACCCTGCTTGAGTGCCGCTCTTATGTTGGGCAGGTGAACGACCTTCCCAACATAAGAACAGGTACAGCCCATGTCCGAACTCCACCTTAACCCCGCCGCCGCCCACACCCTGCAACGCTGGCACGCCATGCTGGCCGCACGCGACCTCAACGCCCTGCCCGAACTGCTCGCACCTGACGCGGTGTTCCGCTCGCCCATGGCCCACACGCCCTACCCCGGCGCGCCGGTGGTGTCGATGATCCTCAACACGGTGATCAAGGTGTTCGAAGACTTCGCCTATCACCGTGAACTGGCGAGTGCCGATGGGCTTAACGTGGTGCTGGAGTTCAGCGCGCGCGTGGGTGAAAAACAGCTCAAGGGTATCGATATGATTCGCTTCAATGAACAGGGGCAGATCGTCGAGTTTGAAGTGATGGTGCGCCCGTTGAGTGGGTTGCAGGCGCTGGGTGAGGAAATGGGCCGCCGGCTGGCGCCGTACCTGGCCAAGGCCAAATCCTGAAGACGATCGTTCCCACGCTCCGCGTGGGAATGCCTCTTGTGACGCTCTGCGTCACGTCTTGGGACGCGGAGCGTCCTGGGCTGCATTCCCACGCAGAGCGTGGGAACGATCAGTCCGGGTGGTTATTGGTTTTTGACTAACACCGGCTCTGCGCGGTACTGGTCAGGGAACAATTTTTTGAGCTGCGCCACCTTGGGCAAATCATTGATCACGATGTACGGGTAAGACGGGTTCTCGGTCAGAAAATCCTGGTGATAGGACTCCGCCGGGTAGAACGTCTTGCCCATCTCGACCTTGGTCACGATCGGCTTGTCGAACGCTTTGGCGGCGTCCAACTGGGCGATATAGGCCTGTGCGACTTTTTGCTGTTCGGCATTTTGCGCAAAGATTTCCGAACGGTACTGGGTGCCGCTGTCCGGGCCCTGGCGGTTCAGTTCAGTGGGGTTGTGGGCCACCGAGAAGTAGATCTGCAACAGCTTGCCGTAGCTGACTTTGCTCGGGTCGTAAGTCACCGACACCGATTCGGCGTGGCCGGTATCGCCGTCGCTGACCGACTCGTACTGGGCCGTGTTTGCAGCGCCGCCGTCATAGCCGGATACGGCGTTTTTCACGCCTCGCACATGCTGGAACACACCTTGGACACCCCAGAAGCACCCCCCGGCGAACACCGCGGTTTGCAGGTTGCCGGGCTCGGCGGGCAGGTCCATGGCCGGTGGTGCGATCATCACCGCGTCGTCGGCACCACCGAAGGAGAACGCCGAGCTTTGGCCGACGAAAGCGGCGAAGGCCAGTGCGGGTAAAATCTTGAGAAGCTTCATAGAACTCACTCCAGTACGCGGTCAAGTGTGGGAGCTGGCTTGCCTGCGATGGCACCGGCAGATCCAACATCATCGTCGGCAGGTACACCGCTATCGCAGCGATGCGGCGACCCGACAAGCCAGCTCCCACATGGATCAGGTTTTCACTTCAACCGAAGGTGAAGGCATACGCCGACACATGCGGGTCGAGAAATTCGATGCTGAAGGTGCGATCCTTAACGCTGGCGGGCTGGCGTACCAGTTGGTACAGACGCTGCTCGGTCACGGTACCGCTGCCATCCGGCGCCACATCGGTGCCATGAGCATCGCCTGGCGCCTGGCCATCAATCGTCACCTTGAAGCGCACCGGCTTGCCATCGGCGCCAGGCCCCAGCACCAGGTGCAGGTCACGGGCATGAAAGCGGTAAACCACACGCCCGCCGGCCTGGTCGAGGGTGGCTTGCTGACCGCCGACATTCCATGGGCCTTCCAGGGTCCAGTTGTTCAGGGCCAGGTGGCCGGCCGCCGGGTAATTCACCACTTTGTCGGTGCCCAACGTGCCGGTGGTGACGAAGTTTTCTGCACGCTGGAAGCCCAGGTAGGTTTCCGGCGATTGCACCTCGTTCATGTCCGGCGCTTGCTGCACACCCTTGGCATCGGCCTCGATCAAACCACCGGCGACGGTGGTCGCGCCGGCCTCACGCAGCAGTTGCTGAATCACCCGCTCCGACTCGGCGTAGTCGCCTTCACCGAAGTGGTGATAACGAATCTGGCCCTTGGCATCGGCAAAGTAATGCGCCGGCCAGTATTGGTTGTTGAAGGCGCGCCAGATCTTGTAGTTGTTGTCGATCGCCACCGGGTAGGTGATGCCCAGGTCTTTCATGGCCTTGGTGACGTTGTTCACGTCGCGTTCAAAGGCAAACTCCGGGGCGTGTACGCCGATCACTACCAAGCCCTGGTCTTTGTATTTCTCGGCCCAGGCTTTGACGTAAGGCAAGGTGCGCAGGCAGTTGATGCAGGAGTAGGTCCAGAAATCCACCAGCACCACTTTGCCCTTGAGTGCTTCGGCGGTCAGCGGCGGGCTGTTGAGCCATTGCACCGCGCCCTCCAGCGGCGGCAGCGTGCCTTCGATAGGCAGTGTGTCGCTGTGGTTGGCCGCCGCCATCATGGCGCCACCGGCCATCATCGCCCCGCTCTTCTGTGCAGGTTTGGCGCTCAGTGTGTCGACCAGGCTTTGTTCAAGGCCACCGGTTGAGGCGGTCGACAAGCGCGACAACACGCCCGTGTCCAGGCCCAAGGCGATGGCGGCCACACCGGCCAGCATCAGCGCACCCAGGCCACGGCGCAGCCATTCGCCGGCGCCCAGGGATTTTTTCATCAAGCCAAAGACTTTACCGCCGACCAGCAAGGCCAAGGCCAGGGAGGTGGCAGCCCCGGCGGCGTAGGCCAGCAAGAGCAAGGTAGTGCCGATGCTGGCCCCTTGCAGCGCGGCGCCGGTCAGCACCAGCCCCAGGATTGGCCCGGCGCAAGGCGCCCAGAGTAAACCGGTGGCCACGCCGATCAGGAACGACGCGCCCGGACGCGGTTTGGCATCGGCCCCGGCGGCCTCCGACAAACGACTGCCGGCGGCCACCAATGGCCGCGTCAGTCGCTCCGAGAGTTTCGGCAGCAACAGCGTGAGCCCGAACAGGGCAACGCACAGCAACGCGAGCCAACGCCCGTATTGATTGACTTGCACCACCCAGCCGCCGCCCACCGCAGCCAGAGAGGCCACCAGGGCGAACGTCACCGCCATCCCCGCTAACAGCGGCAAGCCACTGCGCATAAACGGCTGCCCGGTGCGAGCGAAGACAAAAGGCAGAACAGGCAGGATGCACGGGCTGACAATTGTCAGCACGCCGCCCAGATACGCGAGAACCAGCAGCCACATGGAATCGACCCTTATACGAATTAAAAATGGACATCGGCTTAAGCCGCCGTGAACGTCATGGCGACGCCATTCATGCAGTAGCGCAGGCCTGTGGGCGCCGGGCCATCGTCAAAAACGTGCCCTTGGTGGCCACCGCAACGGCGACAATGAATTTCCTTGCGTACCACGCCATACGAAGTGTCGACGTGGCTGGCGACCGCGTTGTCCAGCGGCTGCCAGAAGCTTGGCCAGCCGGTGTGGCTGTCAAACTTGGTGGTCGAGGAGAACAGCGGCAATGCGCAACCGGCACAGGCAAAGGTGCCAGCACGGTGTTCATCATTGAGTGTGCTGCTGTAGGGGCGTTCGGTGCCCTCCTCGCGCAGCACGTCAAATTGCTCAGCCGTCAGCAGGCTGCGCCACTGAGCCTCGGTATGGCTGACCTCAAAGGCCTCGGCCGCTTCGACTTCGGTGACCATGTTGAGCTGTTTCAGCAGGCCACCGGCCAGGACGGCGACACCCAGGCCACCACCGGCCAGCAGCATTTGTCGACGTGAGTACATACGATTCTCCTCAACCCATAGGCATTCATGGCGAGCGTGCTTGTTGTGGCGAGCGGGCTTGCCCCGCGTTGGAGTGCGCAGCGCTCCCGCTTTTTTGGGGCCGCTACGCAGCCCAACGCGGGGCAAGCCCGCTCGCCACATAAAACCCATCCGCAGCAACAATGTCGCCATCCTGAGCCTTGGGCGGTCGCGAAATCCTCACGCAGAGTTAAACAATTCGTGATAACTACACTGTGGCAAAAGCCGCACAATGCGCGGACTACAAGCGAAGGTTTTCTTATATGGATCAGCCCAAACGCGTCCTGGTGGTCGAGGACGATGCCCATATTGCCGACTTGATCTGCCTGCACCTGCGCGACGAGCAGTTCGAGGTGGTGCACAGCGCCGATGGCACCGAAGGCCTGGGCCTGCTCGAACAAGGTGGCTGGGATGCACTGATCCTCGACCTGATGCTGCCCGGCGTCGACGGCCTGGAGATCTGCCGCCGTGCCCGTGCCATGGCGCGCTACACACCGATCATCATCACCAGCGCGCGTTCCAGCGAACTGCACCGCATCCTCGGCCTGGAGTTGGGTGCTGACGACTATTTGGCCAAGCCGTTCTCGATGCCGGAGTTGGTGGCGCGGGTCAAGGCACTGTTGCGCCGGGTGGACGCGATGGCGCGCAACCTGAAGATGGACGCCGGCAGCCTTGAGCTGGGCGCGTTGTTCATCAACCCGCTGACCCGTGACGCCACCCTGCAAGGCCAGCGCCTGGACCTCACGCCGCGCGAATTTGACCTGCTGTACTTCTTTGCCCGTCAGCCGGGTAAAGTCTTCTCGCGCATGGACCTGCTCAACGCCGTGTGGGGCTACAGCCACGAGGGCTACGAGCACACCGTGAACACCCATATCAACCGGCTGCGCGCCAAGGTCGAGGTCGACCCGGCCAACCCGGCGCGCATCCTCACGGTGTGGGGCCGTGGCTACAAATTCGCCGAGAGCGCCGCATGAAGTTGACCCTGACCCAACGCCTGTCGGTGGTGTTTGCCGTGTTGCTGGTGATCTGCAGCGGCACGTCGGCCTGGCTGCAGGTACGTTCCAACCACATGCATGAACTGGAAGTGGTGCAAGGCCTGTCCCGCGACCTGGCGGCGCACATTGCCCGCGATACCCAACTGATGGACGCCGACGGCCTCAAGCCGGATGCCGTGCGCAACCTGTTCAACCAACTGATGCTGGTTAACCCGAGTGTCGAGGTGTACCTGCTCGATATTGACGGCCGTGTGGTGGGTAACGCCGCACCCAGCGGGCATTTGCTGCGTGACCATGTAGACCTCGCGCCGGTCCGACGCTTTCTCAGCGGGGCCATGCTGCCGATCCTTGGCGATGACCCGCGCAGCGTCGACGGGCGCAAAGTATTCAGTGCTGCGCCGCTCAAGGCCAACGGCCAGCAAACCGGCTTTCTGTACGTGGTGCTGCTGGGCGAAGCCCATGATGTGTACGACGCCAAGGACGCCACCGGCATGGCCTTGAAGATCGCCCTGTGGTCCATCGGCCTGGTCGCCCTGCTCTGCCTGATGGCGGGCCTGATCGCCTTTGCCTGGATTACCCGGCCACTGCGCCAACTGACCGACAAGGTCGGCCAGTTCGACATTAACGGCGCGCCGAAAGCCGCCGAAACGGCTGTTCCCGAACTCAACAGCGGCGATGAAATCGCCGTGCTCGACCACGCCTTCGTGCAGATGGAAAACCGTTTGGGCGAGCAATGGCGCGCCATCACCCATCAAGACCAGGAACGTCGGGAGATGGTCGCCAATATTTCCCACGACCTGCGCACGCCATTGGCGTCGTTGCATGGCTACCTGGAAACCCTGTCGCTCAAGGATGCGAGCCTGAGCCCCGAAGAACGCCGGCGCTACCTGGGCATTGCGCTGGACCAGAGCCGTAAAGTCGGCGGCCTGGCCCAGTCCCTGCTGGAACTGGTGCGCCTGGAGCACGGTTTTGTGCAGCCGGTGATAGAAGGCTTCTCGCTGCCGGACCTGGTGCAAGATATCTTTCAGAAATTCGAACTGACCGCTGAAGCCCGCGCCATCACCCTCATCGCCACCCTGCCGCCCCAGGTGCCGACGGTGATGGCCGACCTGGGCCTGATCGAACGGGTGCTCACCAACCTGCTGGACAACGCGTTGCGCCATACGCCGGTGAATGGAGAAGTCGAGGTGATCCTGGCGCCCGAGGCCGGTGCCGTAGCGGTCATGGTCAGCGACAGCGGCCCCGGAATCGATGCCCAATTGCGCGAAGGCTTGTTCCTGCGCGCCTTCACCATCGGCGGCGCGCGCCGCGATGGCGGCCTGGGCTTGCGCATCGTGCACCGCATTCTGCAACTGCATGGGCGCAGTATCGAACTGGTGGAGCGCCCTGGGCATGGCGCGACGTTCAGGTTCTGCCTGGAAACCCGAGCCTCAACGCGTTGACTTGCGACTAGGCGGGCATGGCGGCCTGTGCCGCCATACCTTTTTTGCACTGCCTGCGCCCTTTGCGAGCCAGCCCCACACTTTTGCTCAGTGTTTACAGCAGGCCTCCGCCGTCGATATCAATTACCGCGCCGGTGACAAAGCCATTTTCCATGGCCAGTACATAACCCGCCGCCACTTCATCCGCCTGCCCGACTCGCCCCACTGGCAACGCCGTGCCGGCCTTGGCGAACATCGCCAGGCGTTGCTCTTCTGCCAACCCCGCATACGCCGGCGTGTCGATCACACCTGGGCTGATCACGTTGACGCGCCGTGGTGCCAACTCTTTTGCGAGCTGCTTGCCCAGCGCTTCAGTCGCAGCATTGATACCCGTCTTGATGAACTGCCCCGCCATCAACTTACGGCCCAGTTGGCCCGAGGTCAGGCTGATGCTGCCGTGCTCTGCCAAAAATGGCAGCGCTTGCTGAATCGCGCGCAATGCACCCCAGAGTTTCACGCTGAAATTGTCCTGGGCCTCGTCCAGATCGGTCTCGACCAGCGGTTTTGCCCGCACTGACGGGCCGGAGGTAAACACCAAGTGGTCAAAACGCCCGACCGTCTCGAACAAACGTTGCAAGGAGGCGCTGTCGGTGACGTCGACCGGTTCGCTGCGCACAGCGTTTTCGACACCCGAGGTCAAACGCCGCCCGGCCAGCACCACGTGTGCGCCACGGGCGCTGGCGGCCTTGGCCACGGCGGCACCGATGCCGCTGCTGCCGCCGATCACGATAACGGTTTTACCGCTGAGGGAAGATGTCATGGGGTTACTACCTGGCTAAAAAAGTGAGCGTTGATCTTCTCAGCTTGGCAATCGGCGAAAAATCCCGGTAAAACGACAAGATCTTTAAAGGATTTTTACAAATGAGCTCGACCCTGGACCTTGAAGTGTTCGTGCGCACCGCCGACACCGGCAGCCTGTCGGCGGCGGCGCGCAGCCTCAACCTCACCCCGGCGGCGGCAAGTATTGCGCTCAAGCGCCTGGAAACCCGGCTGGGCATCCGCTTGCTCGCCCGCTCGACGCGTAGCATGCGCCTGACCGAAGAAGGCCGGCGCTACCTCGACAGCGTGCGCGTAGCCCTCGAAGCGCTGGCCGAAGGCGAGCAGGCGATCAAGCAACAGGGCCAGAGCTTGAGTGGGTTATTGCAACTGGCAGCACCTTCGGACTTCGGCCGCAATGTACTGCTCGGCTGGCTGGATGAGTTCAAGCTTGCGCACCCGACGATCCGCCTGCAGCTACTGCTCAACGACAGTAACGCGGATCTGTTCCGCGACACCGTCGACATTGCCCTGCGCTTTGGTGTGCCGAGGGATTCCAGCCTGGTGGCGCTGCCCGTGGTACCCGGCCACCATCGTATCCCCTGCGCCAGCCCCGACTACTTGGCGCGCCATGGCACACCGCGCACGCCGGCCGACCTGGCGCAGCACAGTACATTGCGCTACATGCGCCGTGGGCAGGCAAACAGCACCTGGTACTTTCGCCAAGGCGCCTTGCTGCAGGAGGTCGAGGTGTCGGGTGACTACCTGAGCGATGACGGTGAAATCGTGCGGCGCTGGGCGCTGGCGGGCCACGGCATCGCCTATAAGGCCAACCTGGATATTGCCGGCGATATCAAGGCTGGGCGGTTGGTGGCGCTGCTGCCCGACTGGCAAGGCGAGCCCACGCCGTTCAACCTGATGTGCCCACATCGCCTGCAAGTGTCGGAACGGGTGAAAGTGCTGCATGGTTTTTTACAGCAGCGCTGCCAGACCTTGCTGAGTGTATGAAGAAACGCGCGCAGGGCTTGTTCCAGAGCCGCCGAGTCTGGTATTGCATGGGTAACGTTTCCCTGCCATGAGGAGCTTTGCATGATTTACCGCACATTGGGCCAGTCCGGGTTGAAGGTCAGCGCACTAACCCTGGGCACCATGATGTTTGGCGAGCAGACCAACACGGAAGACTCGCTGCGCATCATCGACAAGGCCTGGGACCAGGGCATCAATTTCATTGACACGGCCGACGTCTACACCGGTGGGCGCTCCGAGGAAATCGTCGGCGAGGCCATTGCCCGCCACCGTTCGGATTGGGTGCTGGCCACCAAAGTCGGCTTTGGCCCGGTGGACGGCCTGCCCAACCGCAGCGGCTTGAGCCGCAAGCGCATGTTCAATGCACTGGAAGCCAGCCTGAAGCGCCTGGACACCGACTACCTGGACATTTATTACCTGCACCGCGAGGACCACGACACACCGCTGGAAGTCACCGTGTCGGCGATTGGCGACCTGATCCGCCAAGGCAAGATCCGCTATTGGGGCCTGTCCAACTACCGTGGTTGGCGTATCGCCGAAGTGATTCGCGTGGCCGAGCGTCTGGGGGTCGACCAGCCGATCATCAGCCAGCCGCTGTACAACATCGTCAACCGCCAGGCCGAGGTCGAGCAACTTACCGCTGCAGCCGCCTATGGCTTGGGCGTGGTGCCTTACAGCCCACTGGCCCGTGGCGTACTCAGTGGCAAATACGCCCCCGACGTGACACCCGAAGCCGGCAGCCGTGCGGCGCGCCAGGACAAGCGCATCCTGGAAACCGAATGGCGGGTGGAGTCATTGCGCATTGCCCAGCAGATTCAGCAATACACCCAAGGACGGAGTGTGGGAATGGTCGAGTTCGCAATTGCCTGGGTGCTGAACAACTCCGCGGTCAGTTCGGCGATTGTCGGGCCGCGTACCGAGGCGCAGTGGGATGCGTATACCGGGGCGCTGGCGGTGAAGATCACGGCAGAAGATGAGGCGTTTATTGACTCGCTGGTGACGCCAGGGCATTCGTCTACGCCGGGGTTTAATGACGTGAGCCATTTTGTGTCGGGGCGTATTAGTCGGTAGTCATACCCCGCCCACAGTCGCCAGTGTGGGCGGGTTTGTTGGTTACCGCGTTATAGTTTTATATCCGCTTTTACACCTAACCCATGGGCGGCTTCCCTGGCCTCTTCTTGTGTCACAGGTTGTTGTTTTAATATCTTCGCCAGCACGGCGGCGACAGATCTGTAAGTACCATAGCCAGGCACAAACCCCTGAGCGGTAGTCGCAAAGTTGGTAAGTATCGCGTTCATTTCACTTTTTGGCAGACCGAATACCCTGCCGATATCGTTGTTCTTATTCAAGAAAAGCAACACGGCATTGACGGGGTTATCCAGGCCGCGTTCGACGGTATCGGCAGTTGCTTTGTCGACTCCAAGCGCTTGCAGGAGCGTTGAGACCCCGGAAAATGGACTTTCTAGAAAATTGGCGAAGGCGTTGACCACAGAGTTCAGGTCACCATTGCCCCTGAAGACGAGCTCTCTTAGTTGTGGCAATGTGATGGGAACCAGTGGCAATTGACTATGGGCGCCATTTTTAAGGAAGTAAAAATTCCCCTTGTCACCCGAACCCAGCAAGTTGCCGTGAAAGTCGTACCGATAGACCACTTTCTCTCCATTGGGCCGCACGCCGCTAAAGGTCGGCCTGCCGTGATCGACCGATTCCAATTGCTGATTGACAAGCCCGTTGACAAACCTGATTGTCGTAGGGTTTTCACTGGTTCGATCCAAGTGCTCAAACACATTCCCTACGATCTGCTGGCCTGGTCCTATCAGCATATTGGGTGCGCTGCCTTGCGTTGCGGATGCACGCGCCTGTACTGCTGTTCTGACAGGGGAAGTCGCTGTCTTGTCGACAAAATGGGCAAGAAACGCGTTAAAGGCGTCAGTCTTTTTCGGTAAACTTTTCAGAAAATCGTCGATTGCCTGATAACTGTTAAACTCATAACTTGATTTAAAGTCCTTCTCCGGCATCCACAATACAAAATTCACGGCGCCCTGCACGATCGGTTCGCGTTTGACAATAAAACTGTCCCTGGCCGAATAAGGACCCACGTTGAAGCAATAAGCACTGACGCGAGGTTGTTTAGAAGTATCTGGAGAGGCAACCGCGTCCAGTAATTCCTTACCGTCCGCCGTGAGTACGCCGCTGTTGTTATCTCTGGCGACCGACTCGAAAAAAGTCTTATAGGTTTCAAGTTTTTTCCAGGACGGTGTGTCACCTTTCGGAAACGCAACGCTTTCGCCGAACCTGCCTATAATGCCGGGCAAGCCGTTGAAGGTAGCAGGTGTAGAGCCATAATAGGGGGAAATGCCATGCATAGGGTGGACCTCATTATCTAATGTCTTAGTCTGCAACCCTCTGAACCAGTCCTTGCCAGAGCCATGGTTATCATCACGCAATGATGACGCCCACCAAAGTCGCGCTTACTAACTTATTTCCA
Source organism: Pseudomonas sp. WS 5532 (assembly GCF_012985445.1). Classification (NCBI taxonomy): domain Bacteria; kingdom Pseudomonadati; phylum Pseudomonadota; class Gammaproteobacteria; order Pseudomonadales; family Pseudomonadaceae; genus Pseudomonas; species Pseudomonas sp. WS 5532. The sequence continues at coordinate 174,796 of NZ_JAAQWK010000006.1, forward strand.
TTAGTCGATGTTTTTTGCAGAGCATTAATAAGCCATGCAAAACTTTCCATGCAAAACCAAGCGCAGTCATGCTAGCCGCGAAAAGTCATACTTGTGTGGCACGGGGGTAGGAAGGTGTTCCATTAAAATGTTGTAATCGGCGTGACAAAGAGTGTCACGAACCCTATATTCCCCACCTAAGTTCCCCTTCTTCTGTAAAAATCAGCTTTCGCGAGGACAGTGTGTCTAAAGGTGTTGTTTTATCGGTCTTGGCCTCGGTGTTGTTTGCCGTGATGTATTACTTCACCTCGCTGCTCACGCCCTTGAGCGGCCTGGAGATTTTTGGTTGGCGCATGCTGCTGACCGTGCCGTGCATGACGGTGTTCATGATCGTCAGCGGTGAATGGCGGCGCGTGTGGGAGTTGCTGCGAATGCTGGCGGCCAGGCCGCGGCTGATCGGCGGCGTGGTGCTGTCGTCCGCCCTGCTGGGCGTACAGTTATGGCTGTTTATGTGGGCACCGTTGAACGGGCGCAGCCTGGATGTGTCGGTGGGGTATTTCCTGCTGCCACTGACCATGGTGCTGACCGGGCGCCTGGTCTACGGCGAACGCTTGTCGCGCTTGCAGCAGATCGCGGTATTTTTTGCCGCGCTCGGGGTGCTTAATGAGTTGTACCAGGCCGGTGGTTTTTCCTGGGCCACGCTGGTGGTAATCATTGGGTACCCGATCTACTTCGTGGTACGCAAATACCTGAGCACCGATCACCTGGGTGGCTTGTGGCTGGACATGGCGCTGATGCTGCCGGTGGCCTGGTGGTTTGTGCAGCATGGCGAACAAGGTTTTGCCGTGCTCGAGCTGCACCCCAAGCTCTATGCGTTGATTCCAATGCTGGGTTTGATCAGTGCCTCGGCGCTGGTGAGCTACATCATCGCCAGCCGCTTATTGGCCTTCAGCCTGTTCGGCTTGCTCAGCTATGTGGAGCCTGTGTTGCTACTGTTCGTGGCCTTGTTGCTGGGCGAAGGCATCAAGGGCGGCCAGTGGCTGACGTATATCCCGATCTGGCTGGCGGTGATGGTGCTGGTGTATGAAGGTTTCAAGCATCTGCTGCGTCAGCGCAAAGCCTGATGCGCAGGCAATAAAAAGCCCGGCCGGGGGTTAACCTCGGCCGGGCTTTTTTGTGCTTAGTCGGTGGTCAGTACACCACGACGCACCTGGTCACGCTCGATCGACTCGAACAGTGCCTTGAAGTTGCCCTCGCCAAACCCATCGTCGCCTTTGCGCTGGATGAATTCGAAGAACACCGGCCCCATCAGGGTTTCCGAGAAAATCTGTAGCAGCAGACGTTTGTCGCCCTCGATCGAGGAGCCGTCCAGCAGAATACCGCGCGCCTGCAGTTGGTCCACCGGCTCGCCGTGGTTTGGTAGGCGGCCTTCGAGCATTTCGTAGTAGGTGTCCGGCGGCGCAGTCATGAAGCGCATGCCGATCTTCTTCAGCGCATCCCAGGTCTTGACCAGGTCTTCGGTGAGGAACGCCACGTGCTGGATGCCCTCGCCGTTGAACTGCATCAGGAACTCTTCGATCTGGCCGGCGCCTTTGGACGATTCCTCGTTCAGCGGGATGCGGATCATGCCGTCCGGGGCGCTCATGGCCTTGGACGTGAGGCCGGTGTATTCACCCTTGATATCGAAGTAGCGTGCTTCACGGAAGTTGAACAGTTTCTCGTAGAAGTTGGCCCAGTAGACCATGCGGCCGCGATACACATTGTGGGTCAGGTGGTCGATGACCTTGAGGCCTGCTCCTACCGGATTGCGGTCGACACCTTCGAGGTACACGAAGTCGATGTCATAAATCGAGCTGCCTTCACCGAAACGGTCGATCAGGTACAGCGGCGCACCGCCAATGCCTTTAATGGCTGGCAGGTTGAGTTCCATCGGGCCGGTTTCGATATGAATCGGCTGGGCGCCCAGTTCCAGCGCGCGGTTGTAGGCTTGCTGCGAGTCTTTGACGCGGAACGCCATGCCACACACCGACGGGCCGTGTTCGGCGGCAAAGTACGACGCCAGGCTGTCGGGCTGGTTGTTGAGGATCAGATTGATCTCGCCCTGGCGATACAGGTGCACATTCTTGGAGCGGTGGGTCGCGACTTTGGTGAAGCCCATGATCTCGAAGATCGGCTCCAGGGTGCCTGGAGTCGGCGATGCGAATTCAATAAATTCAAAGCCCATCAGGCCCATCGGGTTTTCGTATTGGTCGGCCATTTCGGCACCTCATCATTCTTGTAAGTAGCAAGCAGTCAATTACAGGCAAGGATGAGGTTGCAGGGTGGCGCGCACGAGAGACCCCGCACGCTGCGGGCGAGGAAGTCACCAAAGATCAGGGGGGAGCCGAGTAGCTTCATGATTACATCAGTCTCTGACGGCCGAGGCTTGCGTGAGCGCAAGTCCATATTCTTGTATGCGTAAATCGATTCTACACAGCGTAACAGTATTTGTCCGCACTCTCATCAAATCCCTATTGCCCTGGGCTGCGCAAGGGGTTTGTTGCACAGATAGATGCCCAACAGGATCACCGCGCCACCCAGCGCCATGGGTAACGTCAGTTGTTCGCCGAGCAGCAGCGCGCCGCAGATCACCGCCGTCAGCGGGTTAAGCGCGATGAACACGCCCGCGCGGGTCGCGCCGATACGCCGGATGCCATCGTAATAGCCGATGTACGCCAGCGCGGAGCCGAGCACACCCAAATACAACAGGCTCACAACCTGCGGCCAGTGCAGGCTGACGACCCCTTGTACGGTGAAGCGTCCGGTGAGCGCGGTGGCCAGTGTCAGCATCAGGGTGCCGAGCAATACTGACCACGTGACGGTTTGCAACGGCCCCAGGCTTTGATTCAACGCGCGGGAAAACAACGAGTAAATCCCCCACCCCAGCACACAGCCAAACACCAGCACGTCGCCCTGCCAGGTACTCGATGCACCTTGCAGCAGTTGCGGGTTACGACTGACGATCACCGCCGCAGCGCCGGCCAGGCACAAAGTGATGCCCAGCACCTTGGCAGCGCCGAGGCGCTCTTTGAACAACCACCAGGAAGCCAGGCCGATCACGGCCGGATTCAACGCCACGATCAACGAAGCGCGCGAGGCATTGATGTACTGCAGGCCGTAGAAAAAACACAGGTTGTAGAAAAAGATCCCGAAAAAACCCAGCACTGCCAGACGTAGCAGTTGCCGGGGACGTGGCCGCGCCAGCGGGATGCGTGCACACAGCATAAACAGCAGCAGCGCCAGGCTGGCCAGGATAAACCGCAGGCTGGCGGCCAGCAGCGGGTCTACTTGATGGGCCAGGTAGCGTCCGGCGACAAAGGTGCCACCCCAGATCATGGTCACAGCGGCGAGCTTCAGGTAGGTGAGGCGATCAGACGAATGATGCATTAGCAGTTGCTCGACAGGTGGCAGGGTTGGCATATTCTTCGACTAATGTTCAGTAATCGTAAAATGAGCCTTTACTCATGACCTTGACCCAACTGGAAATTTTTTCACTGGTGGCCGAGCTGCAAGGTTTCACCAGTGCGGCTCACCGCCTGGGCATCAGCCAGTCGGCGGTGTCCCATGCGGTCAAGGCCTTGGAGCAGGAGCTGGGCGTGGAATTGTTTCGGCGCCACCAGACGTTGGTGGAGCTGAGCGATATCGGCGCGCAATTACTCGGGCGCGCCCGTGCCATGCTCGGCCTGGCCGCGACCTTACAGCAGGAAGCCGCCGACGCCCGTGGCATGAAGCGCGGCACCTTGCGCATCGGCTCCTTCGGCCCCACTGCGTCGGTGCGCTTGTTGCCAACAATCCTCAGCCATTTTCGGCAGGCCTACCCGGGCATTGAAGTGCATGTGGACGAGGGGCCAGACCGGCAAGTCATCCAGTGGCTGGACGAGCGGCGTGTCGACGTGGGTTTTGTGGTGCTCGCCGACACGCCAACAGACAGTGAGCGTTTCGACACCGTGGCGTTGTTCGAGGATCAGCTTGTCGTGTTGTTGCCGGCCACCCATGCGCTGGTTGCCAGCACATCAGTACCTTTGCAAGCGCTGTGTGACGATCCGTTCATTCTCACCGAAGCCGGCTCATCAGAGCTGGTGATGCGCTTGTTCAGCGACGCGCGTTTGCGGCCCAACGTGCGGTATCGCTGTGCCCAATTGCTCAGTACGCTGGAAGCCGTCAGCCGTGGCGACGGGTTGAGCATCGTGGCGCAGGCATCGTTGCCCGAACGTGTCGACAGTCGTTATGTGGCACGGCCATTATCACCGCCGGTGCCGCGCCGGATCGGCCTGGCGGTGTTGGACCGGCGCCAGGCCTCACCTGCTGCCCTTGCGTTCCTCACACTCGCGCAAGGGCTGCAACACACCGGCACTCACCGATAACTCATGGTGAACGAAGCCAACCCGTTGGCCGTACCGGGTCGGATCATTTTTTCGGTTTGCACATAACGAGCAGTCAAAGGGATCGTGATAGTGCCGTTGCTCGTACTTGTCACCCGCCATTGGTTCAGGTTGTCGACGGCCGAAGAGTCGGCGCCATAGTTGAGCACTGAGGGGCCACTCAACAGCTGTATTGCCACACCCTTGGCTGTCGAAGTACGCGTCAGCGACAACTGATTGCCGCGATTTGCGGGGTTAGTCTGGTCGGTCACCGTGACCCAGATATCCAGGCTGCCACCGGTTCCCCCGGCACAGTCCAGCCTGATGCTATGGCTCACGCTTGCGGCGTAGCTGCCTACGCCCGTGAAATCACGGCTGGCCACAGGCCCCATCGGCATGACAACCGAAGGTGTCGAAACATGGCAGGTAGGCCGCAGCGGCGGCACTATGACCGCGTTGCTCAGGCTTACCGAAGCGTAGCCCGGGCCTGAGGTCGTGACATTGGTCAGCGTGTAGTTGGCAAACGTGCGCGCAGTGATCGTGCCGGCCGAGACAGGGCCGGTAGCCACCAGGTAGATCCGCCCCTGGAGCCCCCACCCATTGGGCCTGTTGTGTTTGACGGTTAATAACGCCGTGGTGCCGTGATGGAGTGGGTGAAAAGGCTGGCCGGGGTCCCTGGCCATCACCGCGAATCCCACTCCGGGCAGGTTGGTGGCGTAGACCGGCATCGAGAGGCCGGACGCACTGAACGTGATCCCCGTAGCCGGCGAATTGACTATGCTTATGTTCGCTGTCACGGGTTGTTCGATAGGCCAATCCTTGTATTGACAGCGCATTACATAGCCATTGCCACTATCGAAGTCGTAGCCGTTTGCCGCGCCCAGGGCCTGCCCGATCTGTACGTGGCCCTGCAAGGTGATGGGCGCAATCGAGACATTCAGGTTTGCCTGGGGCGAACAATCGCCAGCATTACCAAAGTGCGCTTGGGCAGGCATTGCGAAAGCCCAGCCGCTCAGCAGTGCGACGACGCCGGAAAACCTGATCGTGAAGCGTTGAGCACCGTTCATCGTGTGATTCATCAGGTGCTCTCCTCGTAGCGACACTGGCTGACCAATTGATCTGTATTTTCCTGGCGGCGACCGGGTTCACGGGCAGGTAGATGGTAACGAATGAAACACCGTTCGCCCGCCGCCTCAGCCCACTGCACGGTCAGCCTGCCGTGGTCGGCAACCCCGCGTACAAAAGCCTTGCCCGCCTGGCCAACCACCCCGACTTCGTTGCCCTGCTCGTCAAATACCTGGGCTGCGAACGGCAGGGGTCTGCCGTTCGGGTGGGTGGCTTTGATCACTACCGCCCGGCCGCTGACGGTCTCGAATTTGACCAGCGATATTGCGCCCAGGGTCGGTACCACGGAACGGTTCGACTCCTTTAATTCCACGTCCATGGGCATGCCTTGCGGGTCGATGTCCACGGCGTTGGGCTGGTACGCCCGCAAAGAAGGCATGACCCCATAACCCTGCTTGTCGATACGCACCCCGGAACCGCCGAGCTGCGCTCCCTGGGCATCCGGCGCATACACCAGCGCCGAAGCTTCACCGAGGTTTTGCGCCAGGGTGACGCCATCGCTGTGGGCGATCAGGCCGCCGTCGACGCTCATGGACACTTGCGCATTGCCCTGGCGCTGGCCATAACCGCCGCGCAGGTTGGCTGCGTTACTGCGATAGCCCGCGTAAGCGTTGAAGCTTGAGCCGCCGTGATCGCCGGTGCCGCGACTGCCGACCAACCCGTAATGGGTGTGCGCCGTATCCCCCAACAAACCATTGATGCCGACTTGTTGCTGACTGCCGCGCGACTCACCTGCATCCCGCGACAGTGAACTGCTCAGGGTCGGTGCGCGCGTGCCCTCGCCCAATGGCATGGAGAGGCTCAGCACCCAGTGATTCTCAACGCGTTCGGTTCGCGTCGAGCGGCCGAAGAAAATATCCTCACCGCGTTCGCGGTCGCTCGCCCGATACAGCTCGCTGACTCTCGAACGCTGCGCCGAGAGGTTCCAACTCAGCGACTTCCAACTGGCCCCATAACTGGCGGTGAACGACGTCTGGCGCCCTTGCTGCCCGGCCCAGTAGTCAGTGGAGCTGCCATACAAACTCAGGGTGCCCTCCCCCAGCTGCTGGCTGATCGTCAGGTCCAGGCGGCTCTTTTGCCGGGCATAGCTGTCCAGGTTCCCACCATGACGGCCCAGGTCGCGCACATTCAATGCGTCCGGCAGGTTCAGGTAGCCATCGGTCGAGAAGCGATAGGCGCCGAGTGCAAAATGCGTTCCCGAAAACGGCACATTCTTGTTGTAGGCCAGGCCAAGGCTTTGTCCGTGGGCCAGGGCTTGCCCCTGCACCTGTGTGCGCGAGTGGGTAGTGTCCAAGGCGAATGCACCAACAGGCGTACTCATCGCCAGGCCCGCCTTGCCTTGGCTATAGCCCTGGGAAAGCGTGGCGCCGCCATAAACGGTGAGGTTATCGACTAGCCCATGTTGCAGCGTGCCTTGAAACACTGAAGCGTTGGCATCACGCACACCATGCTGCTGCACCCGGCCCACCGTTGCGCTGTAGTGTGTGGCGCGGTAACGCAACAGTTGCGGGGCCACCGAATAAGGCACGACAAAGGTGCTGCGTCGCCCGTCTACCTCGGTGACACTGACGTCGAGGTCGCCTCCGTATCCCGTGGGGTAGAGATCATCGATCACAAAAGGCCCAGGCGCCACAGTGGTTTCGTAAAGGGTGTAGCCGTTCTGGCGCACCGTCACCGTGGCATTGCTGTCGGCAACGCCGCGCACCTGAGGCGCATAGCCTTGTTGCGACGGCGCAAGCATACGGTTATCCGTGGCCAGCGTAACGCCACGCACGCGCACGCCATCAAGGATCTGACCGCTGCTGAAACTGTCACCTACGGTCAGTTGCGACTGCCAGGCTGAAACGGCGCGTTGCAAGTAGGTGGCCGTGGCTTGATAAGGCAAGTGGCTGCTTCGCGAAGCCCAGGCTTGCCCGCCCTGGTGGCGCAACCGCCAGTCACCCAGGTTGACCCCGCCGTCGAGGCCAAGATAACTGCGGTCTTCACCCGCACCTGATGTCACCGCAGCGGCGCTGTAGGTGTAATTGAGCAGCGCGGCATCAACGCCCGCGTCCCATTGGGCGGGGTCAATGTAGTCGCGTGCGGAGCCATTGATGTAGACCTGCGGGATGCTGACATCCAGGGTCAGGGACTCGACATCGACATGGCTGCTGGCCATGGGCATCCATGCGGCGAAATCGCGACAATCCCCCTCGGCGCCTGCCTCGAACTTGCGCAGTACTACTCCGAGTTCGGCCAGTTGCTGCGCGCTCACACAGGGTTGCGCAGCGTCCTGTTTGTCCAGGTTTACGAAGGTGATCGGGCGACGGCCCAGCGATTGGCCGTTGAGTATCACGTCAACGCGATAAACCCCTGGCGTCAACACATTGCTGGTATTGAAGCGTGAGAGATCCGCCGGGCTGGACACACCGCTGGTAAAGGCCTCCAGGTCAAACAATAACGGGGCAGCCTCGGCCGATAACACAAGCGTGCTCAGCAGGCCGAACAACAGCACCAGCCGAGGGTGGGAAAACAGCCAGGCAGCGCCTTGGCAAAACGTGAATGGCAACAAGGCAGGCATAGTCAGAACTTCAGAGGAGCACGCTGCGGCGCGGAAAACGTGCCGTAGTCATTGATGTATTTGAAATGCACCCGGGCATCCGCAGGGATGGGCCGCACGGCCTTGTGCACCCTCAGGGTCAGGTTGCCGCCTGGCGGCACCATGCCCTCTTCCGCCGGCAGCAGCGGCGCGTCTTGCTGCGGGCCCATGGCCAACGCCACCTCGTTGAATGTCACGTGATAGGCCGATGGGTTGTGCACGTCCAGCAGCGTCCCCTGGGTACTGCGGCGCAAGGACCAGCGTAATTGCGTGTGCGCTTCGTTCGGGCTGCCAGGCAGATCGGCGGGGCGAAAAAACACTTTGGTACGGATACGAAAGGCGAATTGCAGGTGATTCGCCGGGCCAACCTCTGCATCGGCCTCGGTGTTGACCTTGGGCGGGATCTCCAGCGCATTCAGCCAAAACAACGATTCCCGATCAGCCGGCAGTGGCTCTTGGGTGTAGACCAGGCGCACGGCCTGGCTTTTCTGCGGGTTCAGGCGAAACACCGGCGGCGAAAGGCTGAAAGGCACCTCGCTGTTAGAAGGGTCTGACGCCGGGTCACCCTGATCCAGCCATACCTGGACCAGGCGCGGAGCCCGTTCGTCGTCGTTGGTCAGGCGCAAGGTGATTTCGCGACGCTGTTGCGGGTAAATGTGCCGCGTGCCATCGATCACTACACCGGCATGGGCAACGGATGGCCATCCGCTAACCATCGAAATGGCGAGCAGCAAGGCAATTGCGAACATGAGTCGGGCAAGCATGGGGCGGTCCTCCAAGGCGCTGTCCAGTGCCTGGCGAACCGCCAGGCTCCGGGCCTTGATCAGGGAAACGTGACGGAATACAGCACCTGCGTACTTACCGGGCCTGGGGTTGCGGCGCCGGTGGCGAAGTACTGCGCGGCGAACGGCAGCGACACCTCACCGTTGTCGGGGACTTTTGCACTGCTCGAATTGAGTGCCAGGCGCAGGTCCATAGGCTTTTGGGTAGTGCCGTCGACAATCTGCACCTCAACCAGGCTGGCAGGCACTGGTTTGGCCGGCGCTTGATTCTTCAAGTTGCCGGTAGCCGGGTTGATCGCCGGGCTGCTGCTCTCGAACAACACCGCCACCGTCGTATCCTTGGGGCACGCACCCACACGCACAACAAATGGGGTGGTGCCGGCCGTCTGGCCTTTTGCCTTGAGCGCGCTGGCCTGGACCTTGTTGAGCACAACGGCGAAGTTCGGGCTGGCGCCAGGCGCGGAGCCTGCCCCGCCACTGATACTGCAGGTGGTGCCGGTGATTTCACCGGTCAGGCTGATGGTACCGTCTGCGGCAAAAGCAGGCAGCGCGGCGACGCCGGTAGCAGCCAGGAAAGCAGCGGCCAATCGGATGTTGTTCATTGCAGGTAATTCCTTATCAAGTAGCGTTAACGGGTTACGAAACGAATTTCAACAATTGAAAGACGAGGGTCGACCGTCCCGCCAGAAGTGGGCTGAAACGGCTGAGAGAGAGGCTGGAAGGGTCGGTGCTCCGAAGTCTCTTACTTTTTGCAACGATGTTTATCTTGCCAAGTTGAGACAATCGCAACAACTGACCGAACGGCTAGGTCAATTCGCGCCAAACAAGTGAGCGGCACTGCGCAATGCCAACTATCATCGGCACACACCCGTCTTTTTATTCTGTTATTGGCTGCCTCTATGCCCCTCACTGCCAAAGGCCCCCGAAGCCGAACTGCACGCGCGCTCATCAGCAGTGTCTGCGGCCTGGTTCCCGTTTTATTGGGGGTTGTGATTCTTCATTGGCAAGCCGAACGCACCCTTGAGCAAAGCACCGCCCAAACCGCGCTGGAGGCTGTGCGCCAATTCGATTTAATGCTCGACAACACCGCCCTCGCCGCCCAGGCATTGCTGCCGCTGGCCGGCCAACCGTGCGACAACGGCGCGCAACTGGCACTGCGCGAACAGGTCACGCGGCGCCCCTTTGTGCGGGCAACGACCTTGTCCTGGCAAAAAAACATCTATTGCAGCTCGTTGTTCGGCGGCAGCTACCAGTCACCGGTCAACCCGGACGATTACGTAGCGGGCACGCTGTGGTTGATGAACGGCAACCCGGTAACGCCCGATACCGCGTTGTTGGTTTACCGCCTGGTCGATGGCGATAAAGCCGCGTTTGCCTCGGTTGACGGCTATCACCTGACCAACGCCTTGCGCCTGATCAGCCGCTACGCACACCTGATCCTGCAAGTGGGAGCCAACTGGCTGGACGCTGACGGCAAGGTGCACACCACTGCAATGCCGCAGTTTGCAGTGGCCCATCAGCACCTGAACTCTGAGCGTTACCCGTACAGCGTCGATGCCGGCATGCCTGTCGGTGAGGTCTGGCGGTACATGGAGGCGCGCTACCCGGCGCTGTTCAGTCTGCTGGTGTTCTTTGGTGTGCTGGCGGGCGTGTTGGCGCACTGGCTGCAAAAGCGCTCGTCCGCGCCGACCCATGAGTTGCAGCGGGCATTGGGGGCCAATGAATTCATTCCGTATTTCCAGCCAGTGGTGCGTGGCGACACCCGCGAATGGGCCGGCTGTGAAGTATTGATGCGCTGGCGGCACCCGAAGGAAGGCTTGGTTCGCCCTGACCTGTTTATACCGTTGGCCGAACATTCTGGCCTGATCGTGCCGATGACCCGCTCGTTGCTACGCCAGACCGCTGCGCAACTGGCCCCGCATGCCGGGCGCTTCACCCCGGGCTTCCATATCGGCGTGAACATCACCGCCAGTCACTGCCAGGACCTCGACCTGGTGCAGGACTGCCGGGAGTTTCTCGCTGCGTTCGCCCCCGGCCAGGTGACGCTGGTACTGGAGTTGACCGAACGTGAACTGATTCAGCCTACCGACACCACCGCCCGCCTGTTCGACGCCCTGCATCAACTGGGGGTGATGATCGCGATTGATGACTTCGGAACCGGCCACTCCAGCCTGGGTTACTTACGCAACTTCAACGTCGACTACTTGAAAATCGATCAAAGTTTTGTCGCCATGATTGGCGCCGATGCACTCTCACGGCATATTCTGGACAGCATCATAGAACTCAGCGGCAAGCTGGACCTGGGTATTGTCGCCGAGGGCGTGGAAACAGCAGAGCAATGCGAATACCTCGCGGCCCAAGGTGTGGACTTCCTGCAGGGCTACCTGTTCGGCCGGCCGCTACCCTGTGAAGAATTCATGAAGTCGCTGAGCAGCCATTGAATAGCCATCTAGTGCGCTGGATGAAATAATCTTATTTAGGTAACGCCGTGATTTACTCGTGCGGCATTAACTACTACAATTTTTCCTGCCTGTGCTGAACTCGCAGAAAGGCCTCTTTCTTTGAGTTACCTTAAAGCTCCTGGCTTACACGCTTTATCTGCAGTTGATATCAGCCAACTACACTATTGGAGTACAGATTTTGTCCAGACTCGCCGAATTTCGCGCAGCAGAAAAAGCCCTTCAAGAACAGCTGGCTCAGCTGGAATCCTTGAAGAACGACGCCGGCCTGAAAAAAGAAATCGAATTCGAAGAAAAGCTGCAAGGGCTGATGAAGCACTACGGCAAAAGCCTGCGCGACATCATCTCGATCCTTGATCCTAACCCTGGCAAAGCCAGCGCTGCTGCCGCCGCACCAAAACAGCGCCGCGCACGTGTGGTCAAGGTTTACCACAACCCACACACCGGCGAACTGATCGAAACCAAAGGCGGCAACCACCGCGGCCTGAAAGCCTGGAAAGAACAGTATGGCGCTGCCACAGTAGATTCCTGGTTGCGCGGCTGATCGAAAGACGCTGCAAAAACCCCGCTGATGCGGGGTTTTTTTTGCTTCGAAAACGAACTTAATCAAGTGTTCACTTTGTTCAAAAACGAGTGAGATAACCCGCTCAAAGTTTAAGGCTATCACGCACTGAACTGACTTCAGCCTTACTGGCTTCATAGGCCTCGGCCTGACCGGCGAAGGAAAAGACATAGGCTTTATCGCTATCAACTGCGCCGACCAATGTTTGTGACAATATGTGCCGACCGTTCTCGGTAATCACGCAAGTAGTTTCCAGCGCTTCAAGACGGCTCAATGTGCTGGTGTGCATTTTGGTGCACACGCTTTGATAACCGCTGCCGGCAAAATCCTTCTGGATGGATTTGCGCATTTCCAGCAGTACGCCTTGAAGATTAACTTTATGGCCCGCCTCAATCGGTGTACCAGTCAACTCCATGACCATCAAGGTGTTGCCGTTTTCATCATTCTTGATTGCGCGTTGGCGGGACACCGCCTGAGGTTTTACCGGCGCTTCGTCGTCGGGCACTACTTCCTCGACTTGCCAGCCGCTGGGCCAATGAATTTCCGGGTCGGCCGCCAACACAAAGGGGCTGCCCAGCAACACACATACAGCGCTCAACAACGGCTTACGAAATTCAATCATCAAGAAAACACCCAAGGTTCAAGCGTCGAAGTTTGAGCCTGACACCCTTGGCTCGCAAGGGCTGAGTAACCTTTTTCATTTGGCTCGGCCGGCAACGCTTGCGTATCATGGCGGTGCGGCACGGATGCCGGCCGCAAGCCAAGGGACCACTCAAGTCACGAGTCGCGTTTGCCCCATTTTTTCTGGAGGGCCCATGAGCCTGCACGATCTGAACACTTTCCCGGGCGTCACCGCCCAACCTGACACCGCCACGTCGAACTTCGTGTTCAACCACACCATGCTGCGGGTCAAGGACATCACCAAATCGCTGGACTTCTACACCCGCGTATTGGGCTTTTCCCTGGTTGAAAAGCGTGACTTCCCGGAAGCCGAATTCAGCCTCTACTTTCTGGCCCTGGTGGACAAGGCCCAGATTCCAGCCGACGCCGCCGCGCGTACGCAGTGGATGAAGTCGATCCCTGGCATCCTCGAACTGACCCACAACCACGGCACCGAAAACGACGCCGACTTTGCTTACCACAACGGCAATACTGACCCGCGTGGCTTTGGCCATATCTGCATTTCGGTGCCGGATATTGTCGCCGCTTGCGAGCGTTTTGAAGCCTTGGGCTGTGATTTCCAGAAGCGCCTGAGCGATGGCCGCATGAAAAGCCTGGCGTTCATCAAAGACCCGGATGCTTACTGGGTTGAGATTATTCAGCCGGCGCCGCTGTAAGCGTTCTGCGTGACGCGGAGCGTCACCGGATGCATTCCCACGTAGAACGTGGGAACGAGAAAACCCCATGATCACTCATGGGGTTTTTTATTTTCGCAGCCGGATTTAAGCGGGTGCCGAGGTACGGATCAGGTGATCAAAAGCACTCAGCGAAGCCTTCGCGCCCTCGCCTACCGCAATCACGATCTGCTTGTACGGCACGGTCGTCACGTCACCGGCAGCAAACACGCCCGGCAGTGAAGTTTCGCCACGCGCATCGACGATGATCTCGCCGCGCGGGGTCAATTCCACCGTGCCCTTGAGCCAGTCGGTGTTGGGCAACAAGCCGATCTGAACAAAGATGCCTTCCAGGTCGATGGTCTTGAACTCGCCGCTGTCACGATCCTTGTACGCCAGACCGGTGACCTTCTGGCCATCGCCTTTGACTTCACTGGTCAATGCGCTGGTGATCACGTCCACGTTCGGCAGGCTGTAGAGCTTGCGCTGCAACACGGCATCGGCGCGCAACTTGCTGTCGAACTCGAGCAAGGTCACGTGGCTGACGATACCGGCCAGGTCAATGGCTGCTTCAACGCCGGAGTTACCACCGCCGATCACTGCCACACGCTTGCCTTTGAACAACGGGCCGTCGCAATGCGGGCAGAAGCACACGCCGCGGGCCTTGTATTCCTGCTCGCCCGGCACACCCATCTCGCGCCAGCGGGCACCGGTGGCCAGAATCACGGTTTTGGACTTGAGGGTCGCACCGCTTTCAAAGCGAATTTCGTGCAAGTCACCGGCATTTTTTGCCGGGATCAGGCGGCTGGCAAGCTGCAGGTTCATGATGTCCACGTCGTACTGACGCACATGCGCCTCCAGGGCGCTGGCCAGTTTCGGCCCTTCGGTCTCCTGCACGGAGATGAAGTTCTCGATGGACATAGTGTCCAGCACCTGGCCGCCGAAACGCTCAGCTGCCACGCCGGTGCGAATACCTTTGCGTGCGGCGTAGATAGCTGCGGCAGAACCGGCTGGGCCACCACCGACCACCAACACATCAAAGGCCTCTTTGGCGCTGATTTTCTCGGCGGCCTTTTCGATACCGCTGGTGTCGAGCTTGGCGAGGATCTCTTCCAGGCCCATGCGGCCCTGGCCAAAGTTCACACCATTGAGGTACACACTGGGCACTGCCATGACCTGGCGTTCATCGACTTCAGCCTGAAACAGCGCGCCGTCGATGGCGACGTGGTGGATGTTCGGGTTAAGCACGGCCATCAGGTTCAGCGCCTGAACCACGTCAGGGCAGTTCTGGCACGACAGCGAGAAGTAGGTCTCGAAGCTGAACTCGCCTTTCAAGGCACGAATCTGTTCAATCACTTCGACACTGGCCTTCGACGGGTGGCCACCGACTTGCAGCAGGGCCAGCACCAGCGAAGTGAATTCATGGCCCATGGGGATGCCGGCAAAACGCAGGCTGATATCGGCACCCGGGCGGTTGATGGAGAACGACGGCTTGCGCGCATCATTGCCATCGGTTTTGAGGGTAATCAGCATGGTGAGGCTGGTTACGTCCTGCAACAGGGCAAGCATTTCCTGGGATTTCGCACCGTCGTCGAGGGAGGCGACGATCTCGATCGGCTGGGTGACCCGTTCCAGGTATGACTTCAACTGAGCTTTAAGATTGGCGTCCAACATACGGGCGATTTCCTGTTAATTCGGTTTATTGCAGACAAAAAAACGCCCGAGCGAATCTCGCCCGGGCGTTTTGAGGGCGGTGCAGCTTACTTAAGGTGCGGCAACCCGCCCTTGATGTTTCACAGACTTAGATCTTGCCGACCAGGTCCAGGGACGGAGCCAGAGTAGCCTCGCCTTCTTTCCACTTGGCTGGGCAGACTTCGCCCGGGTGAGCAGCGACGTACTGAGCGGCCTTGATTTTGCGCAGCAGCTCGGAGGCGTCACGGCCAACACCGCCGTCGTTCAGTTCAACGATCTTGATCTGACCTTCCGGGTTGATCACGAAGGTGCCGCGGTCTGCCAGGCCAGCTTCTTCGATCAGTACGTCGAAGTTGCGCGAGATGGTCAGGGTTGGGTCGCCGATCATGGTGTACTGGATTTTGCCGATGGCTGGCGAAGTGTTGTGCCAGGCAGCGTGGGCAAAGTGGGTATCGGTGGACACGCTGTAGATTTCGACGCCCAGTTTCTGGAATTCGGCGTAGTTGTCAGCCAGGTCTTCCAGTTCGGTTGGGCAAACGAAGGTGAAGTCGGCTGGGTAGAAGAAGACTACGGACCATTTGCCTTTCAGGTCAGCGTCCGACACGTCTACGAAGTTGCCGTTTTTGTAGGCGGTCGCTTTGAACGGTTTTACTTGGCTGTTGATGATAGGCATCGGTGACTCTCCGTCAGTGGTTGAAAAGTTGATGAGATGAATCCTACTCACTCTTTCCGTCGGTGGCTCATTGGCAAACCTGATGCTGACGATTGGTTTTCCCTATCAGGTATCTGTATTAATAGAAGAAATCTCAACGCAGCGGTGGAGTCGCCAAGGTCATGCCCAAAAAGGGTGTCGCTTCAACATAGCGCATGGCGGATTTCGTGTCGCTCCAGCCGACGTAACTCATCAGCGACTTGATGTCCCAGCCACTGCGATGGGCCCAGGTGGCGAAACCGCGGCGCAGCGAGTGACTGGTGTATTGATCAGCCGGAATGCCCGCGCGCTCCAGAGCCTGGCGCAGCAGCGGGATCACGCTGTTGGGGTGCAGCCCCTCCTCGCCCAGGTTGCCCCAGCGATCAATCCCCCGAAACACCGGCCCCCGCACCAGGGCCGAGGCGCTTAGCCAGTCGCTGTAGGCCTGCACCGGGCACAAGCGCAGCAGCGCCGGCGTCTGGTAGGTTTTGCCGAGGTTGTCGCGGTCACTTTTGCTGCGCGGCAGGTACAGGCTGATGCCGGCGCCGGGCACCGCTTGCACGTGTTCGATGCTCAGGCGACATAACTCGTCGCTGCGAAAGCCGCGCCAGAAGCCCAGCAGGATCAACGCAGTGTCGCGCTTGGCGCGCAGCAAGCGCGGCTGATCCTGCGCTTCAATGGCCTGCCTGGCTTCAACCTCAAGTGATGCCACCACCTGTTCAAGGTGCTTGAGCTGCAAAGGTTCGGCCTGTTTCTCCCGTGCCGGGTGCACCGCCCGAATGCCCTTGAGCACCTTGCGCACCACCGGCGCCTTGGTCGGGTCCGGGAAACCCTGGCTGGTGTGCCACTGCGCAAGCGCCGAGAGCCGCAGCTTCAAGGTGTTGACCGCCAGCACCCCGGCATGGGCCACCAGGTAGCGCGCCACGCTGTCGCTGGTGGCTGGCAGGAACCCGCCCCAACTCACTTCGAAATGCTCGATGGCTGCGCGATAGCTGCGCCGCGTGTTGTCGCGGGTGGCGGCGTTGAGGTAACGGTCCAGGTCGCTCATGAAAGGCCTATTCGTACTGCTGGCGGGTGTATTAACGGTTAAAACGGCTCTGACACGGGATAATACGCCAATATCCCATCTGTTAAATCATGAATTTAAACGGGTTTTTATTCGTGATAAAGTATGTATCTACATACCATGTACCACAGTACTAAATCGACGGAGACTTCATGGCGCGCGGCGGCATAAACAAAGCAGTGGTTCAAACGGCACGCCTGGCGATCCTGGCCCGTGGCGAAAACCCGAGCATCGACGCGGTGCGCATCGAGATGGGCAATACCGGCTCGAAAACCACGATTCATCGCTATTTGAAGGAACTCGATGACAGCGAAACCCGGCTGACCATCACCCAGGCGCCCATCGACGATGAACTGGGCGAGTTGGTAGCACGGCTGGCTCAACGCCTTAAAGACAAGGCCCAGGAGCCGATTGACGCGGCACTGGCGCAGTTCGAGCAGCAAAAATCCGCCCTGCTCGCCCAGGTTCAAACGCTTGAAGAAGCCCACGGCCAGCTCAAGCAGCAATTGGATATCCAGGCCGCCGCACTGGCCGAAGAAAGCGCCGCCTTGCAGACCGCCAGCACCAGCCTGCAAACCGAACAAACTCGCAATGCGGGGCTCAGCCAGGCGTGCAGCGATTACGAGTTGCGCATGAATGACAAGGACGAGCAGATTCGCTCGCTGGAAGACAAACACTTGCACGCCCGCGACGCGCTTGAGCACTACCGCAATGCGGTGAAGGAGCAACGCGAGCAAGAGCAACGGCGCCATGAGGGCCAACTGCAGCAGGTGCAGGCCGATCTGCGCCAGGCGCAACAAAGCGCCATGGTGCGCCAGGATGAGATCACCCAGCTGCATCGCGATAATGAGCGGCTACTGATCGAGCACCGCGTGACCAGCAAGGAACTGACCGCCCTGCAGGAGCAATCACGCAAGGAACAGGCGCAGCAGCAAACAATCAGCGAACAGCTGGGCCGCATGGAAAGCGAACGCACCTTGCTTCAGGAGCGCTTGCGGGTTGCGGTAGAGGAAAGTCAAGCGCGCCAGGCAGCGCTGAGTGAGCAACAGCAGGTGAGCAAAACCCTGGAACTGGACCTGATCAAGGCCCAGGCCAGTATCGAGGCATTGCGCCTGGCGGCCGTCGTTGCAACGCCGCCAGAGGCAACCGCCGACGCCTGATCAGCCCGCTACAGGCGTGCGCATGGTGACGAACTCTTCCGCCGCCGTAGGGTGCACGCCGATGGTTTCATCGAAATGCTGCTTGGTCGCGCCCGCCTTGAGCGCGATCGCCAGGCCCTGGACGATCTCACCCGCATCCGGCCCGACCATGTGGCAGCCCAGGACCTTGTCGGTGTCGGCGTCGACCACCAGCTTCATCAGGGTTTTTTCCTGGCAATCGGTCAACGTCAGCTTCATCGGCCGGAAGCGGCTTTCGAAGATTTGCACGTTATGGCCGTTCTTCTTTGCCTCTTCCTCACTCAGGCCCACGGTGCCGATATTCGGCAGACTGAACACCGCGGTCGGGATCATCGCGTAATCGACCGGACGGTATTGCTCGGGCTTGAACAGGCGACGAGCAACCGCCATGCCTTCGGCCAGCGCGACGGGCGTCAATTGCACGCGCCCGATCACATCGCCGATGGCCAGGATCGAGGCTTCGGCGGTCTGGTACAGGTCGTCGACTTCGACAAAGCCACGCTCATCCAATTTGACGCCGGTGTTTTCCAGCCCCAGGTTGTCGAGCATCGGGCGGCGGCCGGTGGCGTAGAACACGCAATCGGCTTCGAGCACGCGGCCGTCTTTTAGGGTGGCCTTGAGGCTGCCGTCAGCCTGTTTGTCGATGCGCTCGATATCGGCATTGAATTGCAGGTCGAGGCCGCGCTTGGTCAGCTCTTCCTTCAGGTGCGTGCGCACTGCGCCGTCAAACCCGCGCAGAAACAGGTCGCCGCGATACAGCAAGGTTGTGCGCGCGCCCAAGCCATGGAAGATGCCCGCAAACTCGACGGCAATGTAGCCGCCGCCCACTACCAGCACGCGCTTGGGCAGCTCTTTGAGGAAGAACGCCTCGTTGGAGCCTATGGCGTGCTCACGGCCCGGGATTTCCGGGATCTGCGGCCAGCCGCCCGTCGCGATCAGGATGTGCCTGGCCGTAAAGCGCTCGCCATTGATCTCCACCTGGTGCGGATCAACCAAACGCGCATGCCCTTCGTGCAGGGTCACGCCACTGTTAACCAGCAGGTTGCGGTAGATGCCATTGAGGCGGTTGATTTCACGGTCTTTGTTGGCGATCAGGGTCGCCCAGTCAAAGTTCGCTTCACCCAACGACCAGCCGAAACCGCTGGCCTGCTCAAAGTCTTCGGCGAAATGCGCGCCGTACACCAGCAGTTTTTTCGGCACGCAGCCAACGTTCACGCAGGTACCGCCCAAGTAACGGCTTTCAGCTACCGCCACTTTAGCGCCAAAGCCTGCGGCAAAGCGCGCCGCGCGAACACCGCCGGAACCGGCGCCAATTACATACAGATCAAAATCGTAGGCCATTTCACTCTCCTCGGCAGGGCACCAGCATACCGACTTACATGGGGCTGAAAAACGAAAAAGCCACCCGAAGGTGGCTTTTTGGGCGGGCTACCGTGAATCAGTAAGCCTTACCGGTCTTGTAGAAGTGCTCGTAGCAGAAGTTGGTGGCCTCAATGTAGCCTTCAGCGCCACCGCAGTCGAAGCGACGGCCTTTGAATTTGTAGGCGATCACGCAGCCATCTTTGGCTTGCTTGAGCAGGGCGTCAGTGATTTGAATCTCGCCGCCTTTGCCTGGCTCGGTTTCTTCGATCAGCTTGAAGATGTCCGGCGTCAGGATGTAACGACCGATAATCGCCAGGTTCGACGGCGCATCTTCCGGCGCTGGTTTTTCAACCATGTCACGCACGCGAATCAGGCCATCACCAATATCGTCGCCGGCGATCACGCCGTACTTGTTGGTTTCCTGAGGGTCGACCTCTTGAACAGCAACGATGGTGCAGCGGTATTTCTGGTACAGCTTGACCATCTGGGTCAGTACGCCGTCGCCTTCCAGGTTGACGCACAGGTCATCAGCCAGCACCACGGCGAACGGTTCGTCACCGATCAGCGGGCGGCCAGTGAGGATGGCGTGGCCAAGGCCTTTCATCTGGGTTTGACGGGTGTAGGAGAACGAGCACTCGTCGAGCAGTTTACGGATGCCGACCAGGTATTTTTCCTTGTCGGTGCCCTTGATCTGGTTTTCCAGCTCGTAGCTGATATCGAAGTGGTCTTCCAGCGCGCGCTTACCGCGGCCGGTAACAATGGAAATTTCGTTCAAGCCGGCATCCAGTGCCTCTTCGACGCCGTACTGAATCAGTGGCTTGTTCACCACCGGCAGCATCTCTTTGGGCATGGCTTTGGTCGCTGGCAAGAAGCGAGTGCCGTAACCGGCTGCTGGGAACAAGCATTTCTTGATCATATAAGTCCTTACAAAGGGCTGTGCGTACGGAATTCGGCGCAGTCTAATCAGGCCGCAGTCACCTTACAATGGGTCCTGCTGGCGTTGCGATGTCAACATAGAGAAAAAATGTGCGCGTAAGTTCCGCTGATCCTACGAAGAGCATTCACTCAGGGCGCGACATAACCAGCCATCGCCCCTTTGCTTACGAGCGCCTCAATGGTTTTAGCACGCTTTTCGCGGCAGGGCACTGACCTGCAACAACTTGCGCGCCTCGGGGCCAATTGGCGCTATCATTACTGGCTTGAACCAGACTACGAGATTGATAGATGTCAGAACCAAAAGGCGTAAACGGCTACCTGATCACCAAGCGTGCGGACGGCTGGCACCTGATCAACTTCCACGGCGACAGCGTCGCCGGGGTATTCGCGAGCGAAAGCATGGCCGTTGCGGTGGCTGAAGTGTTTGTGGACGAAGCCGGCCACGCATCGAGCAAGCGCCCCAAGGACAAAAAGTAAGCGTCATTGCTTGCGCACAAAGCCCCGGTCAACGGGGCTTTTTTGTGTTTGTCTGTACCTTGATGGCCGTTCGCTATAATCTTGCTACGAACGCCCCACGACAGTGTCTGCGCCCCTCCTACACCCTCGACGACGACCCAACACATGAACAAGATTCTGGCACTGACTGCGGCACTGGCGCTGATGACCGGCTGCACCACCACGTCCGACACCTACCTGAAAAACGGCGAGCAAGGCCTGACCATCGACTGCTCGGGCGAGGCCAATTCATGGGCCAGTTGCTACGAAAAAGCTGACGCTTCGTGTGCGGGCACCGGTTACCGCATCGTCGGCACCGAAGGTACGCCGGCACTCAAGGAGAGCGACAAGACCCTGGGCAAAGACGTAGGCAACTTCAAGAGCCGCAGCGTCGTCGTGGTGTGCAAGTAATACTGCGTACTACAGATGAACCTCGGCGAACTTGAGCCCCAGGCCACGCAAGGTCTCGATCAGGTCATCCAGGCGCGGGAATGACTCAACCTCATCCTGATCGTCGACCAGAAAGTAACTGCGGCCGCCGCTCTTCTTGAAAAATACGATCCACTCGCCCAGGTCGGCGGGGTTCTGGATAACATGGGTGGCCGATATTTGGCCTTCGGCATGTCGGGCTTTGACGTGTTCTCGTTTCATGACGGGCTTTCCAGGAAGGACTAATGCCGCGCAAACTCAAAGTTTGAGCGGCATCTTTGCATTGAATGGCCGACAGTTTAACGGATGCCCTGCCCGATCAGCACTCCCTCTACAAGCGACAACACCCGAATAAACGCAAAAAAAAGCCTGACGCTGCAACGGCAGGGTCAGGCTTTTTTATCGGGTTCAGTACGCGGATAAACCAAAGGCTCAGCCGGAGATGCAATCCTCCCCGGCTTTCTTGATGTCGCCTGGGCGAATCGGCACATTTGACATGCTTTCATAGAGCTTGATACTGCTGCCGCTGGAGCGTTCTTCGATCTCGAAGATCGCCGAAGGGTCGGCCGAGAATTTCTGCGGAACAATCACCTGTACACCGTCCTTATGCGGCTCAATCTGCGGCGGCCGACGCGTCGCCTCCAGTTTTCGGACCACACAGGCAGCATATTCAGGCGGTTTTTTGCCTGAAATAACCACCAGGGTTGGCGGGGTCTGCTTGATATCTGCAACCGAAGCACATCCACCTAACGCCAAGGCCAGAACCAACACACTCCACTTCATACTTAAACCTCCGATAAAGACCCTACGACCGCGAAGAGAGGAAATTTCTCCCGCCCATGTGGGATTTATCTCTGAAAACTTGGGAAATAACTGTTTTAAATTGTCGAAGTCGTCGACGACGACCCGATAATAATCGCGTCAGGGCTGATAAACTCTATCTTAACCTACGTATCATTCTGATTTTTCAGAAAAAGCCCTTCTGGAGACACCCCCATGAAATTCATCCACCAGCGCGAGCACCTCAACGAGGGCGACATCGTTGTCATCGAATGCTCGCAGACCTGCAACATTCGCCTGATGAGCGATGCCAATTTCCGCAGTTTCAAGAACGGTGGCCGCCACACTTACCACGGCGGCGCGTTCGACAAATTCCCGGCAAAAATCACCGCACCCAGCACCGGGTTCTGGAACATTACCCTGGATGTGGTCACGCGCCGCGCCATCAGCGTGACCCGCAAACCTGCGTTGTCCCACAAGATTCGCATTGTTCGCCGCACCAGCACCAAACTGAGCTGAGCCGAACCCTCGACAGGAAAACCGCTGTGACTAAATACGTTATGAAGTACAAGCTCAATGGCGAACGTCGCTTTGAATTCGCCCTGCTGCAATCGGGAAGCGTTGAAGAAGCCAAAGAAGCCCTGGCAAAAATCCACGATGCCACCGATGAAATCACCGACATCACCGTGAGCAAGGCCCTGTAACCCATGCCAGGCCCGACGGCTGATCTGTTCGCTGAGGATGCCTTGCAGCAACCGGCGGGGCGCGAGCAGATTGGCGAAGAGTCCTACGTACTCAGGGGCTTCGCCCTGCCATGGATTGAACGCCTGCTGCCTGAACTGCGACGGGTGTTGGCCCAATCGCCGTTTCGACAAATGGTCACACCCGGCGGCTTCACCATGTCGGCCGCACTCAGCAGTTGCGGCACATTGGGTTGGACCACCGACAGCACCGGCTACCGCTACAGCCCGATTGACCCCCGCAATCAGCAGCCCTGGCCGGCTATGCCCGAGACTTTGCGTGAACTGGCCACGCTTGCCGCAGCCGAAGCTGGCTTCAGCGCATTTGCCCCGGATGCCTGCCTGATCAACCGCTATGTGCCGGGCGCCAAGATGTCCCTGCATCAGGACAAAAACGAACGCGCCTATAGCGCCCCTGTGGTTTCAGTCTCCCTGGGCCTGCCGGCGATCTTCCTGTTTGGCGGCCATGAGCGCAGCAGCAAAACTCAAAAAGTTTCACTGTTCCACGGCGACGTGGTGGTCTGGGGCGGCGTGGATCGCTTGCGTTTTCATGGGGTGATGCCGATTAAAGAGGGCGTGCATCCGGTCATGGGCCCGCAGCGCATCAACCTGACTTTTCGCACCGCTGGCTAATTTGACCGCAAGCTTCAGAGTGCCGGCCATCTGCAACGCGGTTAATCTGGCCGTGATCCGTCAAGAGTGCAGGCCATGACCACC
The DNA here is from genome assembly GCF_012985445.1 of Pseudomonas sp. WS 5532. Taxonomy (NCBI): domain Bacteria; kingdom Pseudomonadati; phylum Pseudomonadota; class Gammaproteobacteria; order Pseudomonadales; family Pseudomonadaceae; genus Pseudomonas; species Pseudomonas sp. WS 5532. The sequence goes on from NZ_JAAQWK010000006.1 coordinate 198,101, forward strand.
GAACAAGACCCCCGCTGGGCCGCCATCGTCGCCCGTGATGCCAAGGCTGACGCCCTGTTTGTCTATGGCGTTAAAACCACCGGCGTGTATTGCCGCCCCAGCAGCGCCTCGCGATTGCCACGCCCGGAGAACATCGAATTCTTCGACACCCCTGCCCAGGCTGAAGCGGCGGGTTATCGCCCAAGCAAACGCGCGGCCGGCGACCAGACTCAATTGGCGGCCCTCCACGCCCAACGGGTGGCCGAGGCGTGCCGGCAGATCGAGCAGGCCGAAACCGCGCCCAGCCTGGAAGCACTCGCCAGTGGCGCCGGGCTGAGTTCATTCCATTTTCATCGCATATTCAAAGCGGTGACCGGCCTGACGCCCAAGGGATATGCCAGTGCCCTGCGTTCGCGCAAAGTTCGCCACGGCCTCAAGGGCGAGCATTCAGTGACCGATGCGTTGTATGACGCGGGCTTTAATTCCAACAGCCGCTTTTATGAATCAGCCAACCGACTGCTCGGCATGAAGCCCAGCGACTACAAAGCCGGCGGCACCAACAGCACGATTTTGTTTGCCGTGGGCCAATGTTCACTTGGGGCGATTCTGGTGGCGCAAAGCCAACGCGGCGTGTGTGCGATTTTATTGGGCGATGACCCGGACACCTTACTGCGCGACCTGCAAGACCAGTTCCCCAAAGCCGAACTGGTCGGCGCAGATCATGAGTTCGAACAGTTGATCGCTCAGGTCGTGGGTTTTATCGAAGCCCCTGCCCTGGGGTTGAATTTACCCCTGGACCTGCGCGGCACCGCCTTTCAGGAACGGGTGTGGCAGGCGCTGCGCGACATCCCGGTGGGCAGCACCGCCAGCTACGCGCAGATTGCTGTGCAGATCGGCGCGCCCAAATCGTTTCGCGCGGTGGCCCAGGCCTGTGGCGCCAACAGCCTGGCGGTGGCGATTCCCTGCCACCGCGTGGTGCGCAGTGACGGCGCGTTGTCGGGCTACCGCTGGGGCGTAGAGCGCAAGCGGCAACTGCTGGAGCGCGAACAGTCGGTGAAACGCTAGCGAACACCGATACACACCAGCGCCACATCGTCAGCCTGATACATTTCGAATGTCAGTCACAAAGACAGCCTCACGCTGTACCCGGCGTTCCAGGCGTTTTTTCAAGGCCACGCAGGCGACAACGCGAACGCCGGGCGCATCCATGCGGTGTTGGGGCACGCCATCGACGCATGGCAGCGCACGAAATTACCCCCTCGTCCAGTGAATAAAACAGACTGGCCGGGTGCCAATGGCCCTGTTAAAACAGCGCAAAGTCTTATTCACGCTGGAGACGCATCCCATGAGCACCTGGCCAGACACCCGAATTCTCGACCTGCTGGGCATCGACGTGCCTATCATCCAGGCCCCGATGGCCGGCGCCACCACCACAGCGATGGTCATCGCCGCCAATCAAGCCGGCGCCTTGGGCTCGATGCCCGCCGCAGCGCTGAGCATCGAGCAACTGCGCGATGCCTTGAACACCATTCGCCAGGCCAGCGCGAGCCCGATCAACGTCAATTTCTTCTGCCATCAACCGCCAGCAGCTGATAACGCGCGTGACCACCGTTGGAAAACGTTGCTGGAGCCCTACTACCGCGAGCTGGGCGCTGATTTTGATGCACCAACACCGGTGTCCAACCGTGCGCCGTTCGACGAAGCCGCCTGCAAAGTCGTCGAAGAATTTCGCCCCGAGGTGGTGAGTTTTCACTTTGGGCTACCGGAAAAAGCCTTGCTCGACCGGGTAAAAGCCACCGGCGCCAAGGTGCTGTCCTCGGCCACCACCGTTGAAGAAGCCATTTGGCTCGAACAGCATGGCTGCGATGCAATCATCGCGATGGGCATTGAAGCCGGTGGGCACCGAGGGATTTTCCTCAGTGACGACCTCGACACCCAAATCGGCTTGATGGCGCTGGTGCCGCAAATTGTCGACGCGGTGAAGGTGCCGGTGATCGCCGCAGGCGGCGTTGGCGATGCACGCGGCATCGTCGCGGCATTGGCCCTGGGTGCCTCGGCCGTGCAAATCGGCACTGCGTACCTGTTTACTCCCGAAGCCAATGTCAGCGTGTCCCACCACTATGCCTTGCGCCATGCCCAGGCCAGCGAAACCGCGCTGACCAACCTGTTCACCGGCCGCCCGGCGCGCGGCATCGTCAACCGGGTGATGCGCGAACTCGGTGCGATCAACCCGTCTGCCCCCGCATTCCCCACTGCCGGCGGCGCCTTGATGCCGCTCAAGGCTAAGGATGAAGCCGGCTTCAGCAACCTGTGGGCAGGCCAGGCGCTGCGTCTGGGTAGAGATATTTCTACGTATGACTTGACCCGCCAGTTGGCCGACCAGGTGCTGGCCAAGCTCAAGCGCCACTGACACTTGGGGCAACTTTGCACTGTACCGGCAATGGCCAACCGCTATATATTCCCATACATAGCGGTAAAGCCTTCTACCTATAACAAGCCGTACCCCCCCCAAGGAGCTGCTTCATGACGATCCGCGCCTCACGCCTGGCCCCTACTGCCCTGGCCACCCTGATTGCCGCTTTTACTTTTGGCCCAGCCCACGCCGATGAAGTCCAGGTGGCTGTCGCCGCCAACTTCACCGCGCCGATCCAGGCGATTGCTGCCGATTTCGAAAAAGACACCGGCCACAAATTGGTCGCCGCCTACGGCGCTACCGGCCAGTTCTATACCCAGATCAAGAACGGTGCGCCGTTCGAAGTGTTCCTCAGCGCCGATGACACCACCCCGCAAAAACTTGAAACCGAAGGCGATACGGTCAAAGGTTCGCGCTTCACCTACGCGGTCGGCACCCTGGCGCTGTGGTCGGCCAAAGAAGGTTACGTGGATGCCAAAGGCGAGGTGCTGAAGAAAAACGACTTCAAACACCTGTCCATCGCCAACCCGAAAGCGGCGCCTTACGGCCTGGCGGCCACTCAAGTGCTGGCTAAAGAAGGCCTCACCGAGAAGGTCAAGGACAAGCTGGTCGAAGGCCAGAACATCACCCAGGCCTACCAGTTCGTGTCCACCGGCAACGCTGAGTTGGGTTTTGTGGCGCTGTCGCAGATCTACAAGGACGGCAAGGTCACCAGCGGTTCGGCGTGGATCGTGCCGGCGGCCATGCACGACCCGATCAAACAAGACGCGGTCATCCTCAATAAAGGCAAGGACAGCGCTGCCGCCAAAGCCTTGGTTGAATACCTCAAGGGGCCAAAAGCCGCTGCGGTGATCAAGTCCTACGGTTACGAGCTGGCTAACTGAATATGCCGCTGTCGAGTGCCGATTTTTCCGCCATCTGGTTGACCATCAAACTGGCGTCACTGACGACTGTGATCCTGCTGATCATCGGCACTCCGATCGCCCTGTGGCTGTCGCGCACCCACTCCTGGTGGCGCGGCCCCATAGGCGCGATTGTCGCGTTGCCGTTGGTGTTGCCACCGACGGTCATCGGCTTTTACCTGTTGTTGACCATGGGGCCCAACGGCTACTTCGGCCAGTTGACCCAATGGCTGGGCCTGGGCACCCTGACCTTCAGCTTCGCCGGGCTGGTGATCGGCTCGGTGATCTATTCCATGCCGTTTGTGGTGCAGCCGTTGCAAAATGCCTTCTCCGCCATCGGCACGCGCCCATTGGAAGTGGCGGCGACGCTGCGTGCCAACCCATGGGACACGTTTTTCACGGTGATCCTGCCCCTGGCGCGCCCCGGCTTTATCACCGCCTCGATTCTTGGCTTTGCCCACACTGTCGGTGAGTTCGGCGTGGTGCTGATGATCGGCGGCAATATCCCCAACAAAACCCGCGTGGTCTCAGTGCAGATCTACGACCACGTCGAAGCCATGGAATATGCCCAGGCCCACTGGCTGGCCGGCTCCATGGTGGTGTTCGCTTTTCTCGTATTGCTGGCGCTCTATTCCAGCCGTAAAACCAAGATGGGCTGGAGCTGACCGCAATGATTGAAGTACGCCTGAACGTGAAGTACCCAGGCTTCGCCCTGGACGTGGACCTGCACCTGCCCGGCCGTGGCGTGACCGCGCTCTACGGGCATTCCGGCTCAGGCAAGACCACTTGCCTGCGCTGTATCGCCGGGCTTGAGCGCGCTGAAGACGGGTTTATCCAGGTCAACGAAGAGGTCTGGCAAGACAGCCGTAACGGCGTGTTTGTGCCGCCGCATAAGCGCGCACTGGGGTATGTGTTCCAGGAAGCGAGTCTGTTTCCCCACCTGTCGGTGCGTGCCAACCTGGAGTTCGGCCTCAAGCGTATTGCCCGCCCGCTTCGCCGTGTGGACATGGCCCAGGCCGCCGAACTGCTGGGCATTGGCCACTTGCTTGAACGCCACCCGCAGCACTTGTCCGGCGGCGAACGCCAGCGCGTCGGCATCGCCCGCGCATTGCTCACCAGCCCGCAGTTGTTGTTGATGGATGAGCCGCTCGCGGCCCTGGACAGCAAGCGCAAAAGCGAGATCCTGCCCTACCTCGAACGCCTGCACGATGAGTTGGATATTCCGGTGCTGTACGTCAGCCATGCCCAGGATGAAGTGGCGCGCCTGGCCGATCACATCGTGCTATTAAGCGACGGCAAGGCGCTGGCCAGCGGCCCCATCGGCGAAACCCTGGCTCGCCTGGACTTGCCGATGGCGCTGGGCGATGACGCCGGCGTGGTCATCAATGGCAGCGTGATTGCCTACGATGAACACTATCAACTGCTCACCCTGCAATTGCCCGACAGCCCGTTGCAAATGCGCGTGGCTCACGCTCCGCTGGCGTTGGGCAAACCGTTGCGGGTCAAGGTGCAAGCACGCGACGTCAGCCTCAGCCTGCACGCCGAAGAAGCCAGCAGCATCCTCAACCGCCTGCCGGTGACGGTCACCCAGGAAATAGCGGCGGACAACAGCGCCCACGTGCTAGTGCGCCTGGATGCCGGCGGTACGCCACTGCTGGCGAGGATTACCCGCTTCTCCCGCGATCAGTTGCAACTGCATTCGGGCCAGGTGTTGTGGGCGCAAATCAAGGCGGTGGCCGTACTGGCGTAAGTATTTGGCACGCGCGTAAAACCCTGCGGTCAATCAGGTATACCGGCCTGATCTGTTGCCAAGGAACTTGCACCATGCCCGACTCTGCGCTGCCTGCCGACCTGCCCCGCGACCTGCATTATGTTGACGACACCCAACCCGGCATCCGCCGTAAAAAACTGCGCGGCACGTTTCAGTATGTCGACCCCAAAGGCCAGCGCATCACCGATGCCGATGAAATAAAGCGCCTGAATGCGTTGGCCGTGCCACCGGCCTACACCGACGTGTGGATCTGCGCCGACCCGCGTGGCCACCTGCAAGCCACCGGCCGTGATGCGCGGGGCCGCAAGCAGTACCGCTATCACAGCCGCTGGCGCGAAGTGCGCGACACCGACAAATACTCGCGCCTGCAAGAGTTCGGCAAGGCCTTGCCCAAATTACGCAAACAATTGGAAGCGCAAATCGCCGCGCCTGGGTTCACCCGTGAAAAAGTCCTGGCCACCGTGGTGATGCTGCTGGACGCCACATTGATCCGCGTCGGCAACACCCAATATGCCCGCGACAACAAATCCTACGGGCTGACCACCCTGCGCAACCGCCATGTGGACATCAAGGGCAGCGAAATCCAGTTCCAGTTTCGCGGCAAGAGTGGCGTCGAGCACCAGGTCAGCGTCAAGGACCGGCGCCTGGCCACGGTGGTCAAGCGTTGCCTTGAACTCCCGGGCCAGAATCTGTTTCAGTACCTGGACGAAGACGGCGAGCGCCACACCGTCAGTTCCCACGACGTGAATGCCTATTTGCACAGCCTCACCGGCGCCGATTTTACCGCCAAGGACTACCGCACCTGGGCCGGCACGGCGATGGCCCTGGCGGTGTTGCGCGAATTGGAATGGCAGCCCGAATCCGATGCCAAGCGGCATGTGGTGGCGATGGTCAAGGATGTTGCCAAGCAGTTGGGCAACACGCCAGCAGTGTGCCGCAAGTGCTATATCCACCCGGCGGTGTTGGAGCATTTCAGCCTGGGCGAGCTGTCCAAGCTGCCCAAGCCACGGATGCGCAAAGGCCTTAAAGCCGAAGAAGTCGCGCTGGCGATGTTCCTGGAGCAATTGGCCGCCGACTTGCCCAAGCACGCCTAGCTGAGTTAGCCTGCGGGTCCCTTCTGACTCACGGGATGAGCGCCGACGTGAACAACTAAGCCTTCCAAAATGTATTTGCAACGAGCCGCCTGGCGCGCTTGTTGGCCTGTTCGACATTTTTTTGGAGGTGCTGATGACTGACGTCAAACGCCTGCCCGTATTGGTTTCCCTGCAACACGTGTCGTTCCAGTTCGCCAATGGCGAAACCTTGCTGGACGACCTCACCCTGTCCATTGATTACACACCCACCGGGATTGTCGGCCGTAATGGTCGCGGCAAAAGTATCCTGGCGCGCTTGCTGGCCGGCGTACTTGCGCCCTCTTGCGGTACGCTCGATGGCAAGGCCCGCGTAGCCTACGTCGCACAGAGCCTGACGCTGCAACCGGGAGCAAGCCTTGCGCAGATCACCGGTACTGCCCAGGCATTGGCCGCGCTTGAGCGCATGGCCCGAGGCGAGGCCTGGGCCGGTGACCTTGAGCTGATTGACGATCGCTGGGACCTTGCCGAACGCTTGCGTGCCGCACTTGATGACGCGGGTTTACACGTACTCGGTTTTGAAGCCCCAGCCACTCAACTGAGTGGCGGCCAACTGGCCAGGGTTGTCGTAATCGGTGCGCTATTGGCCGCGCCGGATCTGCTGGTACTGGATGAGCCCACCAACCACCTCGACAGCCATGGGCGCGAGTGGCTGCTGCGGGTTTTGAGCAACTGGCGCGGCGGCTTGGTGGTGGTCAGCCATGATCGACAGCTGCTCAATACCCTGGCGCGTATCGTCGAACTGTCGCCCCTTGGCATGCGTGTGTATGGCGGCAATTACGCTGCCTATCGCCAGCAGCGCGATACCGAACAACACGCTGCCGCCATGGCACTTGAGCATGCTCGCCTGCAACGCAGCCGCGAGCGCAAGCGCCTGCAAAAGGATCACGACAGCCTGCAACGCAATGCCGCACGCTCACGCAAGCATGCCGAAACCGCCAACGTTGATCGCTTTACCAAAGCCCGCTGGAAAGGCGCCGCCACGGAAATCGTCAGCACGGTGCGCAGCGCTCACCACGCCTATAAAAATGAGCTGGATGGGCAGGTGCGCCAAGCCTATGCGCGTGTCGTCGATGAAACCCCCACGTTGCTCGCCCTGCCCGGCTCGGCCTTGCCCAACGGCCGCCACGTACTCACCCTGGAAAATGCCCAACTGCCGTGGCTCGACCCACACCAGCCAGCCACTTACCTGACGCTCAACTTGAACGGCCCGGTACGCGTGGCCGTGCGTGGGCCAAACGGTTGCGGCAAGTCCACGCTGCTCAAGCTGCTGGCCGGCCAATGGCAAGCGGTCAGCGGCGCCTGCACGGTGTCGATACCCGCCGCGTATATCGATCAGCACCTGGCGCTGCTGATGGATGAGCGCTCCATCGTCGAACAACTCAACCTGCTCGACACGCCCCTGGCCGAAGCCGAGCTGCGCACGCGCCTGGCCTTGTTGCAGCTGGACGCCCTGCGCGTCACCCAGCCCACCGGCCAACTGAGCGGTGGCGAACGCTTGAAAGCCGCCATGGCGATCGCCTTGTGGCGCGATGCCCCGGCGCAACTGCTATTGCTGGACGAGCCCACCAACCATCTGGACCTGGAATCGGTACTGGCCTTTGAGCAGGCGCTGCGCGGGTTTAGCGGGGCCATTGTTGCGGTGTCCCATGACGAGGCGTTCATTAACGCGATCCGGCCGACCCACCACTTGATCTGGCAGCACACCGGCTGGCGACTGGAAAGTGTCTGAGGTCATTGCATGCACCGCCAAAGCGTCCTACGGTAGTGGCCGAATAATCTCACCGCGGAGCCCGGTCCTATGTTGCCTTCGTCCCAAAGGCTTTATGCCAATGCAGCGCTTGCCCATCGCCAACGCTGGCGCGGGCGGGTCGGCTTGATGCTGGTGGCCAGCCTGTCGGTGCTGGCGGGCATGACCGATGCGATTGGCTTTATGGCCAGCGGGGATTTTGTTTCATTCATGAGCGGCAACACCACGCGCCTGGCGGTGGCAATCAGCGCCGGTGACCTGGGCCTGACCGGGCGCCTGCTGTTGCTGGTGGCGGTATTTGTGCTGGGCAACGCCTTGGGGGTGGTGGTCAGCCGCTTCAGCCGCCGGCATGCGCTGCCTTTGCTGCTGTGCATCGCCGCCTTGTTGTGCGGCGCGGCGCTGTGGCCCTTCGACGATACGTTGCCGGCGCTGCTGGCGGCGATCCTGGCCATGGGCATGCTCAATGCGGCCGTGGAAGAGGTCAACGGGTTGCCGGTGGGCCTGACCTATGTGACCGGCGCGCTCTCACGTTTTGGTCGCGGGTTGGGGCGCTGGATACTGGGGGAGCGGCGTAACGGTTGGCGGGTGCAACTGGTGCCGTGGGTCGGCATGTTCGTGGGCGCCGTGATCGGCGCGGTGCTGGAGCACCAGCTCGGGCTCAAGGCGCTGCTGGTGAGTGGCGCATTGGCCGCCGTGCTGGGGCTGGTGTCACTGAAGATTCCCCGGCGCTGGCACTTGGGCTACATGCCGCGATAGGAAGGAAACGAGGCCCGCTCGACGATCAGGCCTCGACGTCCGTGTACTGGTAAAGAGCCATCGCGTCGAGCGAGCGGGAGGAATAATAGGCCAATGTCCGGCGGCTGTCCCGCCGGGCATTTCCGAAAAATGCTAAGGAGACAGCCTACAGACAGGTGACCAGTGCGGCCAACCGCCGCTTGGCCGGCATCGTGTCCTGGGCGGCATAGTATTTGACGCTGGAGCCGCCACCGGCTACGCGCACATCGGCAAAGTAGTCACCGCCCGTGGTGTAGACGGTAAAACCGCCTGTTTCGAGCGGCTCTTTGAAGCCACCGGCATCCACGCCGAACACGGCCTCGTCCTGCCAGCCGAACTGGATGCATTGGGCAACCACCAATGTGGCCTTGTCCGACGCAAGGGTCTTGTAGGGCTGGCCGCTGCGCGCGTCCTTCATCTTCGAGCCCGCACAGCCAGACAGTGCGGCCACTGTCAATGCGCCAATTACCAGCTTTCGCATGCCATCGCTTCCTTGAAAAAAATGCGACTCTACCACTCTCCGGTGATTGTCTGATGCGTGCATGAATTTTGTTTCACTGTAAAAGGGGCGCCTGGCACCTATAGTCGGCAGGCTCATTTTTAAGAAGTATCCCTTCTGCCCGCTCTCCCGCGGGCTTTTTTTTGCCTGGTTATTTTTAGTGATTTGGGGGGACGATTTCAGATCAAGATCAAAAACGCAGATCAAGAGACCGCTGACTTCGCCGGCGAAAAGAATGCAAGGGCCAGAGCAACAGCAGAGCCAGCTCCCACAGTTTTAACCGCGTTCTGTCAGTGCGTGCCGGGGTTAGCGCGCAAGTGCGCTACCTTTTGTTCCAGGCCTTTCCACGCCGGCGCATTCGGCGCAAATTGCCCGCGCAGGTAGTCGACCAGATCCGCCACCTGGCCATTCGACAGGCTGTCCTTGAAGCCCGGCATATACCCCAAGTCCTGGGTCGCCGGGCTGCTGATGCCTTGCAAAATCACCTTGATCAAATTATCCGGCTGGTCGCTGAACACATTGGTATTGCTCGCCAATGACGGGCTCACCCCGAACAGCTTCGGCCCCAGGCCATCGGCATGACAGGCTTTGCATGAGCCTTCGAATACACGTCGGCCATTGGGGTTGGGCAGCGGCGCCGTCGCCACCGTTTGCGCCTCGGCATTGGCCTCGCCATTAAGTGACGCCAGGTACACCGCCATCGCACGAATATCGGCCTTGGGCAGCTTTGACAACTCACTCACCACCGGCCCCATCGGGCCCGCCGCCACGCCATGGGCATCGGAATAGCCAGTGCTCAGGTAGTTGAACAACTGGTCCTCGGTCCACGGCGTCGGTGCCTTGGACAAGCCCGTCAACGCGGGCGCCTCCCAGCCATCGACCATGCCCCCGGCCAGAAAGGATTTGCCGCCCTTCTGCGCGCCCATCAGGTTGCGCGGCGAGTGGCACGCGGCGCAGTGCCCGAGGCCATTGACCAAGTAATTGCCGCGATTCCATTGCTCGCTGCGCTCAGGCTGCGGGGTGATTTCACCCTGCCGCAGGTTCAGTGCATTCCAGCCGGCCATCAATGGTCGGATATTGAACGGAAAGCGCATGGCATTCGGCGTCGGCGCCTGGCTCACCGGCGCCTGGGACATCAGGTAGGCATACAACGCCTGCAGGTCGGCATCATTGATATTGCGAAACGCCGTGTAGGGAAATGCCGGGTACAGGTTGCGTCCATCGCGGCCAATGCCGTCACGCATCGCCCGCTCGAATGCCGGGTAGGACCAGGCGCCGATGCCGGTTTTTACGTCTGGGGTGATATTGCTGCTGTACAGCGTGCCGAACGGCGTTTGCATCGCCAGGCCGCCGGCATTGGTCGCGCCACCCGGCGCGGTATGGCACACCGCGCAATCGCCGACAGCCGCCAGCAAGCGCCCGCGTTCCAGGGTGGCCTTGGACCAGGTGCCCGCGCCGGGCGGCGCAATCGGTGCGATTTCAGGGTGAAACGGCCAAGCGGTGGCCAGCGCTGCGCCCAAGGTGGCAAACAGTGCACCGAACCACCACTTTCTGCGTTTTTCCGGCGACTTGGCAGGCTCGCCAAGGCTGCCTGCATTCAGCGCCGCCAATACCCGTTCGGGCGTTATCGGCAGCTCGCGAAAACGAATGCCGGTGGCGTCATAGATCGCATTGGCAATCGCCGCCGCACTCGGCACCGAAGCCGACTCACCGGCGCCCATGGGCGGCTGGTCCTGGCGCGGCATCATCAGCACGTCGATCCTGGGCACTTCGGGGAAGGTCAGGATCGGGTAGCCGCCCCACTCCTTGCTCGCCACCGTCGACTCCTCAAAGGTCACCCGCTCCTTGAGCACACGGCTGGTGGACTGGATCACATTGCCGTGGATCTGATGCTGCACGCCCGCCGGGTTGATCATCATCCCCGAGTCATGGCCGATCACCACCCGCGTCACCGACACATCGCCGGTGTGTTTGTCGATCGCCACGTCCGCCACCCACGCCGCCCACGCCGCGCCGAAACCGGGGAACTTGCTGTGGATATAGCGCGCATAGGCAAAACCGCGACCGCGTAACAGGTGGTCTTCGTTGGCGGTTTGCATCGGCGCCGTGCGCGGTGACCAGTTGGCACGTTCGGCGGTGGATTTGACCAGCTCGATGGCGCGCTCGTCCTTGAGGTAACGCAGGCGGTATTCCACCGGGTCGACGCCCGCGGCAAACGCGAGTTCGTCGATATAGGATTCATGCGCAAAGGTGTTGGGCAGCGCCGATACGCCGCGCATCCACGAGGCGCGCACGATGGGTGCCATGTCGTTGATAGTCACGCGCATATCGTCGATGGCATAGGGCGGGATCGAGGTGCGGTCGCCCATCTCGAACATCGCCGCCACCGGCTCCACCCGGCCAGTCAGCAACAGCGCCAGGGTCGGCGCGCCGTTGGACGGGTAGCTGGTTTCAAAGTCATAGGCGGCAATGCTGCCGTCGGCATTGAGCCCGCCGTCAACATCCATCAACTGCGCGGTGCCCTTGGGTTCCCACAGGTGTTCCTGTTCGCGGGTCAGTTGCACGCGCACCGGCTTGCCCACCGCGCGCGACAGCAGCAAGGCATCGGCGCACACATCGTCCGCACAGTTGCGCCCGTAACAGCCGGCGGCTTCCATGCGGATCACGTCGATCAGCGCTTCGTCGCATTCCAGCAACCACGCAAGGTCTGCGCGCAGCAGGTGCGGGTTCTGGCTGCCCGACCACACGCGGCTGCCGGTTGCTTGATAGTCCGCCACGCCGCACGAAGGCCCGATCGAACCATGCATCTGGTACGGCCACAAATAGCTGCGCGGCATGCGCTGGCTGGCGCCCGCCAAGGCTTCGTCGACGTTGCCCTGATCGAGCACCGTGCGGCGTACCCGTGGGTTGTCGCGGATGGCCTGCTCGACATCGCTCATGTCCGGCAAGGCGTTGTTCCACGGTTTCCAGTGCACCTGGAGTTCGTGGGCGGCCTTGATCGCCTGTTCTTCGCGCATCGCCACTACACCGACAAAATCGCGAATCACCACCACCGCGACAATGCCGGGGATATGCGCGATGGACGCCTCATCCACACTCAGCAGGCTGTTGCCGACAAACTCACCGCAGTCGAGCCCCGCATACGGCGGGCGTACCACGCGGCCATGGAGCATGTCCGGCACGCGCATGTCGTGCACATAGGTCAACTCGCCGGTGGCCTTGCCGGGAATATCCACGCGCGCGGCGCCCTTGCCGACCAGGCGGTAGTCCTCAACAGGTTTTAACGGCGCGTCACCGCTGATGCGCAACTGGTCATGCTGGCCGCTGACCAACTCTGCGTAGGTCGTGGTGCGCCCGTCGGCAGCGTGGACAACCCCGGCTTCAACCTTGAGGCTGCCCGTGCTCACGCCCCAGCGTCCCGCTGCGCGCGCGAGCAAAAAGCGCCGGGCTTCGGCGGCCGCGTTACGCAGCGGGATCGCCGAAATCTGCAAGGTCGCGCTGGCGATGGTTGCACCCTGGTTGGGCGCACGCTCGGTATCGCCCAGAACCATGTTGACCTGCTCCATGCTCAGGTCCAGCTCTTCGGCCACAATCTGCGCCAGCGACGTGCGAATGCCGGTGCCCAGGTCCACATGGCCGTTAAAGGCATACACCAGGCCGTCATCGTTTACCGCAATGAACAACCCCAGTTCCTTGGGTTTCACGGTCGGTGTGCCGCCCTTGGCCACCGGGCCTGAAGGTGGCAGTACATCATCGACAATCAATAAGACGCCCGACTTGGCCAGCCATTGGTCACGGGAAATATCAGTCATGGTCGGCCTTCCACGCTCAAGAGGTGCGCAGCACGCAGTACGGCGCGCAGGATTTCGATATGGGTGCCGCAGCGGCACAGGTTGCCCGACAACTCATTGCGCACCTGGGCTTCGCTGGGGTTGGGGTTGCGGTCGAGCAACGCCTTGGCAGTCATGATCATGCCGTTGAGGCAATAACCGCATTGTGCCGCCTGCTCCTCGATAAAGGCTTGCTGCACGGGGTGCGGCGCCTGGCGTGTGCCGAGCCCTTCAAGGGTGACAATCTCGCGCCCGGTTGCACCCGCCAGCGGAAACACGCACGAGCGCGCCGCCACACCATCGATGATCACGGTGCACGCACCGCACTCGCCCAGGCCGCAGCCGTACTTGGGGCCGTTAAGCTGCAAGTCATTGCGCAACACCAGCAGCAGCGGCGTATCCGCCATCGCACTGACTTCGCGGATGTGGCCGTTGACCTTGAGGGCAACAGTGATGGGTGGGCTGATCATTCGCTTCGCCTGTATCAGTTGATGAAGCAATCACTACACGAAACAGCCAAAAAAAAGCGCCGCGGAGTTGGGGCCTCGCGACACACTTGGCACGTGAAGTGACTACTACATGAACTCAGAGCAAAAACGATGCCAGCGCCGGTTTATTCCTGCGGGTCGTCGATCATCTTGCGCAGCAGAAACAGCACCGCCACGCGCTCGGCGGGGTTGAGGTTGCTCATGGTCAGCTCGCTGATCTGCGCGGCACGCGGCGCGGTTTGCGCGACCAGTTCGGCGCCGGCTGGCGACAGGTCAACCACCACCTTGCGCTTGTCCTGGGGATCTGGTTCCAGGGTAATCAGCGCCTTGGCCTTGAGCCGCTCGACGATACCGCGAATGGTCGCCTGGTCGACGGCCGTGGCCTTGACCAGTTCGGTGAGGGAACTTGCACCGTGATCGCGCAGCGCACACAGGGTGACGAACTGCACGGCGGTGAGTTGTGAGTCGCCGACATTCTGCTGAAAAATCGCCAGGTGGCGCTGGTAGGCCTTGCGCAGCAGGTGGCCAACTTGTTCAGAGAAAACGTAGGAATCAGGCACGGCGTGGCTCGGTGGGTGATTAGCGATGGTCGGCATGATGGCGGGGATAGTGAACGGACTCAAGCCTCAAACTAAAGGAGCACGCTCAAACTGTGGGAGCTGGCTTGCCTGCGATAGCGCCGGATCAGCTAGCCGTGATGTGCCTGCCAGACCGTTATCGCAGGCAAGCCAGCTCCCACACTTGAAAACTCAGCGTGCCAGGGACGCTTGCGGTGCAACGACATCGCCGCCGATCACCACCGCCTCATCATCCAGGTACACATCACAATTACGCAGCGGAATATCCATATGGCATGGCGTCTTGCGCGTGCCGCCCACTTCGGTATTCGGCCCGGTGGAGAACAGGAAGTTGCCGTAGAACGCCCGCGCATCCATGCACATGCCATCGTTTTTGTCGTGCAAGCCCATGGCCGTCCACTGCGCCTTTGGCTGCAAGCCCCAGCCGATATGAGAGATGCCATACACCTCCGGGTCATTGAAATACTTCATGTAATCGCGCAGGTACTCGGCCTCGAAACCGCCGTGGATCTTGGTGATAAAGCCCTTCTCGATCTCCAGGGTGATCTTCTCGCGGGTGTAGGTCTTGAACGGCAGCAGGATGTCACCGATATCCAGCACCAGCACGCCCTCGGCGGTTTCTTCGTTGGGCCAGGAGAACAGGAAACCACTCGGCCAGTGGTCCCAGCGCCCAGGCTCGTCGGCAAAACCGTACTCGGTGACCGACGGGTATTGGCCCAGCGCTGCACGGAAATCACTGCCTGCGCGGGATTTGACGTGGATCGAGCGCGCCTTCTTCAGCAACTGCTCGGCCGCCAGCACACGCACCTTGTCGGCTTCGGTGGGCAGCATGCGCGCCAGCACTTCCGGCGGTTCCACCGCCAGCAGGATACGCGTGCCGGTCTTGAGGATCTGCTCCTGCTCCGGCGAGTGCAGCAGCATCATGGTGTCGACGATCAGGTCGGCGGCCTCCAACGCGCGCTGGGCAGCGATATTGCCGGTGAGTGCGGTGTCGCCGCAGTAGGCGGTCATGTCGTTGCCCATCGCTTTGGGATGGTTGAACGACGGCAGTTCCACCGCATACACCTTGGCCCCCAGGCGCTGCGCCGCGTCCATCGCAGCACGCACGGTACGCGGGTCCGAGTAATGGCTCTTGAGCACGGCGACGCTCTGGGTCGGGTCGACCTTCGACAGTTTCAACACGTGTTCAAACATCTGGGTCAGTTCGCAATCGCTTACCGGCATTTTCCTGTCTCCTGTGGGGCTGCACCAAGTTCAAGCACCGCGCTTCACCCTAGTGCATTTTTATAGTGTGTACGCCAATTAATAACGATAAGACCCGAATTAAAGACGAACTGCAAGTAGCACACCAAAACGTTACCAAACCACACAAACACTACAGATAAAGGCAAAAACCCGTTACACAGGATAAATACGGCCAAAAAATAAAATTATGAACGTAGGCTTCCCATTTCAAAAAATGAGCGTATACACTTTAAAAACCTTGCGGACAGATGCCGCCAAAAATCAAAAAGAGAGAGGTTCACGCCCCATGGGAAGCACACAAAAAATCGCCATCGTCGGTGCCGGCCTGGGCGGCGCGGCGGCGGCCACACTGCTGCAGCAAGCCGGTTTCGATGTCGATATCTATGAACAGGCGCCGGAGTTTTCCCGCTTGGGTGCAGGCATCCACATGGGGCCTAACATCATGAAAATCTTCCGCCGCATGGGCATCGAAAAACAGCTGGACCTGATGGGCTCGCACCCCGAGCACTGGTTCAGCCGTTGCGGCGAAAGCGGTGACTACCTCTCGCGTATTCCACTCACCGGCTACGGCGCTTCCTACATCACCGTGCACCGTGGCGACTTGCATGCATTGCAGATGTCGACCCTCAAACCTGGCACCCTGCACTTCAACAAGCGCCTGGAAAACCTCGAAGAAACCGATACCCAAGTGCGCCTGACCTTTGCCGACGGCGAAGTGACCTACGCCGATATCGTGATCGGCGCCGATGGCATCAACTCCAGGATCCGTGAAGAGCTGCTCGGCGTGGAAAAACCGCTGTACAGCGGCTGGGTCGCGCACCGTGCGCTGATCCGTGGCGACCAGTTGGCCAAGTACGACTTGAAGTTCGAAGACTGCATCAAGTGGTGGACCGAGGACCGCCACATGATGGTCTACTACACCACCGGCAAGCGTGACGAGTACTACTACGTGACCGGCGTGCCCCATGCCGAATGGGACTTCCAGGGCGCGTTTGTCGACAGCAGCCGCGAAGAGATGTTTGACGCCTTCAAAGGCTACCACCCCACCGTGCAGGCGCTGATCGAGTCCACCGAAAGCGTGACCAAATGGCCGCTGCGCAACCGTAACCCGTTGCCGCTGTGGAGCCGTGGCCGCCTGGTGTTGCTGGGTGACGCCTGCCACCCGATGAAACCGCATATGGCCCAGGGTGCCGGCATGGCCATCGAAGACGCGGCCATGCTCACCCGCTGCTTGCAGGAAACCGGTATCAGCGACTACCGCACGGCGTTCCAGCTCTACGAAGCCAACCGCAAGGAACGTGCGTCCCGCGTACAAGCGGTGTCCAACGCCAACACCTGGCTGCGCACCCAGGAAGACCCGGCCTGGGTGTACGGTTATGACCTGTACGCCCAGGAACTGAAATCGGGGGTGGCCGCGTGAGTACCTTCCTGTATGGCGCCAATGTGCAAGCCAATGGTATTCGCCAGCACTACCTGCGCTACGGCGGCAAAGGCCCGGCGCTGATTTTGATCCCGGGCATCACCAGCCCGGCGATTACCTGGGGTTTTGTGGCTGAGCGTCTTGGCACCCGGTTCGACACTTACGTGCTGGATGTGCGCGGGCGCGGCTTGTCGTCCACAGGGACGCAATTGGACTACAGCGCAGACACCTGCGCCGAGGACATTGGCGCGTTTGCCGATGCGCTTGAGCTGGATAGCTACCACCTGGTCGGCCACTCCATGGGCGCGCGATTTGCCGTGCACAGTGCAGCCAAGCATCCACAGGGCGTCAACCGCGTGGTGCTGATCGACCCGCCAGTGTCCGGGCCTGGCCGCCGTGAATACCCGAGCAAGTTGCCATGGTACGTCGACTCGATCCGCCAATCGCGGGTCGGCATGGACGCTGACGCTATGCGCGCCTTCTGCGCCACCTGGACCGTCGAGCAACTGCAGCTGCGCGCCGAATGGCTGCACACCTGTTATGAGCCCGCCATCGTGCGTGCTTTCAATGACTTCCACACGGTCGACTTCCACCAGCACCTGCCCAAGCTCAAGGCCCCTGCCCTGTTGATGGTGGCCGGGCGCGGCGGCGTGATCCTGGATGAAGACATCGCCGAAATCCAGGACCTGCAGCCCGCTATCCAGGTCGCCCGTGTACCGAACGCCGGGCACATGATTCCGTGGGATGACCTTGAAGGCTTTTTTGCCGCCCTCGACGGCTTCCTCACACAACAATAAGGGAACCACCATGCTCAAGCCTTACCGTATCGGCCAGATCGTGCCGAGTTCGAACACCACCATGGAAACCGAGATCCCGGCGATGCTTAACGCGCGCCAGGCGATCCGCCCCGAACGCTTTACCTTTCACTCCAGCCGCATGCGCATGAAGCAGGTGCGCAAGGAAGAACTGGCGGCCATGGACGGCGAGTCCGACCGCTGCGCCATCGAGCTGTCCGACGCCAAGGTCGACGTGCTGGGCTATGCGTGCCTGGTGGCGATCATGGCCATGGGTCTGGGTTATCACCGCAACTCCGAACAGCGCCTGCGTCAAGCCACCGCCGATAACGACGCCAACGCGCCGGTGATCACCAGCGCCGGCGCCTTGATCGAAGGCTTGAAAGTGATGGGTGCCAAGCGCATCGCCATCGTCGCGCCGTACATGAAGCCACTGACCGAGCTGGTGGTGAACTACATCCGCGAAGAAGGCTTTGACGTGGTGGACTGGCGCGCCCTGGAAATCCCCGACAACCTCGAAGTGGCGCGCCACGACCCGGCCAACCTGCCGGGCATCGTCGCCGGCATGAACCTGGAAGGGGTGGACGTGATCGTGCTCTCTGCCTGCGTGCAGATGCAGTCGCTGCCGGTGGTGGCCAAGGTTGAAGCGCAAACCGGCAAACCGGTGCTCACCGCCGCCATCGCCACCACCTACGCGATGCTCAAGGCGTTGGACCTGGAGCCTATCGTGCCCGGTGCCGGTGCCTTGCTGTCCGGCGCTTACTGACACTCGTGGTGAATGAGCTTATGTGGCGAATGAGCTTGTTGTGGCGAGCGAGCTTGCTCGCGCTGGAGTGCGCAGCGCTCCCGCTTTTTTGGGGCCGCTTCGCAGCCCAGCGCGAGCAAGCTCGCTCGCCACATAAGCTCGCTCGCCACACAAAAATGAGGGGTTGAGAAGATGAACAACCAATCCGCCGACGCCAACTACCAGGGCGTCTGGGGCAATCGCATCGGCTTCGGCAAAAAATCTGCGCTGCTCATGATTGACTTCATGCAGGGCTACACCACCGAAGGCGCGCCGCTGTATGCCCCTGAAGTGGTGGTGGCCGTAGCTGAAAGTGTCGAATTGCTGGCCACCGCTCGCCGGCACGCAATTACGGTGGTGCACACCAATATCCGCTACCATCCCGGCCATTTCGCCGATGGCGGTATCTGGGTCAAGAAAGCCCCGGTGATGAAGGACATGGTCGAGGGCAACCCGCTCGCGGCGTTCTGTACCGAGGTATTGCCCCAGGCGGATGAAGTGGTGATCACCAAACAGTACGCCAGCGCCTTCTTCGGCAGCAGCCTGGCCCCGATGCTGCACGCCCAGGGCATCGACACTGTGGTGCTGGCCGGCTGTTCCACCAGCGGCTGCATCCGCGCCACGGCCGTGGATGCGGTGCAGCATGGGTTTCGCACCATTGTCGTGCGCGAATGCGTCGGCGACCGACACCCGGCGCCCCATGCAGCCAACCTGTTCGACATCGACAGCAAGTATGGCGATGTAGTGAGCAAGCAGGAGGCGATGAGCAAGTTCAGGGAGCAATAAAGGTTACGAAGAACTGCGCCATAGAGCGCGGTCTTGCACAAAACTGTGAGCCGCCCCCGCCCAACGGTGGGAGCTGGCTTGCCTGCGATGACGGAGTGTCATGCAGCATAATTGTTGCTGATCCACCGCTATCGCAGGCAAGCCAGCTCCCACATTAAAAAGCCGGTGCAGCTTTCAGTCTTCTGACACTGCCTTTGGATGTCGCTTTTACAGCACTCCGAAGTGCTGGAAAAAAGCGGCTGTATAAAAACCATAAGTCACCGCCAGGAGACACCCCAATGCCCATTGCGAATGCAGCGCCCGCGACCACGGTCGCCGACCCCGTTACCACGCTCTACCACAAGATCACCTGGAAGCTGATTCCGTTCCTGTGTTTCTGCTACCTGGCCGCCTACCTGGACCGCATCAACATCGGCTTCGCCAAGTTGCAGATGCTCGACCAGTTACACTTCAGCGAAACCGCGTTCGGCCTCGGTGCCGGCTTGTTTTTCGTCGGCTATATCATCTTTGAGGTGCCCAGCAACCTGGTACTTGAACGAGTGGGCGCGAAGATCTGGATCGCGCGCATCATGATCACCTGGGGCCTGCTCTCGGCCTGCACCATGCTGGTCACCTCCACCACCCAGTTCTACATCCTGCGCTTTCTGCTCGGCGCCGCCGAAGCCGGCTTTTTGCCGGGGGTTTTGTATTACCTGACCACTTGGTTCCCGACGCACCGACGCGGGCGCATCATCGCGCTGTTCATGATCGGCCTGCCGCTGTCGAGCGTCATCGGCGGCCCGCTGTCGGGCTGGATCATGGGCCACTTCGACAACATGGGCGGCCTGCGTGGCTGGCAGTGGTTGTTCCTGATCGAAGCGGTGCCCAGCGTATTGCTCGGCGTGCTGACTTTCTGGGCGCTGCCCAACACCTTCCAACAGGCCAAATGGCTGTCGGACGAAGAAAAGGCCCTGCTGGAAAGCGAACTGCGCAAGGACGAAGCCGGCGCCACCGGCAGCAAGCACAGCTTCCGTGACGGCTTCTTCAACCTCAAAGTGTGGATGCTCGGCGGTATAGACTTCTCGATCCTGCTCAGCGCCTATGCCATGGGGTTCTGGATGCCGACCTTCATCCGCAATGCCGGGGTGACCGACACCTTCCATATCGGCGTGCTGACTGCATTGCCCAGCGTTGCGGCGCTGCTGGGCATGCTGCTGATCGGCGCCAGCTCCGACAAACACCGCGAACGCCGCTGGCACATCATCGTGCCGTTCTTCATCGGTGCGGCGGCCATGGCCACCAGCACGTTCTTTACCCACAGCGTGGTCGCCACCGTGTTGCTGTTCGCCATTGCCTCAGCCGCGATCATCGGCGCCGTGCCGGTGTTTTTCAGCCTGCCGGCAACCTTCCTCAAAGGCACCGCAGCGGCGACCGGCTTTGCCCTGGCCTGTTCGGTGGCGAATATCGCAGGCTTAGTGAGCAACTCGTTGATGGGAGTTGCCATCGACGTCACCGGCAGCAGTGCGGGTGCGTTGTGGTTTTTCGCCGGCTGCCTGATCCTCAGCAGCTTCCTGGTCATCGCCTTGCCGGCGAAACTGGTGAACCGTTAATAACAACAATTTTTTGCGGATGAATCACCATGCAAGGTTTTCTTAAAAGCTGCGCGTTGCTTGTCGCCGTCGGCCTGTGTGCCGGCACGGCACAGGCAGCGCAAACCGCGCCTGAAAAAGTCATCTTCGACACCGACTTCAACGTGCTCAATGATGACGGCCAGGCCTTTATCATGCTCGCGCAGTTGCACGCGCAAAAACGCATCGACCTGCTGGGCATGACCCTGGTCAGCGGCAATGCCTGGGTCGACCAGGAACAGGTCGACGCCCTCAAGGCCGTAGAGCGCATGGGCGTGGAAAAACAGGTCGGCGTCTACTCCGGCGCCGCCTACCCGTTGCTGCATGACTACGCCACCTACGAGGCAGAAAAAGCCCTGTTTGGTTCGGGCTGGCCGGGCGCGTTCAAACACCCGCGCCCGACTTCACCCGCGCAGCTGGTCGCGCCACCGGATGGCCTGGCCACCCACACCCAGCTGCGCAGTGAAACCGCCGCGCAGTTCATTGTGCAAAGCGTGCGGGCCAACCCGCACCAGGTGACCATTCTGGCCGTCGGCCCGCTGACCAACATCGCCCTGGCGATTCGCTCGGCGCCGGATATCGTGCCGCTGATCAAGCGCATCGTGTACATGGGCGGTGCCCTGGAGATTCCGGGCAACACCACGCCGGCGGCGGAATTCAACTGGTGGTTCGACCCGGAGGCCGCGAAGATTGTGTTGCGCTCACCCATCGAACACGTGATTTTCCCCAACGATGTGTGTGAGAAAGTCACCTTCGACAAGTCGGTGTACCAGCGCGTGATAGCCCACAAAGGTGCGATTGCCGATCTCTACAAGCACGAGTTCGGGCCGCTGTTCGACAAAGACCCGAGCTACCACAGCTTTACCTGGGACAGCTTGCCGGCGCTGTTTCTGGTGAGCCCGGAGATTGTCACTGAGTCTGGCGACCTGTGGGTGGATGTGGACGCCACGTTTGGCGCCGACTACGGCCGGGCGCTGGGCTACAAAAAAGGCGCGCCGGTGGGCACGCAAAAAGCCAAGGTGGTGTTTGGTGTCGACCAGCAAAAATTCTGGGATGGCTACGTCAACCTTGTAACCTTGCCAACACCCGTAAAACCCTGACGATTTAAAGCTGAACACGATCTAAATGTGTGGGCGGGCTTGCCGTGGCGAGCAAGCTTGCTTGCGCTGGGGTGCGAAGCGCCCCCAAAAAAGCCGGCTCCCACACTTTACGGGTGACATGCCCGCAGTATCTGCAACAGCCTCAATCCCAGCTCATTAGCCTGTTCCGCCGTCGCCACATTGGTAAAGCCCATCAACAACCCCTGCCCACCTCCCGGCTCAAGGGTCCACGCTGACAATGCGTTAACCGCCAACCCCGCCTCATTGGCTGCCATGGCAACTACCTGATCCGGAACAGGCACCCGCAACCGCGCCAACAGGTTAATCCCCCCGGCCTGTTCATCCACGCGTAAAAAATCCGCGCAATGGGCCTGTAACGCGGCGACCAAAAAGCCCCTTCGCAGCGCATACAACTGACGCATCTTTTTCAAGTGCCGGGTGAAATGGCCCTGCTCGAGAAAATCCGCCGCGGTCAGTTGCAACAACTGCGCACCGCGCTGCTGCAAGGCCTCGGCGCTGCGCCCAAACACCTCCACCAAGGCTGCCGGCACCACCAGATAGCCCAGGCGCAAGCCCGGAAACAGCATTTTGCTGAAGCTCCCGGCATGGATCACCCGGTCGTGCACATCCTGGCTCTTGAGCGCCGCCAATGGCTGGCCCTGGTAGCGAAACTCACTGTCGTAATCATCCTCCAGCACCCAACTGCCCTGCTTCTGCGCCCAGGCCAGCAAGGCCTGGCGGCGCGTCAGGCTCAACGCCACACCCAGCGGGCTCTGGTGGGCCGGCGTCACAATCGCCAGCCGTGCTTGCCGATCACGCTGGATGCCCTGCTCAACATCCAGCCCTTCACGGTCGACCGGTACCGGCACCAGCTCAACCCCTTGATGCCTCAACAACTGCCGCGCATGCACATAGCCCGGGTCTTCGTACCAGCAACGTTGCCCGGCCATTTGCAGTGCATCGCACAACAGCGTCAGGGAGCCGGCATACCCCGAACAGATAAATACCTGCTGGGGCGTACACTCCACGCCTCGGTACAACGCGAGATAGCTGGCAATCGCCACGCGCAACGCCTGGGCGCCGCGCACATCGCCCATGGCCAGGCTGTCGACGTCGGTGCGGCGCACTTGCTGGGTGACCAGCCGTGCCCATAGCTTGCGCGGGAAGGCATCCAGCGCCGGCTGGCCCATTTGCAAGGCTGGCGGCGCCGATGTCGGCGGTGGTGCGACGGGCTGGGGCTTCATCGCCACCTGCGGCAATGTCCGCGCAATCACGGTGCCCGCCTGCCCACGCGCCTCAAAAAAACCCTCACTGACCAGCAACTGGTAAGCCGCCTCCACGGTCCCGCGGGCGATCTTGAGTTCCAGCGCCAGGCTGCGCACCGACGGCACCCGATCACCGGGGCCGAGTTGGCCCTGGTCGATGGCCAACCGGAAGCGGCGGTAGATTTCCTGATATTTGGGCAATGACGACATCACAAGGGGGCTCGGCAGGACGACAAGGTGGAGTCTGATCATGTCCCAACCCACTTGTCCAATCATGCCCCTGTCGAGCAACCCGGCCACCACCGAAAATGGCGCATCTCTTAACGCAACCCAAGGATTACCCATGAAACACCGTCTCGATTACGGCAACGCCGCCCCTGCTGGTTACAAGGCCCTGGGCACCGTGCACAGCTATGTGCATGGCTGTGGCCTGGAGAAAGAACTGATTGAACTGGTGTACCTGCGGGTTTCGCAGCTCAACGGCTGCGCCTATTGCCTGGATTCCCATTCCCGCGGCCTGCTCAAGCAAGGCGCAAGCCTGGAAAAGATCATGCTGCTGGCCGCCTGGCGTGAAGCCTTGCCGTTGTTCACTGTGCGTGAACAAGCCGCCCTGGCCTGGGCCGAAGTGGTCACCCAGGTGGCGCAAACCCACGTGCCGGATGCCGACTACGCCGCCGTGGCAGCGGTGTTCAACGAGAAGGCAGTCGCCGACCTGACCCTGGCCATTTCCTTGATGAACGCCTTGAACCGCGTGGCCATCAGTTTTCGTAAAGTACCGGAGGCGATCAAGGCCCATCTGGAGAACCTTGATGACTAATGAACCCATTGAGTTCGCCCTGATGGAAACCGAGACCGACTGCCTCGCAAGCTTCGCCGTGATGCAGCAACTGCGCCCGCACCTGACCGACGCCGCCAGTTTCGCCGCGCAGGTTCAACGCCAGCGCCAGAACGGCTATCATCTGCTGGCCGCACGCGAACACGGCAAAGTCATTGGCCTGGCCGGCTACCGCCTGACGGAAAACACCCTGTACGGCAAGTTCATCTACGTCGATGACCTGGTGGTAGACGCCATCTTGCAGCGCCGACGCCTGGGCGAGCAGTTGCTCGACCGCGTCCGCGAAGAAACCCGCGCACGCGGTTATCGTTACCTGGTGCTGGACACCGGCCTGCATATGGCCTTGGCCCAGCGTTTCTATTTCCGCCAAGGCCTGCTGCCGCGAGGCATGCACTTTTCCCAGGACCTGAGCCAATGACCCGCGCCCTGCTCCTTAGCTTCAGCCCCCACGGCAAGGCCGCGCAGACCTTCAAGCTGGCCCGTGCCTTGCTCAACGACCTGGTGCCTGGCGCGGAGGTCATCGAACGCGACTACGGCAGCCAGGCGCTGGCGCCGCTGACCCGTGAATACGCGAATGCACTCACTACGCCTGGCGGCTTGAGTGGCAGCGCCACGGCGTTGTCGGAACAGCTGATCGTCGAACTGGAAGCCTGCGACCTGTTGATCCTCTGCACGCCGGTGCACAACTTCACCGTACCGGCGGCGCTCAAGGTCTGGATCGACCATGTGGTGCGCATCCATCGCAGCTTTACCATCAATGCGCAGTTCGAAAAAGTCGGCCTGCTCAAGGACCGCCGCACCTTCGTGCTGGTCAGCAGCGGCAATGCGCGCAAGGGGCATGAACCAGACTTTCTCACGCCTTACATGACCACCATCCTGTCTACGGTGGGCATCCACTCGGTGGATTTCGTCTACCTGGGCGCCATGGTGCGCGGTGAAGAAGCGGTCGCTCGGGCCGTGGAACAGGCACACCTGCAGCTATCGGCGGCAATCAGCACTGGCCTATAAAATTAATGGCGCTAGAATCAGCGCCATTCCTGCACCTGCCTCCCTGATACGAGCCACCCATGAGCTTTGATTTCGACACGATCCACCCCCGCCAAGGCACCGGCAGCACCAAGTGGAACCGTTACCCGCAAGACGTTCTGCCGATGTGGATCGCCGACATGGATATCGCCGCGCCACCCGCCGTCCTGCAAGCCCTGCACGCACGCCTCGACCAGCAGGTGCTCGGCTACAGCGTGGCTGGCGCGGATGTGCGCGAAGCCATCATCGCGGACCTGTGGGCCAAGTACGCCTGGCGCGTACAACCTGAAGAGTTGCTGTTCCTGCCCGGTGTCGAGCCTGGTTTCAATATGGCCCTGCATGCGTTCGTACAGCCGGGCCAGCCCGTGGTGCTGCAAACCCCCAACTACCGGCCGATTCGCCTGGCCCCGGGCCACTGGAACCTGCCGCGTATCGAAGTGCCGTTCGAGTTGATCAACGGCGAGTACATGACGCCCATGCCTGCCATGCGCCAGGCGCTGAAGGGCGCCGGTGCGCTGCTGCTGAGCAACCCGCACAACCCAGTGGGCAAGGTCTTTGCGCGTGAAGAACTGTTGGCCGTGGCCAACGCCTGCGTGGAGAACGGTGCACTGATCATCAGTGACGAAATCCATGCCGAGCTGTGCTTTGACGGCCGTCGCCATATTCCCACCGCCAGCCTCAGCCCCGAGATCGCCCAACGCACCATCACCCTGATGTCGGCGAGCAAGGCCTATAACGTCGCCGGCCTGAAGACTTGCTTTGCCGTGGTGCAAAATGCCGAGGTGCGCGAGCGCTTTAACAATGCCCGTTGCGGCATGGTCGACAGCGTCAGCCCGTTGGGCCTGGAAGCCACCCGCGCCGCCTACAGCCAGTGCAGCGAATGGCTGGATGCGCTGGTGCAGTACCTGCAAGCCAACCGCGACTACCTGCTGCACGCCGTGCAAACCCGTTTGCCCGGCGTGGTGATGCACGCGCCACAAGGCACCTACCTGGCCTGGCTGGATTGCAGCGCCCTGGGCCTTGCCGACCCGCAGCAGTTCTTCCTGGAGCAGGCCAGGGTCGGCCTGAGCGCAGGCATCGAATTTGGCGATGACAGCCAGCAATTCGTGCGCCTGAACTTCGGTTGCCCACGATCGATGCTCGAAGAGGGTTTGCAGCGCATGGAACGTGCACTGCGTCACCGCTAAAACGCATTTCACAACGTTTCGCAACGAGTGCCGAACCCCTGCTGTTACTGTTTTTGCCGACCCGTCCCACCGGCAACAGCAGGAGTTCCATGGCATGTCGACCCAGCCGCTTGATCGCTCGTCCGAGCCCAAAAGCCTTCCGCGCACTCTATCAACATCGGGCGAAGCATTTGCTGTGCTGCTCAAGAACAGCGCCCATAAAAAAGTCGAACCCCATGACAAGTCGCCATCGGGGCTCGATGCGAGCAAAAAAGACGGTTATGAACTCGCGGCCAAAGACGCCACGCCGCCTGCTGCCCTGGCCGACTACAAGGCCATCGGCCCGCCCGATGAAGTGGGTCCTGGGCTGATTCGTTATGAAACCCAGGACGGCAAGAAGATCATCGTCAGCGAGCACGACAGCCCGGAGCTGTTCAAGCAGGTCAGCCAGGACTTCAAGTCGCTCTCTGGCGTGGTCGCCAGCCAGAACGCCGGTTATCAGAGCCTGGGCGCCGAAGGCACTGCGCCGGGTGCATTGGCCGATTACAAAGCCCTCGGCCCGCCCGATGAAACCGGCCCTGGCGTGATCCGCTACGAGACCCAGGACGGCAGCAAGTTCGTGATCAGCCAGCGTGACAACCCCGAGGCTTTCCAAAAGGCCAAGGAAGCTTATGAAAGTTTCTCCGGCCTCTCCAGCAGTGAAGATGCCGGTTACCGTCGCGCCACCGACAACGAAGTATGGCCACCCTACGGCGGCACTGCGGTAGGCCCGGTTGACGAAGTGGGTCCCGGGCTGATCCGCTACGAAAGCAACGGCGAAAAAGTCGTCGTCGCCCGTGAAGACAACCCCAAGTTGTTCGACTACCTGGCGGGCCTTAATACGGTGTACTCCGACCCCGGCAAAAAAGCCGTGATTGAAGGCGAACTGAACAACGGTGCAGCACTGGCCGACGCCAACACGCCCGTGCCCGGGCTCAACGACTACAAGAACTTCAGCTGGAACAACGACCAGAAAGACAGCGTCCTCACCTACGAATTGCAGGACGGCACCAAGGTGGTGGTGTCTGCCGACGTCAGCCCCGAGCTGTTCAAAAGCGTGGCCACGGCCAACGACACCTGGGCCAAGATCCACACCAGTGAAGACGCCGGCTATAAGCTGGCCGGGCCGAATGACTTCCTGAAAAACACCGACATCACCTTCGGCTCTCCCGATGAACTGGGCGACGGCCTGATCCGCTATGAAACCAGCGAAGGCAAGGTCATCGTCTCCAAGGAACTGAGCCCACAGCTCTATGATGACGTGCTGGCCAAATGGGAAGCCTTCAGCGCCAGTTCCATCGACGACACCCGCACCAAGCACAACCTGCCCAAGGCTGATGACCTGGATGTGTTGAACATGGACACCGGCGTGCATTCGGACCCCAAGGACGACAAGTCGCCGACCATGAGCGTCAGTGAGTTGGCCACCACCCAACTGATCGACACCTACCGCGCTGGCGTCAAGGACGGCTCGATTCCCAAGGATGACCCACGGGCCAAGCTGGTGCGCGCCCTGGAAGCCCAGGCCGCGTACCAGAATGGCCATGGCATCACCGGCTATGAAGAAGCCAAACGCCCGTTCAACACTACTTGGCGCGAGTCGGATGACAAGCAAACCGAGCTGAGCGCGGCCGACATGCACGACATCATCGACGGCAAGGCCGTGCAAAAGCAGATCGGCGAGCTGTTCAACGACCCGACCATCCAGGCTGACTACAAGTCGAAAATGGACGACGCGCTCAACAAGTTGCCCAACAAGGATGAGGTCAAGCAGAAGCTGCTCGATCTCACCGCCAACCCCGACTACGTGCTGTACCTCAAAGACCTGCAAAACCAGGGCAAGGCCAGCGACGCACAAAAGGACTTGAGTGACACCCTCACCTCGCTGTCGCTGTTCGACCCCGAAGCCGCCAGCAAGGCCGCGCAAAATATCCAGGCCGACGGCTTGACCACCGACCTTAATGCGATCCTCTCGGACCCGAGCAAAATCTCCGACGACAACAAGGAGCTGGCGACCAAAGACTTGTTCGGCCTGCTCAAGGGCGTGCTCAAGGGCAACCTGCTCGACCTGCCGCGCCGCACCCAGGAAACCCTGGAGAAGTTCCTCAACGAGGGGCTGCAAGGCAAGGAGAAATCGGCCGGTGTCACCAAGGCCCTGGAAGAACTCGGCGAGGTCTACAAGAACAGCGGCACCATCAGCGAAGCCGACGTCAAAAAGGCCCTGAGCAAACCCTATATTGCGGTAGCGGATCGCGGCATGCTCGGTGAGGTGTTCAACACCCTTAACAGCAAAGGCATCCTGGGCTCCCTTGGCGCGGGTGTGACGCTGTTTTCGGCGATTTACCAACTGGTGGGCAAAGGCGGCAAACTCGGCGAAACCCCGGCGCAGCGCATGAGCATCGCCAAGGACTTCCTGAGTTTTGCCGGTGGTTCCAGCCACTTCGTGCGCCTGGGTGACAAGATCGGCGAGACCCTGGGCAAGGGCGGCCTGGTGGACTTCCTGGGCCTGGACAAAACCTTGCCGGAAATCTGGGGCAAGGAAGGCGTGACCGGCAAAATGCTGGATTTTGGCCCCGGCGGCGAGATCGACGCCAAGGTCAGCAAGGAAATCTCCGCGGCGCTGGATGCGGTGCCTGACAGTCAGTACGACGGCATCAGCAAGTTGTTTGGCGAAGGCGATACGGCGGTCAAGCAAGCCACCGATGGCCTGGCCACGCACCTGGATGACGGCCTGGCTGCCGCCGGTGCGGCCAAGTTGGGCGCGTCCAAGTCTGCGAAAATCGCCGGTTCCGTGATCAAGGTGCTCGGCCCGGCCACGGACATCGTCGGAGGGTTTGCCGATATCGTGCTCGGCGCCTTGGCGATCAAGAGCGGCGTCGACAGCAAAGACCCGCTGGCTCAGGCCGCCGGTGGCCTGCAAGTAGCCGGGGGCGCGTTCGGTGCCTCGGCCGGGGTCCTCGGGGCGGCGGCACTGTTTGGCGCAGGCACCGCAGCGGCATTGACCGGGCCGCTGTTTCTGGTCGGCGTGGTGCTGGCGGTGGTGGGCGGGATCATCGGCTACTTTGTCGACCACAACAAAAAGCAGAAGGCCACCAACGCGGAAAACGATTGGTATCGCGACTTGGCCAACGACGGTTTATTGCAAAACGACTGGGCGGAAAAGGTCGAGTACGCCCACTACGAAATCCACCACTATCACGGCCGCGACACGCCGACCGATGACAGCATCTTTCGCTTCCAGCAATCGGAATGGCAGCACTTTGAGGAGACGCCGAGCAAAGGCGGCTCGTCGAGTAATCGGCTGGATGGGGATTTGCACAAGCACTACGAAGACCCAAACACACCGCCAAAGAACCTGCCCAGCGATGCGCCACCGGACAAACCGCAGCCGCACCCGCCGGGCGGAGGTGGGCCGCGCATCAACTGATGCATTGGGCAGGTTCCTACACATCAATGTGGGAGCTGGCTTGCCTGCGATGCAGACACCTCGGTGTGTCAGGTACACAGAGTTGATGGCATCGCAGCGGTGCGACGATTCGACAAGCCAGCTCCCACATTAGTCCGAGTATGGCTTTGCTGTTGCAGTGGCCCTTACATCCTTTTCGATGACGAAGTCAGCGGTCTTTTGATCTGTGCTTTTGATCTTGATCTGAAATCGCCCCCCCAAATCACTGGCGGATTGCGGGCATGCCGAGCCATAGCGAGGCACCGAGTGTTGGGGCGAGGACCTTTTGGTTACTTTTGACTGGGCCGGCATTCCGGTCCTTGCAAAAGTGACCCGCTGTAAGAGCGGAACCATAAGCCGCCGTTACCGCAACAACAGATATGTACCCCGCCAAAAGCCCCCCCATCACAGGCACCCCAGCTCTTACACTTGCGAACACATTTACAGCTTGGCAATCGACACTTCAGTCGACTTCACAAAGGCAATCACTTCACTGCCCACTTTCAATTCCAGGTCACGCACCGAGCGGGTGGTGATCACTGATGTGACGATGCCGGACGCGGTTTGCACATCAATTTCGGACACCACTTCCCCCAGCAAAATTTCCTTGATCACGCCCTTGAACTGGTTGCGCACGTTGATCGCTTTAATGGTCATGTCGGCTTTCCTTTTGGCTGTTGGGTCAATCCGCACGAATGCGCAGGCCCTCAAAATGCGTTATCGGCACGAACATTAAAAGGAATAAATAAGTCTTTATTTATACGACACGGATATATACGAGGTGTTCGCCTGTCAACAGCCGTTCAACACTTTGCCCTCTCCCGCTACAGCCGCCCCCATAGAAACCCGCCTAAAGACGCTGCGCACAAGGTGGCACAGAGACTGCATATTCCTTTAAAGCATGATGGAACATGCCATTTAAATTTTCTGAATATAAGAAAAGCCTTCTCTCAACGCCTTGTCTGGAGCTGTTCCATGAAACCCTTTGCTTTATTGAGTGCCTGCGCCCTCGCCCTGTGCCTGCAACCCCGGGCCTTTGCCGCCGAAACCGACCCCGCCCAGGTCAACCTCGATTACGCCTACTATTCGCCCGTGAGCCTGGTGCTCAAGCATTTTGGCTGGCTCGAACAGGCGCTTCCCCACACCAAGGTCGGCTGGGTGCTGAGCCAGGGCAGCAACCGCTCGCTGGAATACCTCAACAGTGGCGGCGTCGACTTTGCCTCGTCTGCCAGCTTGTCGGCGGTGTTGAGCCGCGCCAATGGCAGCCCGATCAAATCGGTGTACGTCTACAGTCGGGCTGAATGGACCGCGCTGGTGGTGCACAAAGACTCGCCGCTCAAAACCGTCACAGACCTCAAAGGCAAAAAAATCGCCGCCACCAAAGGCACCGACCCGTACCTGTTCACCCTGCGCAGCCTGCAACTGGCGGGGCTGAAAAAGGATGATGTGGAGTTGGTGCATTTGCAGCATCCGGACGGCCGCACCGCCTTGGAGAAAGGCGACGTAGACGCCTGGGCCGGCCTTGATCCACACATGGCCGCGAGTGAAATCCAGGCCGGTTCGCGCTTGCTGTATCGCAATAAAGACTTCAACAGCTACGGCGTAATCAGCGTCACCGAGCAATACGCCAAACAGCACCCGCAGACCATCACCAAGGTCCTCGGGGCCTATGAGAAGGCGCGTGATTGGGCCGTGAAGCACCCGGATGAATTCGCTAAATTGCTCGCAGACGAAGCCGGCTTGCCGCTGGAAGTGGCCAAGCTGCAATTGTCGCGCACCGACTTGAGCAACCCGCTGCTGAGCGCCAGGGACGTGGCGTCATCCAAGGCCGCCGCGCCGATCCTGGTGTCCGAGGAATTAGTCCGTCGTGGCGTGGATGTCGACCCCGTGATCGATCAGTTGATCGACACTTCGTTTGGCCAAACCCTGCCCAAGCCTTAAGGGAGGCGTGATGACCGATAAAAGCCAAGCACTGCCGCTGCCGGCACCCGTGGTGATCAACCGAAGCGCCTGGCCAAAACGGCTCAAAGGCCTGGTGCTGCCGGTACTGATCCTGCTGGTACTGGAGGGCGTGGTACGCATCGGCTGGCTGCCGTCCTACCAGATGCCGGCCCCCAGCGACATCGCAGTGACCCTCACCGACCTGGCCGAAGGCGCGTTGTGGAAACACATCAGCGCCAGCCTGCTGCGGGTACTGGCGGGGTTTGCCATCGGTGCCAGCCTGGCGCTGGTGTTTGCCGCCTGGGTGGGGTTGAGCCGTGAAGCCGAAGCGTATCTGGAGCCGACCTTCGCCGGGCTGCGCTCGATTCCGAGCCTGGCCTGGGTGCCGCTGTTGCTGCTGTGGCTGGGTATCGATGAAACCTCCAAGGTCGTGCTGATCGCGATTGGCGCGTTCTTTCCGGTGTACCTCAACGGTGTCGCGGCGATTCGCGATATTGATCGCAAGCTGGTGGAAGTCGGGCAAATGTACGGTTTCAGCCGAGCACGCCTGGTGCGCCGGATTCTGCTGCCCGCCGCCCTGCCCGGCCTGTTCACGGGGCTGCGCAGCGGCTTGAGCCTGGCGTGGATGTTCCTGGTGGCGGCCGAACTGATCGCGGCCACCAAGGGTCTCGGTTACTTGCTCAGCGATGGTCGGGAAACCTCACGGCCAGACATCGTGCTGGCCGCCATTACCGTGTTGGCACTGCTGGGCAAGCTCAGCGATGGCCTGCTCGCAGCCTTGGAGAAACGCTGCCTGGCCTGGCGCGACACCTTCACAGGCGAAGGCGCGGAGCAATGAGTATGCAAGCGTTATTGGAGCTTCGCGTGGCGCGCAAGAGCTTTGCCGGCATTACGGTGCTGAACAACGTGCAGTTGGCGCTGCAACCGCGCGAAACCGTCAGCCTGCTCGGGCCCAGCGGTTGTGGCAAAAGCACGTTGTTGCGCATCGTCGCCGGCCTGGAGACCGACTTCCAGGGCGAACTGCGCAGCCCCGAAGGCGAAGTTGCCTTTGTGTTCCAGGAACCACGGCTGATGCCCTGGCTGACGGTGGAACAGAACATCGGTTTGCGCGATGACAACCACTATGACAAGGCCTGGGTTACCCAGTTGATCGCAGAAGTCGGCCTCACCGGCTTCGCCCAGGCGCTGCCCAAAGCCTTGTCCGGCGGAATGGCGCAACGCGTGGCCATTGCACGCGGGCTGTATTCACGCCCGCAGGTGTTATTGCTCGATGAGCCGTTCAGCGCAGTGGATGCCTTTACCCGCATGAAACTGCAGGACTTGCTGCTGCAACTGGCCGAGCACCATGGGATTGCCTTGCTGCTGGTGACCCACGATGTCGACGAGGCGCTGTACTTGAGTGACCGGGTGCTGGTGATGGACAACCGGCCGAGCAGTATTCGCCGGGAACTGGCAGTCGACCTGCCACACCCAAGGGACCGGCGTGACCCGGCGCTGGCTCAGCTCAAGGCACAGTCATTGACCGAGTTGCAGCGCGCGCATGTGATTTAGGCACTGAGCATTGAGTTGCCTTCCTGAGGCCAGTGGGACTGTTATGCCAGGCCCGCCTGTTGTGGCGAGCAGGCTTGCCCTGCGTTGGGTCGCGCAGCGGCCCCTTGGGTTCGCAAAGCAGAACATCTGGAAAATTGCGGTGACTGTTTTGGGGCTGCTTCGCAGCCCAACGCAGGGCAAGCCTGCTCGCCACAATAAGCCTGCTCACCGCTACGAACCTGGTGGCCAGCGTCAAGCCAGGGTTCGGCTGAGTGTCACCCAATACCGCGTGCGCGCTCGCACCTCAAACCCCAGGGTCTGGGCCAGCAGTGTGAGGATGCGGTCGGTGTCATCCAGGCGAAAGCTGCCGGTGACCCGCAGCGTTTCCAGGCTAGGGTCCCAGCGCAACACGCCAGGGCGGTAACGCTCCAGCTCACGCAGGAAATCCCCAAAGGGTTGGTTCTGTGCGGTCAATACACCGTCACGCCAGCCCAGTTGCTGCACATCAAACGCCGCCCTGGCACTCAGCCCGTGAGGCTTTAACGAGGCTTGCTGACCGCTGTTCAACGTCGTCAATTGCCCGGCCAGATCACGCACCTGCACCGCGCCCTTGAACACCGACACGCGGCAGCCGGACGCCAATTGCCGTACGCACACTTCAGCCTGGCTCACCTCTACCTGGCCGTAGCGCGTGTGCACACTGATCGCTGCCGCGCCCGGCACCGTCAGCGCCAACTCGCCGTCCACCAGCGTGATGCGCCGCTGTGCCAGGTCAACATCCACCGCCGTCGCCGTGTTGAGTTGCAAGCTGCTGCCATCGGCCAACGGCAGGCGTTTGCGCTCGCCGGTGGCGGTGTGCAAATCAGCCCGCCATGCCTCGATGGGCAACTGACGGCTGATCAGCCAGGCGGTCGGCACCAGCGCCGCTACGCCCAAGGCCCGCTTGAGCAACGCACGTCGCCCCGGTTGCGGGCGGTCGAGGCTGGCCATCGCCACGGCCTGGGGCAAGTCACGCAAGCGCTGGCGCAGCGACTGGGCTTTCTGCCAGGTCTGTTCGTGCTGAGGGTGGCTGTCGCGCCAAGCCTGCAAATTGGCGTGGTCACGCTCGGTGGCCGCTCCGGACTCCAACAACGCCAACCACTGCGCCGCAGCACGCGCAACCTCGTGACTCATAGGGCCACCAACAGGCAATGTTCATAGGCCTGGGCCATGTAGCGCTTGACCGTGCGCTCAGAGACGTCGAGCCGCTCGGCAATTTCGCGATAACCCAGGCCTTCCAACTGGCTCCACAGAAACGCGCGCCGCACCCCCCGCGGCAAACCGTCGAGCAACTCATCCAGAGCGTGCAAGGTCTCCAGCACCAGCCAGCGTTGCTCGGGCGACGGCACGCAGGTTTCGGGCAAATTCGCCAGCGCCTTCAGATAGGCTTGCTCAAGGCTGCGGCGCTGATGAAAGTTGGCCAGCAAACGCTTGCCGACCGTCACCAGATACGCCCGTGGCTCCTGCATCTGCGCAATCGGCTGGGCACTGGCCAGCACCCGCACAAAGGTGTCCTGGCTCAGGTCCGCCGCATCCCAGGCATTGCCCAGGCGCCGCCGCAACCAGCTTTCGAGCCAGCTGCGATGGTCGCGGTACAAGCGCGACAGGGTCATTTCGCCAGTATGGGTCGGGGCAACAGCATCAGTCATGAAAAGCAACCTGCGCAGCGCGAGTGAGTCTCAAATGAGATTCATTCTATTTAATATCGCTGCTGATCACCACGCTCTTTTCAACATTGCGTTTATGCACTGGGTGCCAAGCCATCCTTTACTATTTGTCTTGATATGGATATTTTATCCATATCCGCCCACGAGGTCCGCCCATGCAATTGCCTGACTATTCAGATGTCGTCGCCGCCGCCCAACGCCTGCAAGGCTTTGCCCATCAAACGCCGGTGTTTACCTCACGCACCCTCGACGCTGAAACCGGTGCCCAGGTATTCATCAAGTGTGAAAACCTGCAACGCGCTGGCTCGTTCAAGTTTCGCGGTGCGTTTAATGCCCTGTCGCAGTTTGACGCACACCAGCGCAAGGCCGGGGTGGTGGCGTTCTCTTCCGGCAACCATGCTCAGGGTATTGCGCTGGCCGCCCAATTGCTCGGCATGCCGGCGACCATCGTGATGCCCACCGACGCGCCGGCCGCCAAAGTGGCCGCGACCCGAGAATATGGCGCCAGCGTGGTGCTGTATGACCGCTTCACCGAAGACCGTGAGCAGATAGGCCGCACCCTGGCAGTTGAACACGGCATGACATTGATCCCACCGTATGACCATCCACACATCCTTGCCGGCCAAGGCACGGCCGCCAAGGAACTGCTGGAATTCACCGGTCCTCTGGACGCCCTGTTCGTCGGCCTGGGCGGTGGCGGCATGCTCTCGGGCACCGCGTTGTCGACCCGTGCGCTGGCACCCGATTGCCAACTGTTTGGCGTTGAGCCCGAAGCAGGCAATGACGGCCAGCGTTCATTCCAGACCGGCAGCATCGTGCACATCGACACCCCGGCGACCATCGCCGACGGTGCGCAAACCCAACACCTGGGCAACTACACCTTCCCGATCATCCGCGACAAGGTGACCGACATCCTCACCGTCTCCGACGCGCAATTGGTGGCCTCGATGAAGTTCTTTATGCAACGCATGAAAATGGTGGTCGAACCCACCGGCTGCCTGGGCCTGGCGGCGTTGCGCCAGCTGGGCGAGCGGTTCAAGGGCCAGCGCGTGGGCATTATCGTCACTGGTGGCAATGTCGACATCGCGCGCTACGCCGCGTTGCTCAGCGAGGCGTCATGAACATCATCCACACCGAGGCCGCCTCGGCGCCCGCCGGGCATTACTCCCAGGCCGTCAGCCACGGCGACACGCTGTATATCTCCGGGCAATTACCGGTGAGCCCGCAGGGGCGCCACAACCTTGAAGCATCGTTTGCCGAACAGGCCCAGTTGGCGCTGGCTAACCTGCTGGCCATCTTGAAAGCCGCCGGCGGCTCGCCCCAGGATCTGGTGAAGGTCACGGTGTATGTGGCCGGGGTTCAGCATTGGCCGCAATTCGACCGCATTTACGCCGCCGCGCTGGGCGAGCACCGCCCTGCCCGTGCGGTGGTGCCGGTGCCCGAGTTGCACCACGGTTATCTGGTGGAGATTGAAGCTGTGGCGCGCTACTTGGCGTAGGTGTAGACCGCCGCCCGTGAAACGCCCAGGTGCGCGGCCACGGTCTCCATGGCCCGGCGAATGTCCATGCAGCCCGAGTCCTTGAGCTCTTGCAGCAACAGCCGTCGATCCGCCGCCTTGAGCGCGCGCGGGGTGGTGGCCAGGCGTGCGGCGAACTGGTCGATGCGGGTGCGAATCACATCGGCGCCGGACGGCTCCAGGGATTCGATAAGGGTGTCGCCAGTGACCGAGCCAAATTGCTCAAGCATGCCCTGCAGGCCACGAAACAATGAGAGATCGACGTTCATGCACAAGGCCGCGACGTACTTGCCACTGGTGTCCTTGATGCCGATCGAGGTGCTTTTGACCTGGCGC
The DNA here is from genome assembly GCF_012985445.1 of Pseudomonas sp. WS 5532. NCBI lineage: Bacteria > Pseudomonadati > Pseudomonadota > Gammaproteobacteria > Pseudomonadales > Pseudomonadaceae > Pseudomonas > Pseudomonas sp. WS 5532. The sequence goes on from NZ_JAAQWK010000006.1 coordinate 234,756, forward strand.
CCATCGCTGAATTGGTTGCGGTAGTTGGCAATGATCTGCGGGTAGTCGGGGTCGGCAATCCGCGCCAGGCCCAACTCGGTGGTCGGGTCGCCCGGCGAGCGCCCGGAGAGGTTGTTATGGATCGCCAGGATCGCCTGCTGCGGATCGCGCAAATCGTGCAGCACGACCTCACAGAACGGGCTGAAGGTTTTGCTCAAGCCTTCGGCAATCTGTTCGAGCTGGCTGATCAGGGTGGTTTCTTCGGGAGAGGTCTTTTTCATGCAAGACAACATATCCAGTCCTGGACAGGCCGTCAATTTGGCCGCTGTCCGCCCTTGTGGAGCGTTAACCATGGACACCCCGGCAGCATTGCTAGACAGCGTGAAAATGCAGCGCAACATCCAGCGCATGCAACAGCGTGCCGACAGCCTGGGTGTGCATTTGCGCCCCCATGTCAAAACCCACAAGTGCGCCGAAGTGGTGGCCGCGCAGATAGCGGCCGGTGCCCGTGGCATCACCGTATCGACGCTCAAGGAAGCCGAATATTTCTTTGAGCTGGGCATCCAGGACATCCTCTACGCCGTCGCCATGGCCCCGCACAAACTGCCCCAGGCCCTGGCGCTGCGCCGCCGGGGTTGCGCGCTGACGCTGATCACCGACAGCCTCGCCGGCGCCCGGGCCATCGTCGATTTCGGCGCCGCGCAGGGTGAAACCTTTGCCGTGATGATCGAGATTGATTGCGACGGCCACCGTTCCGGGGTCAAGCCGCAGGACGCGTTATTGCTCGACATCGCCCAACTGCTCGGTGACAGCCTCGTCGGCGTATTGACCCACGCAGGGGAAAGCTACGGCCTGGATACGCCTGAAGCGTTACAGGCCATCGCCGAACAGGAACGCGCACGCTGCGTTGAAGCGGCGCAACGTATCCGTGCCGCCGGGATGGCCTGCGATCAGGTCAGTGTCGGCTCCACGCCTACCGCATTGTCAGCCGTGAGCCTTGAAGGCGTGACCGAACTGCGCGCGGGTGTGTATGCGTTTTTTGACCTGGTGATGCACAACATCGGCGTATGCCGCACCGAGGAACTGGCCTTGAGCGTGCTGACCACAGTGATCGGCCATCAAGCGGAAAAAGGCTGGATCATCACCGATGCCGGCTGGATGGCCATGAGCCGGGATCGCGGCACGCAAGCGCAAAAACGCGACTTTGGTTATGGCCAGGTGTGCAATGAGCACGGGGAGTTGATCGACGGCTTGTTGTTGAGCAGCGCCAACCAGGAACATGGCGTGGCGCGGTTCGAAGCGGGCGGCGTGGATGTGGTGACGCAATTTCCGCTCGGTACGCGCCTGCGTATTCTGCCCAATCATGCGTGCGCCACGGGGGCGCAGTTCGGCAACTATAACGCCGTGTTGCACAACGGTGAAGTGCAGGTCTGGGAGCGGCTGCGTGGTTGGTAGCTCCCCGCTACAGCGCGAGCTCCATCTTGATAATCTCGATGGACACCGGGCTGTTGCCCCGACTGAAGGTGCCCTCGCCGACCTTGCGAAACCCGAAGGCGGCATAGAAGTTTTCGGCGTTGAGGGTCGCTTCCAGACAGGCCTTGGCATGGCCGGCGTTCTTGATGCGCTGCAAGGCCTCATTGAGCAGGCGCGCACCAATGCCCTGCCCGGCGGCATCGCCGCGCACAAACAGTTTGCTGATTTCATGGCCGTCGATTTCGATAAAACCCTGCAGCCTGTCGGTGTGTGCCAGCCACAGGTTGCCGGCAGCAATGGCCTCGCGGTAGGTGGCGGGTGAGCGGCCGTTGAGCCACATGGCGATCTGCTCGGGGCCGTAGTCGCCCGTGCAGAGGTTTTCGACGGAATGCTTATGCACCTCGAAGATGCTTTGCGCGTCGTCCAGCAGGGCGGATCGGATCAGTACGTTTTTCATTCCCTTGAAATTCCACCGGCAGCCAATGAACCCAGGTTTTATAGCTCAACCGGCGATGTGCCGCGACCCAAGACCGCACATCTTGTGCGTTGACCTGTTTTGTTACACACCATATAGTGTGCCCACAAACACAAATCACCACTACATAGTGTGCAGTATCGGTATTTACCGACCACACTCTGCGCAGTATTTCAATGCCTTGAAGCCTGCAAAAACCTATTTTTCGAGTACCAGGAAGGAGAATTTCAATGTTGAGTTGGGATGAAGTCGACAACGAAGACACCGGTGCAGCGGTGATCAAAGGCGCCAACGCCGGCCACGCCAGCGAAGCCAACATGGACCGCCTTGACGGTGCCGGCGCCGCTGCTGCTCTGGAAGCGCGCAACGTGACCGCCAACGACTCGGCCGCGATCATCCGCGCCAAGGCCGCCCTGGACAAACTCGACGTCGCCGAAGGCCTCGCCGAGCTGGAAGGCTCCGCCGCCCGCGTCGCCGTTGACGAAAAGCGCATGATCAACTGCCGCGCCGACCTCAACCAACTCGTGCCCTTCAAGTACGACTGGGCCTGGCAGAAGTACCTCGACGGCTGCGCCAACCACTGGATGCCGCAAGAGGTCAACATGACCGCCGACATCGCCCTGTGGAAAAACCCCGAAGGCCTCACCGACGACGAACGCCGCATCGTCATGCGCAACCTCGGCTTCTTCTCCACCGCCGACTCCCTGGTTGCCAACAACCTGGTCCTGGCCGTGTACCGCCTGATCACCAACCCGGAGTGCCGCCAGTACATCCTGCGCCAGGCCTTCGAAGAAGCGATCCACACCCACGCCTACCAGTACTGCATCGAATCCCTGGCCATGGATGAAGGCGAGATCTTCAACATGTACCACGAGATTCCATCGGTCGCCAAAAAGGCAGCCTGGGGCCTCAAATACACCCGCTCGATCTCCGATCCGAAGTTCGAAACCGGCACCGTCGAAACCGACAAAGAGCTGCTGCGCAACCTGGTCGCCTACTACTGCGTCCTGGAAGGCATCTTCTTCTACTGCGGCTTCACCCAGATCCTGTCCATGGGCCGTCGCAACAAAATGACCGGCGTGGCAGAACAGTTCCAGTACATCCTGCGCGACGAGTCGATGCACCTGAACTTCGGTATCGATGTGATCAACCAGATCAAAATCGAAAACCCGCACTTGTGGGATGCTGAAATGAAGGAAGAAGCGACCCAGATGATTCTGCAGGGGACGCAGCTGGAGATTGAGTACGCGCGCGATACCATGCCGCGTGGGGTGTTGGGGATGAATGCGGCGATGATGGAGGATTACCTTAAGTTCATCGCTAACCGTCGCCTGTCGCAGATCGGCCTGAAAGAAGAGTACCCAGGGACGACTAACCCGTTCCCGTGGATGAGCGAGATCATGGACTTGAAGAAAGAGAAAAACTTCTTCGAAACCCGCGTGATCGAGTACCAGACTGGCGGCGCGCTGAGCTGGGATTAAAAATGTAGGAGCGGGCTTGCCCGCGATGGCGGCGGGTCAGTTAAGCATATATTGGCTGACACTCAGCTATCGCGGGCAAGCCCGCTCCCACATGGGTTAGCGGTATTTTTTAGACTTGCGTACAAACTTTATGCCCAACCAAACCATCAAAACGCCCTGCGTCGGCCTGTGCTCCACCGTTTACGGCGACCTGGTCTGCCGGGGCTGCAAGCGTTATCACCATGAAGTCATCCAGTGGAATGGCTACAACGCCGACGAAAAGCAGGCGGTGTGGCTGCGCCTGGAGCAGTTGCTGGTGCAGGTGATGGCCAGCAAGTTGGAAGTGTTTGACCCCAAGCTTTTGCGCCAGCAACTTGAAACCCGCAAAATTCGCTTTATGCCACACCAGTCGCCGTACTGCTGGGCGTACCAGTTGATTGCCCGGGGCGCGCGGGTGATTTCCAAGCTGGACGCGTATGGGCTGGCGTTGCTGCCGGAGTTTCGCGAGCGTCACCTGGCGGATTTGCGTGATGCGATTGACCGCGAGTTTTTCCTGCTGTCCGAGGCGCATTACGAACGCTATATCGCGCCGGGCTTTTTGAAAGAAGCCTTTGGGCCAGCACTGATCGCCACCTTCTAGACTTGCCGTCAGCTATGGACAGGCAGCGCTAACCCGAACAGCACAAAAAAACCACCGCAGACTTTATTGAATCGGCGTCCGGTTCGGGCTAACCAGGGCCTGACCCGATGTGCTGCGCTGGCCACCAGATATTCAACAACAAACTCCACCACGGCGTAAGTCAGCGCAATAGCGGCCGTCTGCGCGATGAGGCTTCGGTGTGGGTCCAGAAAAGGTGGAATGAAGGCGGTGAACAGCAGCAGCGCCTTGGGGTTTGAAATCGCCGATACCAGCCCTTGGCGAAACAGCGACCAGCTTCGCAGGCTGGTCGTAACGGCTGCCTCAAGACTCACAGGCGCCGAGCGCCACAACCCAAACCCCAGCCAGATCAGGTACAGCCCGCCAACCACCTTCAGTGCCGTGAACCAGGTGGCAGACGCCTGGATCAGTGCCCCCAAGCCTAAAGCGCAAAACGACAACACCACGGCAAAACCGAGCACGCCGCCCGAAATCGTGAAGAGTGTTTTGCGACGCCCGTGAATGGCGCCATGGGTCAGCACTAATAACGCATTGGGCCCTGGCACTATAGCGATGCCGCAGCAGGTAACCAGGTAGAGCAACCAGGTGTCGAATGGCATGGTCAAATCCAGCAGGCAGGGGTTGAGGCGAGGATTTTGCGAGTGAACAAACCTCTTGAAAAGCGCATAATTTACGTCACAGCCATTCGATTAACGAATAGGGGTCACCTGGATGCCTGCCAGCAATTTGCAGATCGATTGGCTCAAATGCTTTGTCGCCGTGGTGGATGCCGGCTCGCTCTCTGGTGCGGCCCATGAGGTCAACCGCTCGCAGTCCGCCGTCAGCATGCAAATGAAAAAACTGGAGACAGCGCTGGGGCGGCAGTTGTTGAGCCGTGGCCCGCGTCACCTTCAACTGACGGCGGACGGTCAGTTACTGCTGGGCTACGCCCGGCGCCTGCTCGCACTGCACGCCGAGACCCAAGCGGCCTTTCACGGTGAAGAATTGACCGGACGCATCCGCCTTGGCGTTGCGGAAGACTACGCGGCGATGTATCTCACGCCGGTGCTCAAGCGTTTTTTGCCGCGCTATTCGGGTGTGGAAATAGAACTGACTTGCGAACAGTCGGCCGCACTCATCCCGCGTGTGCGCAGCGGCGACCTTGATCTTGCACTCGTGTCGCGTGACGCCCCTCAAAGCGGCACTTTTCTGTTCAAGGAACCCATGGTATGGGTCGGTTCGCCCCAGTTCGAACTGTGGAGGCGCGATCCGCTACCTATCGCCGTCTACGAAAGTGCAAGCCTGGCCAGACGTTATGCGGTGAACTCACTGAGCCAAAAGGGACGTGAATTCAAGGTGGTTTACAACAGCTCCAGCCTTGCCGGCCAACTAGCCGCCGTTGAAGGTGGGCTGGCGATTGCCGCAATCACCCAATGTACCGTGCAGGCATCGCTTCAGGTTCTGGGCAGCGAGCACGGCTTGGGCAGGATTGAACCCATGGAGGTTTCAATCCTGCGAAGCCGGGCCTCGCGCGGGTCTGAAGCGGTTGATAGCCTGCATGCATTCATCATCAGCTCACTGAGGCAGCAGGCTTAACAGGGGTTCAAGAGGTCCAGGAAGGCTCGCGCTCCGCCTGTACGCCATACCGCTCGATCGCCTGCTGACAAACCTCGGGTTCCAGACGGCCCTGCTCCACCAACGCCGTCAGCGCCGCCAGCACAATGTGATAGCGATCCACCTCAAAGAAATCACGCAACGCTGCCCGAGTATCGCTACGCCCAAAGCCGTCGGTGCCCAACACCGTGTAGCTGCTGTCCAGATACGAAGCGATCATCTGCGGCACCGCCCGTACATAGTCGGACACCGCAATCACCGGTACACCTTTAGGCAAACATGCATTCACATGACTGGAGCGCTTCATATCCTGAGGATGCAACCGATTCCAGCGCTCCACCTGTCGCGCATCCCGTGCCAGCTCGCTGAAACTGGTCACGCTGAACACCTCGCTCGCCACCTGCCAATCCTCCTCCAGTAACTGCGCGGCCGCCTGGGCCTCACGTACCAGCGTGCCCGAGCCGAGCAGGCGCACCTTGGCATCCGCAGCACCTTGCAACCGATACATGCCCTTGATAATCGCCGCCTCCACGCCCGCTGGCAGCGTCGGTTGCGGGTAGTTTTCGTTCATCAGGGTCACGTAGTAGAACTCGTCCACATCGTGCTCCAGCATCTGACGCATACCGTGGTCGAGGATCACCGCGAACTCGCCGGCAAACGCCGGGTCGTAGGCGCGGCAGTTGGGCACCGTCGCGGCTGCCAAATGGCTGCTGCCGTCCTGATGCTGCAGGCCTTCGCCGCCCAGGGTGGTGCGCCCGGCGGTGGCGCCGAGCAGGAAACCACGGGCGCGCTGGTCGGCGGCAGCCCAGATCAGGTCGCCGACGCGCTGGAAGCCGAACATCGAGTAATAGATATAGAACGGCAACATGCGCAGCCCATGCACCGAATAACTGGTGGCGGCCGCCACCCAGGAGCTGATGGCGCTGGCCTCACTGATGCCTTCTTCGAGAATTTGCCCGTCGGTGGCCTCGCGGTAGCTGAGGATCGAGCCAATGTCTTCCGGTTCGTAACGTTGCCCAACACTGGAATAGATGCCGATCTGCTTGAACAGGTTGGCCATGCCGAAGGTGCGTGCTTCATCCGCAACGATTGGCACGATGCGCGGGCCGAGAGCCTTGTCCTTGAGCAGGTTGGTGAGCATGCGCACAAACGCCATGGTGGTGGACATCTCCTTACCCTCGGCTGCCGTAGCGAAACCGGCGTAACCCGCCACCGGCGGCACGCTGACGGGTGCGGCCAGCGGGCTGCGGCTTGGCACATAACCGCCGAGTTTGTGCCGACGTTGATGCAGGTAACGCAGTTCAACGCTGTCCTCGGCGGGTTTGAAAAAACTTAAGGATTCGGTCTGCGCATCCGTGAGCGGCAACTGGAAGCGATTGCGAAAAGCGAGCAGCGCGTCGCGATCGAGCTTCTTCTGCTGGTGCGTGGTCATCTTGCCCTGCCCGGCTTCGCCCATGCCGAAGCCCTTTTTGGTCTGGGCCAGGATCACCGTGGGCTGGCCTTTTACCCGGCGCGCGGCATGGTAGGCAGCGTGGATCTTGACCATATCGTGGCCACCGCGCTTGAGGCGGTCGATTTGCTCGTCGCTCATGCCCGCCACCAGGGCCGCCAGCGACGCGCTTTGGCCGAAGAAGTGCTCGCGGTTATAGGCGCCGTCTTTGGCGGCAAAGGTCTGGAATTGCCCGTCGACGGTGTTCGACAAGGTTTCCACCAGTGAACCGTCAGTGTCCTTGGCCAGCAAGGCGTCCCAGTCCGAGCCCCACACCAGCTTGATCACGTTCCAGCCGGCACCGGCAAACAAGGCTTCGAGTTCGTCGATGATGCGCCCGTTGCCGCGCACCGGCCCGTCGAGGCGCTGCAGGTTGCAGTTAACCACCCAGGTCAGGTTGTCCAGGCCTTCGCGGGCAGCCAGGGTCAGGGCCGACATGCTTTCCGGCTCGTCCATTTCGCCATCGCCGAACACACCCCAGACGTGCCGGTCGGTGGTGTCCAGCAAGCCGCGATGTTGCAGATAGCGCATGAAGCGCGCCTGGAAAATCGAGCTGATCGGGCCGATGCCCATGGAGCCGGTGGGAAACTGCCAGAAGTCCGGCATCAGCCACGGGTGCGGGTAGCTGGAAAGGCCGCGTGCGCCGGCTTTTGGCCCGCCGATTTCCTGGCGGTAGTGCGCCAGGTCGTTTTCCGTCAGGCGCCCTTCCAGATAAGCACGGGCATATATACCCGGTGCCGAATGCGGCTGGTAGAACACCAGATCGCCACCGAAGGTGTCGCTGCGCGCCCGGAAGAAGTGATTGAAGCCGACTTCGAACAAGTCCGCCGCACTGGCATAACTGGCGATATGGCCACCGAGTTCGCCATACGCCTGGTTGGCGCGCACCACCATGGCCAAGGCGTTCCAGCGCACCAGCGAGGCGATGCGTTCTTCGGTGGCCAGGTCACCGGGAAACGCCGGTTGCTGCTCAACACTGATGCTGTTGATATAGGGCGTGCCGTGGCGCGGTTTCCAGTCGATGGGCGCAGCGCTGCCTTCGCGGGCCAGCAGGTCGAGGATCTGGCGCGCCCGTTCTGGCCCGGCATTGGCCACCAGCGAGGCCAGGGCGTCGCGCCACTCATCCAGTTCTTGCGGGTCTTGGGCTGTGTGATTGACTGCACTCGCGAAACCGTTCATGGGCACCTCCGGGCTTTTTTTCCAGTTTATGTCGGTGCCTGAGGATTTTTTGCCTGTTATCAAGCGCAGGCTCAAGCATTTTGAGCATGAATCACTGCCAATCATCTTTTTTGCAGCACGTTGTGCTCAAACACGACGAAGCACCGCAACTGTGTTTAAAATGCCGCCCGCTCAACGACTGACGCTCAACGATGAACCCAGACGCACTCGCTACCCTGCACGCCCATTTGCTCACCGCCCTGGCTAACCCGCCGAGTGAAACCCGGCGCCTGTTCCACGGCCGTGGCCGCTGCTGGCCGGGCCTGGAGCAACTGACGGTGGACTGGTTGCAGGGCGTGCTGCTGGTCTCGTTGTTCAAGGAACCCGAGCCTGCGCAGCTCGAAGCCCTTAAACAACTGCTGCAAACGCAGTTCAGCGCTTACACCGTTGCCCTGCAACACCGCTACCTGCCGCAAAGCACCACCGAATGGCTCTCGGGCGAGGCCGTTGACGAGCTGACCATTACCGAAGGCGGCCTGCGTTACCTGATCGACCTGGGTAAAAAACAGAACAGCGGCCTGTTCCTCGACATGCGCTACGGCCGCAACTGGGTGCGCGAACAGGCCAAGGGCCAGCGCGTGCTCAACCTGTTCGCCTACACCTGTGGTTTCTCGGTGGCCGCCATCGAAGGCGGCGCCGACCATGTCGTAAACCTGGACATGGCCCGTGGCGCCTTGAGTCGCGGGCGCGACAACCATCGCCTCAATGGTCATGACCTGAGTAACGTCAGCTTCCTGGGCCACGACCTGTTCAAATCGTGGGCCAAGGTGACGAACAGCGGCCCTTACGATCTGGTGATCATCGACCCGCCGTCGTTCCAGAAAGGCAGCTTTCTGCTGACCAAAGACTACCAACGCGTGCTGCGCCGCCTGCCGGATTTGCTCACAGCCCACGGCACGGTGTTGGCCTGCATGAACGACCCGGCCTTCGGTGAAGACTTCCTGATTGACGGCGTAACCCGCGAAGCACCGGGCCTGCGCTTTGTGCAGCGATTGGAAAACCCGCCGGAATTTCCCGATGTCGACCCGCAAAGCGGTTTGAAGGCATTGGTGTTCCGTCAGGGTTGATGCCGAAACGTCTGACCCTTGCTACGCTAAGTGATACACCGGGGCGGTGAACCTTATTCCCTCCTTCCCGGTCGATACCTGCATTCCCTGGTCAGACTCGACGGCGTTACGTCGTCGGCTGCCCTGTTTCATCTTTTGGAGAGCCGCCCGTGATATCGACCCTGCATGTAGCCAGACTCAAAGCCTGGGGCGCCCACGGCTTTACCGCCACCGGCGTGGTGCTGGCGTTCCTGGCCACCCTGGCATTGCTGGAAAACTCACCCAAGGCCTGCCTGCTGTGGCTGGGCCTGGCGCTGGTGGTCGATGGCGTCGATGGCTCGCTGGCGCGACGGGTGAATGTCAGCACGGTACTGCCCAGCTTTGATGGCTCGGTGCTGGACCTGGTGATTGACTACCTGACCTATGTGTTTATTCCGGCGTTGTTTATCTACCGCTATATCGACCTGCCGGACTTTACCCACCTGTTTACCGTGTCGGTGATCCTGGTGTCGTCGCTGTTCTGCTTCTGCAATGTGAACATGAAGAGCAAGGACAACTATTTTGTCGGCTTTCCCGCGGCCTGGAATGTGGTGGCCTTGTGCGTTTACATCATCCAGCCGGACGCCTGGGTGACCCTGGCCACAGTGATCGGCCTGGCGCTGCTGACCGTGACACCGATGAAGTTTCTGCACCCCTTCCGGGTCAAGCGCTTTATGCCGATCAACATCGCCGTGACCACCATCTGGTTGCTGTGCAGCTTTTTGATGGTGGTGGATTACCCCAATACCAACCCATGGACGTTCGGGTTGTGGTCGGTGATGTCGGCGTATTTTCTGGGGATTTGTGTGTGGCGCACGGCGTTGGAGTGGCTGGACAAACGTCACAGCTGAAGATCCAGAGCAGACGCAGAGCGTCAGAGGCGGCATTCCCACGCAGAGCGTGGGAACGATCACAGTCAGGCGGGCACGATTTAAAGGTGGGAGCTGGCTTGCCTGCGATGGCGTCGGGTCAGTTACAGCAGTTGGGCCTGCCCTGCCGCTATCGCAGGCAAGCCAGCTCCCACATTTGGATCGCGTAGAACAACAAGATCCAAGTAAGATACCGGTCTTTGGCGCAGCCCTTTTCTGCGCCCTGCCAATAATAAGCCCTGCCCATGCCCTTCGAACTCAGCGTTGACCTGACCACCCTCGCCATTCTTGCCTGCGTGGCCTTTATTGCCGGCTTTATCGACGCCATCGCCGGCGGCGGCGGGCTGCTCACCACGCCGGCCCTGCTTACCGCCGGCATGCCACCGCACCTGGTGCTGGGCACCAACAAGCTCAGCTCGACCTTCGGCTCCGCCACCGCCAGCTTCACCTTCTACCGGCGCAAGCTGTTCCACCCGCGCCAATGGGTACACGCCATTGTCGGCACGCTGGTCGGCGCATTGGCGGGTGCCGTGGTCGCCCACTACCTGCCCGCCGAAACCCTGAACAAAATGCTCCCGGTGATCGTGTTCGCCTGTGGTGTGTATTTGCTGTTTGGCGGCACGCCCAAGGCGCCGCTGGACGCCGATGCACCGATCAAGAAGAAATGGCAATCGACCCAAGGCTTCGGCCTGGGCTTCTACGACGGCGTGGCCGGCCCCGGCACCGGCGCGTTCTGGACGGTGAGCACGATGCTGCTGCACCCTATCGACCTGGTCAAAGCCAGCGGCGTGGCGCGCAGCATGAACTTCGTCAGCAACGCAGCGGCGCTGTCGGTGTTTATCTTCAATGGCTCGGTGGACTGGATCGTCGGCCTGGCGATGGGCTTCTCGGTAATGTGTGGCGCGTTCTTTGGCGCACGCAGCGCAATCAGCGGCGGCGCCAAATTCATTCGCCCGGTGTTTATCACCGTGGTCCTCGGCCTGACGGTGCGCCTAGCCTGGCAACACTGGTTCAGCGTGGCCTAAACGGCGCGCCAGGTAGAGGTCGATCAGGTAACGCGCGATCGAACGTGACGCCGGCAACGGCGGCAAGTCGTGAATGTTGAACCACTGCGCGTCTTCGATCTCATCAGCCTGGGGCACGATGTCACCCCCGGCGTACTCGGCATGGAAGCCCAGCATCATCGAGTGCGGGAACGGCCAGCACTGGCTGCCCATGTACTGGATGTTCTTGACCTCCACCTGCACTTCTTCGCGCACTTCACGGATCAGGCAGTCTTCGGCCGACTCCCCCGGCTCGGCGAACCCCGCCAGCGTGCTGTACACACCCGTGACAAAACGCGGCGACCGCGCCAGCAGAATCTCGTCGCCACGGGTCACCAGCACAATCATGCTCGGCGAAATGCGTGGGTAGCTGCGCAGGTCGCAGGCCTGGCAATACATCGCACGTTCGCGCGGCACCTGCACCATGGCCTGGCCGCAACTGCCACAGAACCGATGCTCCCGCGCCCAGGTGCCGATCTGCGCGGCGTAGCCCAGCACTTTGTACAGGGTGTGGTCGCCCTGCAACATAAAGCCGCGCAAACCCTGCCAACTGCAACCTGGCACCTCGGCCGCCGCGTTCAGCTCCAGCAAGTAAACAGGCTCACCGTCAAGATGGCCGATGCCGTGTTCGGCGAACACCGACAGGTCCTGGCGCTTGAGCCATTCACGCGGGAACAGCGGCCCGTTGGTGTCATGCAAAAAGCCCTCGCGGCTGCGGGCGACGGCCCAGCCGCCAGGGGCGTCGTTGTCCAGCAGCGTTGTGGTAATCCAGCCTGGGGTCATGTCAGTCAATCCACGAATTCGGGTTTCTGCTTACTCATATGGGCCGCGATGGCCACGCGCAGGTCGTTGGATTGCAACATAGCCGAGTTCCAGGTGGCAACGTATTCCAGACCATCATTGACCGTATGGTCACGCATATAACTGATCATGGCTTTGGTGCCGGCCACGGCAATCGGTGATTTGCTCGCGATTTCATGGGCGATTTCCATTACACCGGCCAACAGGCTGTCCTGATCGGGATACACACGATTGACCAGGCCAATGCTGCGCGCTTCTTCTGCGCCGAACGGGCGACCGGTGTAGGCCAGTTCACGCAACATGCCGTCGCCAATGATGCGTGGCAGCCGTTGCAGGGTGCCGACGTCGGCGGCCATGCCGATGTCGATTTCCTTGATCGAGAACTGCGCGCCTTCGGCGGCGTAGCGCATGTCACAGGCGCTGATCAGGTCAATGGCGCCACCAATGCAGTAACCCTGGATCGCCGCCAGCACCGGCTTGCGGCAGGTGTCGACGGCATTGAACGAGGCTTGCAGCTCGAGGATCTTGCGCCGCAGCAAGCGTGCATTGCGGCCCACGTCCTTGCCGAAGCTATTGGCCACCGAGGCCATCATCATCAAGTCGATACCGGAGGAGAAATGCTTGCCGGCGCCGCTGAGCACCACGGCGCGCACGGCGTCGGTGTCTTCGACCCATTGGAAGATGTCGATGATTTCGGTCCAGAACGCCGCGTTCATCGCGTTGATTTTTTCCGGGCGGTTGATCTGCACATGGGCAACGTTGCCGGTGAGTTCGACGATGAAAGCTTGGTATTCGGACATGGCAGTGATCCCTGACTGGCGAGTAATAAGGCTCGAACTATAACAAGGGAGCATGACGGCGCATCGGCCAAAAACGGGACTGGCAAAAGTAATGAAATGTTGTGGGCGCGGGGTTTATGACCTGCCGATACATTTCACCCAGGCACCGCACTTTATCGGCTATACACTCAGGGCCATTGCCTGGAGCCCGCTATGCCGTCCACCTTTCGTTCATCATTGATTCTGGCCCTGGTGGTCGTGCTGACCGGCATTGGCGCCGGGCTGGGCGGGATGTTGCTGGCGTTGCTGCTGCACGGCATCCAGCACCTGGCCTACGGTTACAGCCTCGACAGCCTGGTCAGCCACGAAACCTTTTTGTGGGGCGTCACCGCTGCCGCGCCGGAGCGGCGCCTGCTGGTGCTGGTGGTGTGCGGCCTGGTCGCCGGGCTGGGCTGGTGGACGATTTATCGCTATGGTCGCCCGCTGGTGAGCATCAAACAGGCCGTGTCTGAAAAGATGCCGATCATGCCGCCCAAGACCACCCTCGCCCACGCCGTGCTGCAGATCATCACCGTGGCGCTTGGCTCGCCATTGGGCCGTGAAGTGGCGCCGCGTGAAGTCGGCGCGCTGGCCGCGACCTGGCTGTCACAACGCGCGCGCCTGGAACCGCACATGCACCGTTTGATCGTGGCCTGCGGTGCCGGTGCCGGGTTGGCGGCGGTGTATAACGTGCCCTTGGGCGGCGCTGTCTTTGTGCTGGAAGTGCTGGTGGGCGCCTTCAGCTGGCCGGCGGCGGTGATTGCGCTGGCGACCTCGGCGATTGGCGCTTCGGTGGCGTGGATCGGGCTGGGTGCGGAATCGCAATATGCAGTGCCGCACTTTGTGCTCAGCCCGGCGCTGATCGCCTGGGCGGTAGTGTGCGGGCCGGTGTTTGGCGTGGCCGCTTATGGGTTCAGCCGTTTTACCGGCGCCGCCAGGGCCAACGCCGCGCGCGGCTGGCGCCTGCCAGTCATGTCGCTGATCAACTTCACCATTATCGGCGGGCTGGCGATGCTGCTGCCGCAGATACTGGGCAATGGCAAAGGCCCGGCGCAACTGGGCTTCGACAATGAGCTGACGATAGGCCTGGCCGCCATCCTGCTGCTGGTCAAGGTGCTGATCACTGCGAGCAGCCTGCGCGCGGGCGCCGAGGGTGGCCTGCTGACGCCGGGCCTGGCCAATGGCGCGCTGCTGGCGATTCTGCTCGGCGGTGCCTGGAGCCTGGTGTGGCCCGGGGTGCCGCTCGGCGCGTTTGCGATTATCGGCGCGGCGGCGTTTTTGGCCTCCAGCATGAGCATGCCGCTGACCGCGATTGTGCTGGTGGCCGAATTTACGCGCATCGAGCATGACTTTCTGGTGCCGATCATTCTGGCGGTGGTGGGTTCGATGTGCGTGAGCAAGCTGTGTCAGCGCTGGGAAATAAGTGGAAAAAAGCCCGCCCAAGCGCCATCCTCTGCGCTTTAAGCCGCCCACTTCGCGGCGCTCGACGTTTAAAGGATATGCCCATGCTCGCCCAACCCCTCACCCCTGCCGATTTCGACTTCATCGACGAAACGCTGTTGAAATACGGCGACGATCATTCGGTGCTGAACCTGGCTGAACTCGACGGCTACTTCACCGCGCTGGTCTCCAGCCCGGCACAGGTGGACGTGGGTGAGTGGTTCCCGGCGATCTGGGGTGGGCAGAACCCGGAGTGGGAAAACGTCGAAGAAGCCCAGCGCTTCCTCGAGCTGTGCGTGCACCATATGAATATGCTGGCGGCGCAATTGGCCACCAATGCGCAAGGCTTCAAGGCGCGCTTCGATGACACCGAGCACCAAGGTCAAACCGTCACGCTTGCCGAGGAATGGTGCTTTGGTTATATCCGTGGCGCCGCGATTGGCAACTGGCCAGAACTGCCGGCCGAACAGGCGGCGCTGCTGGAGAAGATTTCCTGGTGCGCCGAGCAGGACAACTTCGAACTACCGGCCGACCTGGATGTAAACGCCCACCAGCAGCGGGTTCGAGCCATCGAACCCGCCGCGCGGGCGCTGCATGACTACTGGTTGGCCCAGCGGTAACAGCGCTTATTTGAAGTCCAGGTCAAACGCCTGGTAGAACGCGTTGCCGGTGTTGGCCACGATCCACATCAACACCACCACATGCCGGCCTTTCTTGCCCTTGGGCAGCGTGACCTGGTGTTCGACCTTGGCCTTCATTTCATCGGCGTGCTGGTAGTACGGCACCTGGGTGTAGAAGTCTTCGAAAAACGGCTTGGCCTCAAGTTGCGCACGGCTGATGCGTTGCTTGGGGTCCCAGCCATCCTTGGTGATCAGCCAGCGATAACCACGGGTGACGTGGGCGGCGGTGTACTCCCACTGCACCTTGAACACCTGGCCAGCCTCGACATTCAGCAACGGCCAAGTGAAGGGGCTATTGAGCTTTTTGCTCATCTCCTCGTCGGTGAAGTTGATGCAATCGCGGTCGTCGGTTTTGCCGCCGCTCAAGATATGCCCGTCGCCAGGCGGTGTGACGCTTTGATCATCGGTTTCATAAGGTGCCGGGAATGGCCCGGCGGCGAGCGATGGGAAGTTTTTACCGCCTTCCATCTCGTTGACTTGCCAGTTGCCGAGCAGCCCACGCTCCACCGCCACTGAACCACGGCTGGCCGGGGTCACCACGCGACCGTGACGAAGTTGGGTCTGGGGTTTGTTCATTTCATTCACTCCTTGATTGAATGTGCCCCGTCATGGGGCACGCCTTGAACTTACCTTGGCGGGCTTTATTGTCCAGTCGCCACTTCTCTCGGAAAGATCTCACGTCGCCCTCGTTTCGCTAAGTGAGCGCCGTTGTCCTGCATCAGATTTGCTGCTTGTCCTACGCCCGCAGGAGTAGTTCGACTACAGGAGCAGTCCATTCCCCGGACAAGTCGGCGACCGCCTCGAAATACGCGCCCTACCACGATCCCTGCTCGACAAGGGTGGCGTGTTTAGCTGATTATTCGGGTCCGCCCGTCGGCCACTCCCTACCGCCTTGCCTTGATCAGGAGCCTTGTACCTTGAGTTCGCAGAAAACCGTGACCGTTACACCGCCCAATTTCGCCCTGAACGGCAAGGTCGCGCCCCCCGGCTCCAAATCCATTACCAACCGCGCCCTGCTGCTGGCCGCCCTGGCCAAGGGCACCAGCCGCTTGAGCGGCGCACTGAAAAGCGATGACACCCGCCACATGTCGGTGGCCTTGCGCCAAATGGGCGTGAGCATCGATGAACCGGACGACACCACCTTCGTTGTGACCGGCTCCGGCAAGTTGCAATTGCCGTCGCAGCCGCTGTTCCTCGGCAATGCCGGCACCGCGATGCGTTTTCTGACTGCCGCCGTGGCGACCGTCGAGGGCACCGTGGTGCTCGACGGCGACGACTACATGCAAAAACGTCCGATCGGCCCGCTGCTGGCCACCCTCGGCCAGAACGGCATCCGCGTCGACAGCCCGACCGGCTGCCCGCCGGTGACCGTACACGGCGTGGGCAAGGTGCAGGCCAAGCGTTTTGAGATTGATGGCGGCTTGTCCAGCCAGTACGTGTCAGCCCTGTTGATGCTCGCCGCCTGCGGCCAGGCGCCGATTGAAGTGGCGTTGACCGGCAAGGACATCGGCGCCCGTGGCTACGTCGACCTGACCCTGGACTGCATGCGTGCGTTCGGTGCGCAGGTCGAGGTGGTCGACGACACCACCTGGCGCGTAGCCCCCACCGGCTACAGCGCCCATGACTACCTGATCGAACCCGACGCCTCCGCCGCCACTTACCTGTGGGCTGCCGAAGTGTTGACCGGCGGGCGCATCGACATCGGCGTGGCCGCGCAGCACTTCACCCAGCCGGACGCCAAGGCCCAGGCCGTGATCGCGCAGTTCCCGAACATGCAAGCCACGGTAGTCGGCTCGCAGATGCAGGACGCAATCCCGACCCTGGCCGTGCTGGCTGCGTTCAACAACACCCCGGTGCGCTTCACTGAACTGGCCAACCTGCGCGTCAAGGAATGTGACCGTGTACAGGCGCTGCACGACGGCCTCAACGAGATTCGTCCAGGCTTGGCGACCATCGAGGGCGACGACCTGCTGGTGGCCAGCGACCCGGCGCTGGCCGGCACCTCTTGCAATGCGCTGATCGACACCCACGCCGACCATCGCATCGCGATGTGTTTTGCCCTGGCCGGGCTGAAGGTGGCGGGAATCCGCATTCAAGACCCGGACTGCGTGGCCAAGACCTACCCTGAATACTGGAAGGCCTTGGGCAGCCTTGGGGTAACGCTCAGCTACTGAGCCAGCACGTCGGCGTAGGGAGGGAATGCACATGTCAATTCGCCAACCCTGCCCACCCGGCGTCTGCGCTTGCGACCGCGAACAGCTGTTACAAGCGCCCGGCGCCGACCTGCGCATTCTCAGCCTGACGCGTCAGGAAGAAAAAAAGCTGGTCGAGCGCCTGGAAAACCTCCAGAGCCTGCAAGACCTGGAATACATGCAACAGAAGATGTTCGAACTATTGGGCATCCGCGTGCAGGTAGCGCCGGGGCACACCGAGGTCAAGAGCATGCGCGGCATTCAGATCAACATCGATGAGCAGCCCGGCCTGTGCCGCAAAACCCGCCAGGCGATTCCGGCAGCGATTCGCCGTGGCATGGAGAAGCGCCCGGAAATCGCCTACCGCCTGTTGGATGCTCACGATCTGTTTCGCGAAGGCTGACTAACCAGCCACCGTTTCGTGTGCAAACAAGCCCTGCCCTATGGCTTTCGCGGTGTGCAAGTGCGCCTGCGCAGCGCCGCTTTCCGAATCCAGCAGCAGCTTTGACGTCACCACCTGCGCCCCACAGTAATCAAAAATCCCGTAGTCGATTTGCGTGCGCATGGCCTTGGCATAACCGTGCCGATCAAACGCGCTTTCATCTGCCGCACCCAACGCCAGCAGGTGCACCTGCAAGTGCCGCAGTTTTTTCACCACCGGCGTATCGGGGCCGTAATCAATCGCCCAACCGTTGACGAACACGCGGTCAACCCAACCTTTGAGCAGCCCCGGCAGGGACCACCAATAAATCGGAAACGCCAGCACCAATGCATCGGCGCGGTCGATGCGCGCCTGCTCGGCGAGCACATCGGCGGGCGGCTCAGCGCGAGTGCGGTGTACGAGGTGGTCAGCGCCGGTATAGCGCGGATCGAAGCCTTCGGCGGCGAGGTCGGCAACCTCATAAGTGTGGCCGCCCGCCGTGAGCCCGGCCGCCACTTGCGCGGCGAGGCTATGGGTGAGGGATTGCGGGTCGTGATGGGCTACAACGATCAGTGCGTGCATGACATTGACTCCATTTCGAGCTAGGCTGGGCGCTAGCTACTTTTAGTAGGTTACGCACCTTAAGTTACTTTTGGTATATAAGCATGTCAAGCGCTGAATCCCCTGCCCCACGCCGCCGCCTGTCCCGCGAGGATCGCCTGCGCCAATTGCTCGATATGGCCTGGCAACTGGTACGCGAAGAAGGCACCGAAGCCCTGACCCTGGGCCGCCTGGCCGAGCTGGCGGGCGTTACCAAGCCGGTGGTCTACGACCATTTCGTCACCCGCGCCGGCCTGCTGGCCGCACTGTATGAGGACTTCGATAGCCGCCAGAACCAGGTGTTTGCCGATGCGCTGGACTCCAGCGCCGCGACCCTGCAGGAGCAAGCCTGGGTCATCGCGTCGTGCTACGTCGATTGCGTGTTGTTGCAAGGCCGGGAAATTCCGGGGGTGATTGCCGCCTTGAGCAGCTCGCCGGAACTGGAAACGCTGAAGCGCAAATACGAGGCGATCTTCCTGCAAAAGTGCCGCGACGCACTGGCGCCGTTCGCGCCCAACGGCACTGTTTCCCAGGCAGGCTTACGCGCCATGCTGGGTGCCGCCGAGGCCTTGTCCCAGGCGGCCGCCAGTGGTGAGATCAGCCGTGAGGAGGCGCAGCAGGAGCTGGTGGCGACGATTCTGGCAATGGTCAATCGCGGCTGCGTTTAACTAATTCTTCGCGCACAAGGAATCAAGCGCCGCGACACCCCGTGAAAGCGTAGCCCTCACAGGGTGTTGGGGGTGACCATCTCATTAACCTGTATCTGACGATACGGGCCTCTGTGCAATCAGAACGAGATCTTCTTGCTGCCGACGCCAGGCAGCAGATCACTGCCGCCCCTACGCGCCGTCAACATTTGGCTGTGCGCGCTGAGGTCCTTGGCAGACTGCTCATTGACCTCAGGCTTTTGCGCCGGATCGAATTGTTTTGCATCGCTCATTTCCAGGCTCTTCGGCCTGCCCATCATCTGAGACATCTCAAAATTGCCGTGTACAGATTTAGCGTTGAAGCCGCCAATGTGCATAGATAGAACTCCAATTCAGGTAGAAAGACTGCTGCAACTGCGTTGATCAGCGAGCCTTCTGTGGCGACAATTCCTTATTGAGTTCCAGGCTTTTCACACACGGAACTAGTTTAGAAATAAAATCATGGCCGCCATGGGTAGCGGCCTGATGTAATGCAACCAAACATTACAGCCCTATGTATAAATAAGTATCTTTAGAAATCAACGGCGAAGCGCAACGTAGGAAATGCCGATCAGAACTATCTGATACACCTCTGTAAAAACACACCAAAAACCTATGAAAAACACTATTATTCAAAAAACAGAATTGACAATCACCAGTAGGCACACATACGATTTAAACGCGTCACAAACCTTTGGAGACAACAACCCTGAGATGATATATACAATTACAGAGCCGACACTATCTTAATGCGTCAAGAGTCGGCATAACATAACCCCCCTAAACCTTAATGGACGCAGCCTCATAAATAGATTAAGCAACCTGTATCGCTTCGCGAGCGAGCACGACCTCGATAGCTTCGTAATTGAAAACAAACTTTTCTGAACTCAGATAGACATCATGAAAACGTCAAGTAAGCTTATTTGTGTGCAAGCGCTTTCCAGCCTCTCACTATGGCTTGATATTTTTTTGATTTTCACGATCCCCGTCTATTTGTGGCATGCCTCGCCTTCGTCGATAGCGCTCCTGGCTTTTTGCCTAGGTGCCCCCATGTTGTTTCTAGGCCCTATTGTCGGAACGCTGATAGATCGACATGACGCAAGGAAAACACTGGCATTTGGGGCTTTAGTCCGCACACTGTCTACTTTAGCCCTCGCAGTCTCTCCAGATCTTAAGATTTTTTTGCTTTTCGTTATCTTGAAAGGCGTATCAAACTTATTCTACTTCCCCTCAATAACCATTATGGTTCGGCAACTGATAGTTGCTGATGAGCGCAAATCTTTTTTTAGCTACATCAGTGTATTTGACCAATCCACAAAAATACTTGCGCCGTTACTAGCAGGTATATTGACGATAATATTATCACCAAAGGACTTATTCTTTTTATCAGCCGCTGCCGTTCTTTTGACCTTTCCACTCCTGAGGTCTATCTGCAGGGTCTTCCAACCGAAAATCATCGACGCCTCCACGAACCCCCTTCCACTCTATCGTGACATAGCAAGAGGAATTGCAATATTCAATACCTTACCCTTTCAGCTACGCATCGGCTTTTTGTACTCCCTACTCACTTCACTTGCTTTAGGAATCTACGACCCGCATTTGGCATCCTTCTTAGCCTACGAAGGTTTACCTTCAGTTAATTTCTCAGTCATCGTCTCCGCAACAGCGGCTGGCGCGATAGGCGCCGCACTGCTGGTAAAATTCAAGTTCAGCCATATCGATGAACTGCTACTCCGGACACATGCACTGGTTGTTTTCTCCGCCGCATTAATCCTGACCGCGACCTTAGTATTTTTCCAAGTACCTGGAAGAGCCTATATCTATCCACTGGCTTGGTTTCTTAATGGCTTCGGCTATGAAACACTAATAATATCCTCAAATATAATCCTTCAACAATTATGCCCTCCTGACACTATCGGAAGGGTATCCATGTCTTTCAGAAGCGTCCAAATTTTATGCGTTATAATCGGACCTTCTTTAGGAACACTAATAATAATCGCAGGTGGTCGCCCAGCCCCCTTTATTGTGTCAGCCGGCATAGCATTTTTAACTGCTTCAGTGTCAATTGCCGTCTATTTATATGTGTGCAGAAAACAAGCACATACCCCGGTTAATTAGTACGATCATTCCGATTTGCTGCACCCAATAAAAAACCTCCCAAGAGAGTTTTTTTGAATTCAGTCCCGATACTCACTTACAAACAGCTGTACCTTACGCCCCAATTGATCCAAATGCCGATCCCGCTGCTTCTCGGCATCAACCATCGCGCGCTTGCCGTGTTTTTGCAGCAAGTAGGTATGAATCTGTCGCACCTCCAGCGAGCTATAGATCGCAGCCACGTCCAGCACGCCCATCAAGCCATCGGTGCCGTAATCGCGGGTGTTCATCAACACTTGGGTGCCGCGTGCGCCACGCACCTGAAAGCCGAGCGCTTGGAACGCCGGCACTTTTTCCACTGAGCAGGCCAGCTCTGCGTGGGGGTAATGCGCCAGCACCTCGCCAAGCATCGCGCGGGCCACGCCCTGGCGCCGGTGCCCGGCTTGCACCGCCATGAAGGCGATGCCACAGGCGTGCGGATCGTCCTTGACGGGCAGGTACAGGCAAAAGCCGATCACCTGTTCGTCCCGCATCGCCACCACCAGTTCAACCGCGATGCCCTTGGCGCCATTCAGCGCTTCAAGGTACAGGTGCACCTCAAAGCCGACGGCATATTGATAGATGTTGTAGAGCAGGTTGCTCGGCGGCAACGCCACACTGCTGATGTCGGTGAGGTTGTCCACCACCATCTGCAGGATCTGGCTGTTGATCGGCTCGGGGCACGCGGTGGTGTAGCGGGTAAGGCTGAACATGCAAATTCCTGGGTTTAGCGTCAAGGCAGCGGTGATTGTACCTGCTGCCCGCACACCTGGCGCAAACAGCCGCGCAACCAGCGGTGGGCCACATCGGCATCCAGGCGTGGGTGCCAGAGCATGGCCACGGTGAACGGCGGCACGACTATCGGCAGCGCGAAGCTGTACAGCCCGTCGCGCTGATGGGCGGTGTAGCGTTCGGGCACGCTGGCGATCAGGTCGGTGTCGCGGGCCAGGGCGATGGCGGTGGCAAAGCCGGCGACGATGGTGCTGATCTCCCGCGTCAGGCCCAGCGCTTGCAGGGCGTCGTCGACCTGGCCACGGTCCAGCCCACGGCGTGACACGTAGACATGCTGGCCCTGGGCAAAGCGCTCGGCGCTGACTTCACCCTGGCTCAGCGCATGGCCGCTGCGGACCACACCGATCAGTCGGTCACGGAACAGCGCCTGGGTCAGCAGTTCGGGACTGGCGCTGGCGTCGACCACGCCAATCGACAGGTCAATACTGCCCTCGCGCAGCAGCGCCGAGTCCTTGTCGCTCTTGTCGACGAAACGCAGGCGCACGCCCGGCGCTTCCTGGGCGATACGCGCGAGCAACGCCGGGCCGAGGTTTTCGACAAACTCCTCGCTCGAGCGCAGCGTGAACGTGCGTACCACCTGGCCCATGTCCAAGGTTTGCGCAGGGCGCAGCACCGCCTGGGCCTCCTGCACCAAACGGCTGACCTGTTCACGCAGTTCGACCGCCCGCGGGGTCGGCACCAGCCCGCGCCCGGCGCGCACCAGCAAGGGGTCACCGGTGGTTTCACGCAGGCGTGCCAGCGCGCGGCTCATGGCCGAAGGGCTCAGGCGCAGGCGCCTGGCGGCAGCGGCGACACTGCCCTCGCTAAGCAACGTATCCAGGGTAATGAGCAAATTCAGGTCGGGCATACGTGTTCCTTATCAGGCGTTTGATGCAGGTATTAGCTGCAACCCATGCGTCTTCCGCCATATTAGGCCACGCCGTAGAGTTGTGTCAGTTGCCTTCACTCAAGGAATCGTCCATGCACAACTCTTCACGCGCCGCGCTCGTCAGTCTGTCGCTATCCATGTTGTTGGCCGCTTTGGGCACCAGCATCGCCAATGTCGGCCTGCCCAGCCTGGCCCAGGCATTTGATGCATCCTTTCATGCCGTGCAGTGGGTGGTGCTCGCCTACCTGCTGGCGATCACGGCGGTGATTGTCGGTGCCGGCCGCCTGGGCGATCGTTGGGGGCGCCGACGCGTATTGCTCGCCGGCTTGCTGCTGTTCGCCGTGGCGTGTGCACTGTGCGCCGCAGCACCATCGCTTAAATGGCTGATTGCCGCGCGCGCCCTGCAAGGCCTGGGGGCGGCGAGCATGATGGCGATGACCCTCGGGATGGTGGGCGACACGGTCACCAAGGCGCGTACCGGGCAGGTGATGGGTTTGCTCGGAACGATGTCAGCAGTCGGCACCGCCATGGGCCCCAGTGTCGGCGGCGTGTTGCTGAGCCTGTGGGGCTGGCGCGCGTTGTTCGCGGTCGGCGTACCGTTGGGCCTGTTGGCCGCCGCCCTCGCCTTTTATTACTTACCGGCAGACCGCCAGGCCAGCGCCCGCGAATCGGCAGGTGCTTTCTGGCAGCCTTTGCAAGACCCGACGCTGCGTGCCGGGTTGGCGATGAGCGCACTGGTGGCAGCGGTGATCATGGCCACGTTCGTGGTCGGGCCGTTTTACCTCTCCCGTGGCCTGGGGCTCGACCCCGCCTGGATGGGCCTGGCCATGGCCGTCGGCCCCTGTGTTGCGGCGCTGACCGGTGTGCCGGCGGGCCGCCTCACCGATCGCCTGGGCAGCCATCGCATGAGCCTCGCGGGCTTGGGGGTGATGGCCCTGGGTGCCCTGTCGCTTTCGCTGACGGCGGGACTGCTCGCTTACCTCGGCGCCCTGATCCTGCTCACAACAGGCTACAGCCTGTTTCAAGCCGCCAATAACACCGCGGTGATGAGCGATGTCGCGCCGACACGCCGAGGAACCGTCTCTGGCCTGCTGAACCTGTCGCGCAACCTGGGACTGATTTTCGGTGCCTGGGCCCTGGGCGCGGTATTTGCCTGGGCCAGCCCCGATGTGGCCCACGCAGCGCCGCCCAGTGTTGCCAATGGCTTGCACATGACCTTCGCCATGGCGTTGGCCCTGATCGTCACCGCCAGCACGTTTGCCTGGGGCCGTAACCGCGCCACGATCTGCCCACAGAACACCCGTTGAGGCAAAAAAACAAAAAAGGCGTTGCCCCAAACCGGGTTACTTCGCGCATCATGGGCACTTTCAAGCTCAAGGGTAACGTCCATGCGCGTGCTGTCATTGATGATGGGTCTGACGACGCTGGCCGCCAATGTGGTGTTCTGCGCCAGCGCGATGGCGAATGAAGAAAGTCAGTTAGTGCAACAGATCAACGAATACCGCAGCCACGTACAACGCTGCGGCAACCAGGGTTCCCAGGAACTGCCACCGCTGGCCAGCGACACCCGACTGGTGCTGCCGGCCACCAATGTCGGCGACTTGCAGCAGGCGCTCGCGCGGGCCGCGTACCCGATGGTGAATGTGCAGGCCATCAGCCTCTCCGGCCCCAAAGACGCCGAGGCGGCGATGAAGGCCGTGCGCGAAAGCTTCTGCCGCGTGGTGCTGGACCCGCAATTTGTCGATATTGGCGTGAGCAACAGCGGCCAGGACTGGCGCATCGTGCTGGCACGCCCGCTGCTCACCAGCGGCCTTGGCGACTGGCAGACCGAGGGCAAAAAACTTCTCGATCTGGTCAACACCGCCCGTCAACAACCACGCCAATGCGGCACCCAGGCGTTTAGCGCGACCACGCCGCTGTCGTGGAATGACGACTTGGCCAGCGCCGCCAACAGCCATTCGCGCAACATGGCTAATGGCAATTTCTTCGACCACCTGGATCATGACGGCCGCACGCCTGGCGATCGTGCGGAACTGGCCGGGTACATCGCAAAAAACATCGGCGAAAACATCGCCGCCGGCCTCGACAACCCGCGCAAGGTGGTGGACGGCTGGCTCGCCAGCCCCGGGCATTGCGCCAACCTGATGAACCCGCAATTTCGTGAATTGGGTGCGGCCTACGCCATGGACCCCAAGAGTGATGCCGGCATTTATTGGACGGGGGTTCTCGGCGCGCAATAGGCGTCTTAGGCCCGACTGCAGGCCTATTCATTTGTATAGAACATCAAATTGCTATCACCTGAATAATCGTGCTGAACTGGCAGCATTCATTCCGGTCTGTTGCTTGTTAGCCTGACCGCTTCAGGCCCTCGACAGACCGTGGTAAACAAGGTGTTCTCGCAATGATGAATTGGCTGCAAAGCAGCAGCGAAATGGCTGAGCGGGTTCGCCAGCATGACTGGGCGAACACGCCACTAGGCCCGCTGGAGCAGTGGCCCGACGTGCTCAAGACCACCGTAGCGCTGTGCTTCGCATCGAGCTTTCCCCAGGCGATTGTCTGGGGGCCGCAGTTGATCACACTCTACAACGATGCATTCATTCCGATCCTGGGCACCAAGCCCGACCCGTTGGGGCGCCCGTTCAACGAGGTGTGGCATGAGGTGTGGGCGGATATCAGCCCCATCGCCGATGCCGCCTTCCAAGGCCATGCCACCTACATCGAAAATTTCCCCCTGGTGATTGAACGCGGCCCGACGCGGGAACAGGCGTACTTCACCTTTTGTTATAGCCCGATTCGCGACCCCGAGGGCAAGGTGGTCGGCATTCTCGACACCGTGTCGGAAACCACCACCACAGTATTCCTCGCCCGTCGCCTGGCGGTATTGGAAGCCATCAGCCACACGGTGGCCAATGCGGCAGATGCCGAAACCATTCTGAGCAGCACCACTCAATTGGTCGCCGAACATCTGCAGGTGAGTAACTGCGCCTACGCCGATATGGACGCCGATGAAGACGGCTTCACCATCCGTGACAATTGGACAGCCCCCGGTTCGCCCAGCATTATCGGCTGCTACAGCCTGGCGGCTTTCGGTGAAACGGCCGTCAACTGCCTGCGGGCCGGTGAGCCACTGGTGATCCATGACAACCTGCGCGAGCTGCCACCAGAAGAGTCAGCGTCCTTTCAGGCATTGGGCGTCAGCGCCACGATCTGCATGCCACTCATCAAAAATGGTCGGCTGACGGCCTTGATGGCGGTACACGATAAAGTCCCACGGCTGTGGTCGAGCTACGACCTGGCTTTGCTGCGCGAAGTCACCGAGCGCTCCTGGGCGCATATCGAGCGCGTGCGCGCCGATGCCCATGTGCGTGAAGGGCTGGCAGCCTTTGCCGAACTCAACACCACCCTGGAGCAGCGTGTCGAAGAACGCACCCTGGCGCTGGCCCAGGCCGAAGCCGCTCTGCGCCAGTCGCAGAAACTCGAAGCCATCGGCCAGTTGACGGGTGGCGTGGCCCATGACTTCAACAACCTGCTGACCATCATCCGCTCCTCGGTGGATTTTCTACGCCAGCCGGGGTTGTCCGAAGAGCGCCGCCAACGCTACATGAGCGCGGTGTCCGACACTGTCGAGCGGGCCAGCAAACTCACCAGCCAACTGCTCGCCTTTGCCCGCCGCCAACCGCTGAACCCGGAAGTTTTCGATGTGAGCCTGCGGGTCAAGAACATCGGCGAGATGCTCGAAAGCCTCACCGGTGCGCGTATCCGCGTGCAGTTGGAGTTGCCGCAGCGACCGTGCCATGTGCGCGTCGACTCCAGCCAATTTGAAACCGCCCTGATCAATATCGCGCTCAATGCCCGCGATGCCATGGAAGGTCAAGGCACCCTGACCCTGCGCGTCGCCCACATTGCCAGACTGCCGCGTATCCGTGGCGATGCCGAATCAAACCAGCCCTTTGTGAGCATTGCCTTGGCCGATACCGGCAGCGGCATTGCCGTTGACACCGTCGAGCGCATTTTCGAACCCTTCTTTACCACAAAGGCGGTGGGCAAAGGTACCGGGCTTGGCTTGTCCCAGGTGTTCGGGTTTGCCAAACAGTCCGGTGGCAACGTCGACGTCACCAGCAACCTCGGCCAGGGCAGCGTGTTTACCCTGTATCTACCCGAGGCCGAGCCTGTGGCGGTGCAGGCCTGCCCGGTCCAGGAAGATCAGAGCCCGCTGCCCGCCACTGCGGCGCGCCACATCCTGATAGTCGAAGACAACCTCGAGGTCGGCCGCTTTGCCAACCAGATCCTGCAGGACCTGGGTTACCGCACCACCTGGGCCACCCATGCCGAGCAGGCACTGGCACTGGCCGGCCCGGACGGCATGGCGTTTGACGCGATTTTCTCGGATGTGGTGATGCCAGGCATGACCGGCGTGGCCATGAGCAAACTGCTGCGCCAGCGCCGCCCCGACTTGCCGGTGGTGCTCACGTCAGGCTACAGCGAAGAACTGGCCGACAGCGGTTATGAAGGCTTCGAATTCCTCCCCAAGCCCTACTCCGCCGACCAAGTGGCGCGGGCATTGGCCAGGTCGATGCTCAAGGAGTGAGGCGCTACTGCGCGACGGCCACCTGATTACGCCCCATAGCCTTGGCGCGGTACAGCGCTTTGTCGGCGTTGTTCATCAGGCTGTGCAAGTCCTGATCAAGGCTGCGGGTAGTGGCCACACCGAGGCTGGCGGTCAAGCCCTTCACCGGTTCACAGGTCAGGCCCGAAATCGCCTGGACCAGTTGCTCGGCGATGCCTCGCGCGGTTTCCAGTGAGGTGTTGGGCAGCAACACCGCGAATTCTTCACCACCGAGCCGACCATAAACATCGGCCTGGCGAAACGACGTGCTGATCACCCCGCCAATCTGGCGCAACACCTGGTCGCCGGCCTGATGGCCGTAGGTGTCGTTGATGTCCTTAAAATGGTCCATGTCCATCATCAACGCGCTCAGCGGCTGCTGGTGGTGGTGGCAATGCGCGTACAGCAGGTGGGCCTGTTCGAAAAACGCGCGACGGTTCATCAGCCCGGTGAGCTCGTCGGTCTGGGCGGCACGCGTGGAGATATGGTGAGCACGTTCCATCTGTCGGGTCAGTCGGAAGGCTTTTTCCAGCGCATCCGAGAGCTTGCGCGTGGCACTGACCACAAAGGTCGAGAACACCAGCACCGCAATCGCCACACCTACTTGCATCGGCGCCGGCTGGAACAGCAACCACAGGGTGCACGGCAACAGCACCAGCGCCATGGAGCCCAGGGTCATATAGCGATAGGCCGAATAACAGGAAACCGCGCTCACTGACATGCCCACGGTAAACAGCATGACCAGCACCTGGGAAACACGATCATCCGTCGGCATCACGGCCAGGGCGCCGAGGCCCCAGGTGCCGGCTGACAGCATCAGCGTGACCCAATAGCGGCGTTCCCAGCGCCGGGGCGTGCGCTCGCTGTAGGGGCAGCGAAACCAGTCGGTGAACAGTTTGACGCGCACCAGCGATGTCACCGCCAGCAACCCCAGCCAGACCAGCATGACCTTGTGGTCAAACCGGCCCCAGCACAGCCAGCAGAGCATGACAGCGCCCAGGTAGCTGCCGAAAATAGCCGAGAACGATTGGCGAAACAGCTGGTGCAAACGGTCGGTTCGCACCTGCTGTTCGATGAGTTCATCCGGGTCTTGCCCACGCCCAAGGCCGTTCATGAAATGCGCCTGCTTCGACTGCCACGACAAAGGCGCCATTGTGGCACCCTGCCAGTAGTGCGGACAACAGAATCCACCACACTAGAGCCGTTACAGCGCTTGCGGGCGAAGAATCAACACGCCCAAAGGCGGCAGATTCAGCGACAGCGACACCGGCTGCCCATGGCGCGGCTCCTCTTGGGTGAGCACTTCGCCGCCGTTGCCATAATTGGAGCCGGCATAAGTGTCGGCATCACTGTTGATCACCTCGCTCCAGCGCCCGGCAAACGGTACGCCGACCGCGTAGCCCTCACGCGGCACCGGGGTGAAGTTGGCCACCACCAGCACCGGTTTGCCGTCCTTGCTCCAGCGTAGCCAGGCATAGACACTGTTGATCGCATCGTCGCCAATCAACCACTGGAACCCTTGGGGCGCATCGTCCTGCTCATGCAGCGCCGGTTCCTCGCGGTACAGGCGGTTAAGGTCACCGACCAGTTTCTGCACGCCTCGGTGTTCGGGGTATTGCAGCAAGTACCAATCCAACTGCTGATCGTGGTTCCACTCGCGCCACTGGCCGAATTCGCAGCCCATAAACAGCAGCTTCTTGCCGGGGTGCATCCACATAAAGCTCAGGTAGGCGCGCAGGTTGGCGAATTTCTGCCAGCGATCGCCGGGCATCTTGTCGATCAGTGAGTGCTTGCCGTGCACCACTTCATCGTGGGAGATCGGCAGGATAAAGCGTTCGGACCACGCATACACCAGGCCGAAACTCAGCTCATTGTGATGATGGGCGCGGTACACCGGGTCTTGCTGGATGTAGTGCAGCGAATCGTGCATCCAGCCCATGTTCCATTTGTAGTTAAAACCCAGGCCGCCCTGCTGCGTGCTCTGGCTGACGCCCGGCCAGGCTGTGGACTCTTCGGCAATCACCAGCGCGCCCGGCGCTTCCAGCGCGACCACATCATTGAGATGGCGCAGGAAGTCGATGGCCTCCAGGTTTTCGCGGCCGCCATGGCGGTTAGGCACCCACTCACCGGCTTTGCGCGAATAATCGCGATACAGCATTGAGGCCACGGCATCTACGCGCAAACCGTCGATGTGGAAGTGCTTGAGCCAATGCAACGCCGAAGCGAGCATAAAGCCGTGCACTTCAGTACGGCCCAGGTTGTAGATCAGCGTGTCCCAGTCCTGGTGGAAGCCTTCCAGCGGGTTGGCGTATTCGTACAAGGCCGTGCCGTCGAACTGGGCCAGGCCGTGGGTATCGGTGGGGAAATGCGCCGGCACCCAGTCCAGAATCACACCGATGTCGGCCTGGTGCAGGGCGTTGACGAAAAACCCGAAGTCCTCCGGCGAGCCAAAGCGTGCGCTCGGCGCAAACTGCGACAGCGCCTGGTAACCCCAGGAGCCACCGAACGGGTGCTCCATGATCGGCATCAGCTCGATATGGGTAAAGCCCAATTGCTGCACATAAGGAATCAAGCGCTCGCCCAGTTCGCGCCAGCCATATTGGCGCGACACTTCACCGGCCTCGTCGAGTTCACACTGCCAGGAACCGACATGCAGCTCATAGATGGATAATGGCGCCGAGGCCTTTTGCTTGTCGGCACGCGCCTGCATCCACTCATGGTCTTGCCAGTCCACCTGTAACGGCGCGGCGACTTTTGAGGCAGTGTCGGGCGGCAGTTGAGTAGCAAGCGCCATGGGGTCGGCCTTGAGCGGCAGAATCCCATGGGCGCCGAGAATCTCGTACTTGTAGGCCGCGCCCGTTTGCAGACGTGGGATAAAGATCTCCCACACGCCCGACGGATGCCGCAGTCGCATCGGATGGCGGCGGCCATCCCAGATATTGAAGTCACCCACCACCGATACGCGCCGCGCATTCGGCGCCCACACCGCAAAACGCACGCCTTGCACGCCGTCGACGCTGGTGACCTGCGCACCCAGGCAACTGCTGAGGTCACGGTGATTGCCTTCGGCGAACAGGTACAAATCCATCTCACCCAGCAGTAACTGGCTGAAGCTGTAAGGGTCTTCGGTGATCTGCTCGCCGCCGGCCCACTGGATCTTCAGCAGGTAGCCCTGGCGCGTGGAAAAATGCCCGACAAACAAACCCGGCACCTGGGTCGCGTCCAGGCTGCCGATGGCTTCACCGCTTTCGCGGGCCAACACCTGGACGCTCAAGGCTTCGGGCAGGAACGCGCGGATAAATTGCCCGCCCTGCTCGTCATCGTGCGGCCCCAGGATGGAAAAAGGGTCCGGGTGTTCCGCGCGCACCAGCGCTTCTACATCTTTGGGCGCCGGCATGGCGGTCAACTTCGCTTGCAGCGGTTCTCTCTGTGTAAAACTCATGACGTCTCCCCACCGCGTGCATTATTCGCTTGAGATAGCAGCCCGCTAAGTAAACCGTGCAGCCCTTGCAGGGGCACCGGCAACCAGGTCGGGCGATTTTCTGCTTCGTAAGCCACTTCGTACGCGGCCTTCTCCAGGCTGAACAACGTCAGCGCTGCGTCCTGCCCATTGGCATCCTGCCAGTCATGCGCCAGTGTAGACGTAGCCTGATGATAAGCCTGGATAAATGCCTTGCGCGCTTCACTCAGGTAACGATCAGTCACACGCTGGCGGGCGGTATCCGCTTGCGGCGAGTGATCCACACCTTGCACATTCAGGGCCATGGCGGCGGCGTAATCAAACGAGCGCAGCACGCCACTTACATCTTTATACGGGCTGTGCTTGCCGCGCCGTTCATGCAGCGGGCGCGCCGGCTCGCCTTCAAAGTCGATCAAATACGCATCGCCCTTGACCACCAGGACCTGCCCCAGGTGCAAGTCACCGTGGACCCGAATGCGCAAACCGCCGGCCGTGGCTTTCGCCAGAGCCTGGACACTGCTGGCCAGCGCTTTTTTCTGCCCCAGCATTTCACTGACCAGCGCCTGATCGGCGGGGTTCAACTGGCTTTGATGAAGTTTTAACAACTGCAGCGCGCGGTCGATCTGCGCGCCGACGTCCTTGGCCCAGGCCTGGGTGTCCTTGGCCGTGGTGGTCTCGGGCTTGAAGTCTTGGTTGGTGGTTTGTGCTGCCAGCACCCCGTGCATTTCGCCCAGGCGCTGGCCGAGTAAACCGGCAAAATCCTGCAGTTCACCCAAGGCGTTGTAATGCTGCTCCTGCTCGGAAATCGCTTGGGCCAGCTCGTCGCGAATCGCGCGCTCCAGGTTGTTCTGGGTCCAGCTCCAGGCGTCGCCCTGGTTGCTCAGGTAGCCTTGGGCAATCATCAGCAGGTTGTCCTGCCCCTGGCCATCGCGACGAATCATCGAGCCCAGCAACGGCGAAATATTCGGGTAATCGGCGGCCGTCAGGTAAGCGCTCATTTCCAGCTCCGGGTGCACCCCGGCGCTGACTTTGCGGATCAGCTTGAGCACCAGGCTCTCGCCCACCACCACCGAACTGTTGGACTGCTCGGCCGACAGGTAGCGCACCTGCGCCTCATCGGTCAGTTGCAGCGCGGCCAAGTGCGGCGTGGCTTCAAAACGCAAATCACCTTCGTGAGTAGTCAACACGGTGCCCGCCTGCAAACCCTGGATCACCGCCCGGATAAAGTGTTCCAGGCTAAAGGCATCGGTAACGAGCCCAACCTGACGCCCCCGGCGTACGCGGGCTAGCGCCAGTTGCTGGGGCAAGGCACTGGTGAACTGGTCTTCGGCTAAAAAGCCGAACGGCAATTGATAACGACTGACCTGGCCGCCGCTGGTCACCTCGACCTCACTGAGCAGCACCGGATGCTGCGGGTCGCCAAACCGCACGCCGTAGGCAATTTGCACCTGGTCGATGGCCGTGTCTTTACCGGCATACCAGCGCCGCTTGGGCAACCATGCCGGCAGCGAGGTGTGCTCCAGGGTGGTGCGGCACGGCTCGTCGAGTAACTCTTCCATGCGTTGTTTGAGCACCAGCGTGGTGAAATCCGGCATGCTCTGCGCCGGCTCCACATGCCAGCTGGGCATCTGGTTTTCGGCCGCCAGCACAAACCAATAGAAACCATACGGCGCCAAAGTCAGCAGGAAATTCAGCTGGCCGATGGGCGGGAACGCGTTACCGCCGAGCATCTCCACCGGCACCATGCCGGCGAAGGCGGATAAGTCCAGCTCGGCCGCCTGGGCGCTGCGCGACACGTTGGCCACGCACAGGATGGTTTCCGTGCGGCCATCGTCGCCGGTGAACTCACGGGTATACGCCAGGATGCGGCGGTTGCTCGGCGAGAGCATTTTCAGGCTTCCACGCCCGAAGGCCTTGGACTGCTTACGCACCGCCAACATGCGCCGGGTCCAGTTCAGCAGCGAATGCGGGTCCTGGGCCTGGGTTTCGACGTTGACCGACAGGTAGCCATATTGCGGGTCCATGATCGGCGGCAACACCAGGCTGGCCGGGTCGGCGCGCGAGAAGCCGCCGTTACGGTCGATGGACCATTGCATCGGCGTACGCACGCCGTCGCGGTCGCCCAGGTAGATGTTGTCGCCCATGCCGATTTCATCGCCGTAGTACAACGTCGGCGTGCCGGGCATCGACAGCAACAAGCTGTTGAGCAGTTCAACGCGGCGACGGTCACGCTCCATCAGCGGCGCCAGGCGCCGACGAATGCCCAGGTTAATGCGCGCACGGCGGTCGGCGGCGTAGTAGTTCCACAGGTAGTCGCGCTCTTTGTCGGTGACCATTTCAAGGGTCAGTTCATCGTGGTTGCGCAGGAAGATCGCCCACTGGCAGTTGGCGGGGATCTCCGGGGTCTGGCGCAGAATATCGGTAATCGGGAAACGATCTTCCTGGGCCAGCGCCATGTACATGCGCGGCATCAGCGGGAAGTGGAAGGCCATGTGGCATTCATCGCCGTCGTCGCCTTTTTTGTCACCAAAGTACAGCTGAGTATCTTCCGGCCACTGGTTGGCTTCGGCCAACAGCATGCGGTCGGGGTAATGCGCGTCGATCTCGGCGCGGATCTGCTTGAGCACGCCGTGGGTTTCCGGCAGGTTCTCGTTGTTGGTGCCGTCGCGTTCGATCAGGTAGGGAATGGCGTCCAGACGCAGGCCGTCGATGCCCATGTCCAACCAGTAGCGCATCACCGAGAGCACGGCTTTCATGACTTGCGGGTTATCGAAGTTCAGGTCCGGCTGGTGCGAATAGAACCGGTGCCAGAAGTACTGGCCGGCGACCGGGTCCCAGGTCCAGTTGGACTTTTCGGTGTCGAGGAAAATGATGCGGGTGCCGTCGTACTTCTGGTCGTCATCGGACCACACGTAGAAGTCCCGTGCCGCCGAGCCCGGCTTGGCCTTGCGCGCCCGCTGGAACCACGGATGCTGGTCGGAGGTGTGGTTGATCACCAGTTCAGTGATGACCCGCAGGCCCCGTTTGTGCGCCTCACTGATAAAGCGCTTGGCGTCGGCCATCGTCCCGTAGTCGCTGTGCACGCCACGGTACTCGGCGATGTCATAGCCGTCGTCGCGGCGCGGCGACGGGTAGAACGGCAGCAGCCAGATGGTGTTGACGCCCAGATCGGCGATGTAGTCGAGCTTGGCGATCAGGCCGGGAAAGTCGCCGATACCGTCATTATTGGAGTCGAAATAGGATTTGACGTGAACTTGGTAGATCACCGCGTCCTTGTACCAGAGCGGGTCTTTGATAAAAGTGGCTGGGGTGGGTTTCTTCGCCATTGGAAACTCCTGGAACACTGAAAATTGTGCAGAAGACATGCAATCAAGGTGGGAGCTGGCTTGCCTGCGATAGCGGTGGGCCAGCTAGCCTTTTCGGTGCTGACATACCGCTATCGCAGGCAAGCCAGCTCCCACCGTTGATCCCTGACAGTTAATCCCTGTCAGGCTCAGGAGACGGTGATACGCCAGATCCCGAATGGCATCTGCGGCTCGATGCGCATCCACTGGTTCTTGCCATACCAGGTCCAGCGATGGCCATTCATCAGGTCTTCGCCTTGGGTCTGGGCATCGTCCGGCAGGCCCAGCTCCCACAGGGGCAATTCGAAATGGGCCTCTTGGGCGTTAAACGGGTCAAGGTTGACCGCCACCAGGATAAAATTGCTGCCGTCATCGCTGCGCTTGCCGAAGTACAGGATGTTGTCGTTCCAGGCGTTATAGAGCTTCAAGCCCAGATGGGTGTGCAGTGCCGGGTTCTGCCGACGAATACGATTGAGCTGGGCGACCTCGGCAATGATGTTGCCGGGCGCGGTGAAGTCCCTGGGGCGGATTTCGTATTTTTCCGAGTCCAGGTATTCCTCCTTACCCGGTACCGGCGCCGCTTCGCACAGTTCAAACCCCGAATACATGCCCCACAAGCCTGAGCCCATGGTGGCCAGGGCGGCGCGGATGAGAAAGCCCGGGCGCCCGGATTCGTGCAGGAAGCCGGGGTTGATGTCCGGGGTATTGACAAAGAAATTCGGCCTGAAGCACTCGCGCCACGGCGATTCGTTCAACTGTGTGAAGTACTCGCTCAACTCGGCCTTGGTGTTACGCCAGGTGAAGTAGGTGTAGCTCTGGGAATAACCGACCTTGCCCAAGCGCGCCATCATCGCTGGCGTGGTGAAGGCTTCAGCCAGGAAGATCACCTCCGGGTGCCTGGAGCGCACGTCACTGATCAGCCATTGCCAAAACGGTAGCGGCTTGGTGTGCGGGTTATCCACGCGAAAGGTTTTCACGCCCTCTTGCACCCAACCTATAACAATGTCGCGCAACTCGGTCCACAGGCTCGGAATAGAGTCGGCGGCATAGAAATCGACGTTAACGATATCCTGGTATTTCTTCGGCGGGTTTTCGGCGTATTTGATCGTGCCGTCCGGGCGCCAGTTGAACCAGCCTGGATGCTGCTTGAGCCACGGGTGGTCCTGGGAGCACTGAATGGCAAAGTCGAGGGCGATTTCCAGGCCATGCTCGGCGGCGGCCTTGACCAGCCGGCGGAAGTCCTCGCGGCTGCCCAACTGCGGGTGGATGGCTTCATGGCCGCCCTCCTCGCTACCGATCGCATAAGGGCTGCCGGGGTCATCGGCGCCTGCGGTCAGCGAGTTATTCTTGCCCTTGCGATGGCTGCGGCCGATCGGGTGGATCGGCGGAAAATACAGCACGTCAAAGCCCATGTCATGGATCATCGACAGCCGCGCATGCACGTCATTAAAGGTGCCGTGGCGCGCCGGATCGTCGGTGACCGAGCGCGGAAACAGCTCGTACCAACTGGCAAATTGTGCGGCCTCACGCTCCACGTCGAGCGGGTATACGGTGCTGATGCTCAAGTAAGCGCGGTGGTCGGCCTGGGTCATCAAATGTGCACTGTCTTCGTGCAAGAACTGCGCGACCTGCTCGGTTTCCAGCAAGCCCGACAGCTCGTGGTGCAGCAGCATCAAGCGGTCGCGTAACTCATTGTCGCTACGCTCGGCGGCCTGCAACACCAGGCTGCGGCCTTCCTGCAGCTCAAGGCTGACCGGCACACCGGCCTCATGTTTTTTGCGCAGTTCGTAGCAGAAGCTCGCAAAGGTATCAATCCAGGCTTCGATGCAGTATTCGTGCGGGCCTTGCTGGGCCACGGTAAACGCGCCCTCCCAGCCATTGTTGCCCACATCCGTCATCACTACGCTGTGCCAGCTTTCGTCCTGCAGCGGGCGCCAGCGGATCAGCACGGCGAGCTTGTCATGGCCGTCGGCAAACACCTTGCTGGTGACGGTGACGCGCTGGCCCACCACGGCCTTCACAGCAAATTCGCCGCCATCAATGACGGGCGTAGTGCTTTCAATCGCGATCCTTGGCAACAACAAGGCCTGGGACAGCGGCAATATGGAGTCTTCTGGAGTCAGTGTTTCAGCAGTCATCGAGCATCTTCCCCTTACGCCCTGTGGACGCTCTTTGCTTGATCCGAATTCTGAGACGGCGACGCTCTCCCTGAGCAGGGCCGTAATAGGTCCGAGCCTGGGCTGCGCTGAAAAGTTCAGGTGGATGTGCCGCCATTGGGCGGGAATCAAACCTGCCCGGCGGTTGTCCACCGATAGAGCAAAGCACAAAGGAGGCCACACCGATGAATATCCCGATCCCGGCTGAAACCCCGGACCCGAATATCGACAATCCAACGCTGCCGCCGAGTGAACCGGAACCGATCCCGGAGAAGGAACCACCGGAAAACCTGCCGCCCCCCGTGGAGGAACCGCCCACAACCATGCCGCCGGTGATTGTTCAACCTTGTTGATCAACGCCATCACTCACACGCGTACTCGCGTCAGGATGCCTGCCTTAAAAACGCATTAACCTGCGCGCACAGGTGAAATAGCCTACATCTCGCCTGTGCGCCTATTGCTACAGTCCCACACGCGCTTACTTGAGCACATTTCATTTACCCCCCTCTTAAACGCGAGCAGGTTAATACCATGTCGGACATTCACGTGAAGCAAAGCCGCCACCAACACGTACATTCAGACGTTTCCGTCAGCCGGCGTTATCTCACCGAGCTTAAAGCAAGCCTCACAGAGGAGGACATCGCCCAGGTTTTGCGTGCGCCCAACGACCTGAAGTCGCGTAAAGTCCTCAATGAAATGCGCATGCATTTCAGCCAGGAAAGTGTCGACTCCATGTTGAAAGAACCAGACGCCGAGGAAGTTGCTCACCTCCTGACGGACATCGGCAAGTTCCTGCAAAAAAATAGTGACGAGGCCTGCGTAAAATTATCCACCCAACTTTATTTCAGCGACTATCAGGCAGCCTATGACAAACAGAAAATCGCCTTACTGTTAAAGTTGATATCGGGTAAGGACGATTATGGCTTTCGCCATGTCTATGAGTTTTTCAAAGGCACGGCCGGAGCATTCGAGCACCTGAATGGGTGCGTGAAGGACACAACCCAAACGGTGATGGATATGAACACCATCACCGAGGCGCTCAACCCAACACACATTAAATCAAGGATGAAGGCTCACTGATCATGGACTCAACGTTCCTTCTCGAAGAGCCTGACGACTTTGGGCATTAAGCCAAGTACAACGAGCGCCAGCAGTGTACTCAATACCGCCGTTGATTCACGCCCAACCCCTGCCGCCACGCCAATGGCGGCGGTCATCCACAACCCGGCAGCGGTGGTCAGGCCTTTGACGTGCTGGCCCTCTTCATCCTCCTTGCCCTTGAGGATAGTGCCGGCACCCAGGAAGCCGATCCCGGCGATAACCCCCTGCAAGACCCTGCTCATGGCGTCCGACTGGCTGCCTGACATCTGCGGCACCAGCACAAACAGTGCAGCGCCCAAGGCCACGAGCATGTGGGTGCGCACCCCCGCCGCCTTGCCCTTTTGCTCACGCTCAAACCCCAGGATACCGCCCAGGATCGCGGCGATAAGCAGGCGAACGGTTATCTGAGTGAGCTGCTTTGCATCAGCGATGTCAGCAAATTCTGCATGCAGGGTTTGAAGCACTTCTTGCCACCAGGCGTCCATGGTCGTTATCCGTTTTAGTGTGGTTAGACGATGGACAGCGCCGACCGCCAGTCAGTTGCCTGGAACACCTGGCACTGCGCGACGCCCTAACCCATGACTGCCCATAAAAAGGAGAGCACCATGCCTGTACGTATCGACAATCAAACGTGCTTTTTCAAGGTCGCTGACGACGGCCAGGAATACGCCCTGCCCGCCACGGGTGTGACGGTGAGTACCGACAGCGCCAAATCCATGTCTTTTGTAGAGTTAAAAGGCGATCGGGTCTACATCACTGAAGCCGAAGCGGACGCACTGACCGTCGCCGGTGCAAGGGACGGTCGCAAACACTTGAAGGCGACCGACAGTGATTCGGTGATTTGATTGATCTGTATCAACCCGCGCACAAGCCAGCTGCACCCCAGGCGCTACGGGGTGCAGCACATTGTCACAGTGACGTATAGAAAGCCCATCTGATCCGCTTTTTATCGACCTACCTGAGTCTGTTATGCAAACAGCGTGAAGTTCATAGTTCATTGGCCTGATGGAGGCTGATGAGCGAACGACCATGAGCGAAAGAATCCCAACCGTGGACACCTTTGAGCCCATACACCCAAAGAAGGTGAAGGCCAAATCCAGTGA
The DNA here is from genome assembly GCF_012985445.1 of Pseudomonas sp. WS 5532. NCBI lineage: Bacteria > Pseudomonadati > Pseudomonadota > Gammaproteobacteria > Pseudomonadales > Pseudomonadaceae > Pseudomonas > Pseudomonas sp. WS 5532. Next base: position 273,302 of record NZ_JAAQWK010000006.1, read on the forward strand.
CAACCTGATCCATACCCGCAGCTTCACCGGCGTGTTCCGCACTTTGCGTGTGGGCGGTGCCGCTGTGCTGTTCCTGGCGTTTTTTGGCACCGTGTGGCTGAACTGGTCCGGGCGCCAAGCCGTGCTGTGGGACTTGGCCGAAAGCAAATTCCACATCTTCGGTGCCACCTTCTGGCCCCAGGATTTCATCCTGCTGTCGGCGCTGTTGATCATCTGCGCTTTCGGCCTGTTTGCCATTACCGTATTTGCCGGCCGCGTTTGGTGCGGCTACACCTGCCCGCAAAGCTCGTTCACCTGGCTGTTCATGTGGTGTGAAAAGGTCACCGAAGGTGAACGCAACCAACGCATCAAACTGCAAGCGGCACCCTGGAGTCTCAACAAACTGGCGCGGCGTTCGGCAAAACATACGCTATGGCTGGGTATCAGCGTGCTGACCGGGCTGACGTTTGTCGGCTACTTCACGCCAATCCGCCCGCTGGCCAGTGAGTTGCTGACCTGGCAGATGGGCGGTGTGAGCCTGTTCTGGGTGCTGTTTTTTACCGCAGCCACCTACATCAACGCCGGCTGGCTGCGCGAAGCGGTGTGCATGCACATGTGCCCGTATGCACGTTTTCAGAGCGTGATGTTCGACAAAGACACCCTGACCATTTCCTACGACGCGGCGCGTGGCGAAAGCCGAGGCCCGCGCAAACGCGAGGTGAAACCGGCGCAGGTTGGCCTGGGGGATTGCATCGACTGCCAACTGTGCGTGCAAGTGTGCCCCACCGGCATCGATATCCGCGATGGCCTGCAAATGGAATGCATTGGCTGCGCCGCATGCATCGACGCCTGCGATTCGATCATGGACAAGATGGGCTATGCCCGTGGTCTCGTCAGCTATACCAGCGAACATCAACTGCAAGGTGGCAAAACGCACCTGCTCAGGCCACGCCTGATCGGCTACAGTGCCGTGCTGCTGGTGATGATCGCCGCCTTGGTGGTGGCCTTGATTGAACGACCAATGGTGTCGCTGGACGTGACCAAGGACCGTGGCATGTTCCGTGAAAACAGCCAGGGGCTGATCGAAAACATCTACAGCTTGAAGGTCATCAACAAGACCCAGCAGCGCCAGGATTACCGCCTGGAACTGGTGGACGCCGAGGGCTTCCAGTTGCAAGGCAAGACCCGGCTCAGCCTGGCGCCGGGGGAAATCAGCGATGTGCCGGTGTCGGTGGCGTTGCTGGCCGATAAACCGGCGAGCAGCTCGCAGACCTTGCGCTTCAAGGTTGTGGATGTGGATGAACCGTGGATTTACAGTGCAGCGGACAGTCGCTTTGTGGCGCCGTTGAATCGTTGATATCCAACACACACAGAAGATCAAGTGTGGGAGCTGGCTTGCCTGCGATGGCGCCCGGTCTGGCACGGATGATGTTGAATGTGCCACCGTCATCGCAGGCAAGCCAGCTCCCACATTTTGCCCTGCGAACACTATTGGAACGTTAATCAGGCCCCCATGAAACGCTACGAAAAATTTGCCGACGACATCGCAGAACTGATTCGCTCCGGCGTCCTCGGCCCTGGCCAGCGAGTGCCCTCAGTGCGCTATGCCAGCCAGACCTATGGGGTCAGCCCGTCCACGGTGTTCCAGGCTTACTACCTGCTCGAACGCCGTGGCCTGATTCGTGCGCGGCCGCGCTCCGGCTACTTCGTCAACACTCACGCGCCCAGCCCGTTTTCCGAGCCGGTGGTGAGTGAACAGGTGCACGAGTCCACCGAAGTCGATGTGAGTGAGTTGGTGTTCTCAGTGCTCGACTCCATCAAAGACCCCAACACCGTACCGTTCGGCTCGGCCTTCCCCAGCCCCATGTTGTTCCCGTTGCCACGCCTGGCGCGCTCGTTGGCCAGTGCCGGCCGTGAGATGGACCCGCGCCTGGTGGTCACCGACATGTCGCCGGGCAACCCGCAACTGCGCCGCCAGATCGCCCTGCGCTACATGGTGGGCGGCTTGATGCTGCCGATGGAAGAGCTGCTGATCACCAACGGCGCCCTGGAAGCGCTGAACCTGTGCCTGCAAGCGGTGACCGAGCCGGGCGACCTGGTCGCTATCGAAGCCCCGGCGTTCTATGCCTGCCTGCAAGTGCTCGAACGCCTGAAGCTCAAGGCGGTGGAAATCCCTGTACACCCGCGCGATGGCATCGACCTCAATGCCCTGGCGCAAACCCTTGAGCGCTACCCGATCAAAGCCTGCTGGACCATGACCAGCTTCCAGAACCCCATGGGCGCCACGCTGCCAGAGGCGAAAAAACAGGCGCTGGTGGAGCTGCTGCGCAGCCATCAAGTGCCGATGATCGAGGACGATGTGTACGCCGAGTTGTATTACGGGCAGCACGCGCCAAAACCGGCCAAGGCCTTCGACACTGAAGGGCTGGTGATGCACTGTGGTTCCTTCGCCAAGAGCCTGGCACCTGGCTATCGCGTCGGCTGGGTAGCGGCCGGGCGCTATGCGCAGAAGGTTGAACGCCTGAAGCTGATGACTTCGCTGTGCCCCTCGATGCCGGCCCAGGCGGCGATTGCGGACTACCTGCAACACGGCGGCTATGACCGGCACCTGCGTAAATTGCGCTACGCCCTAGAAGAACAGCAGAGCGCCATGCTGGCCGCCATCGCGCGCTATTTCCCGGCACAGACGCGGGTCAGCCAGCCGGCTGGCGGCTATTTCCTGTGGCTGGAACTGCCGGAGCAAACCGATTCGTTGAAGCTGTTCCAAATGGCCCTGGCCCAGGGCATCAGCATTGCGCCGGGGCCGATTTTTTCGGCGACCCAGCGCTTCAGAAATTGCATTCGCTTGAACTACGGCAGCCCGTGGACCGAGGCATCGGAAACGGCCATGGAAACACTCGGGCGCATTGTGCGGTCCTTCTAGGCTCGGTTGTTGCCTTATCTGACGCCATCGCGGGCAAGCCCGGCTCCCACAGTGAAATGCGTTCCACTGTGGGAGCCGGGCTTGCCCGCGATGGCGCCTTGACTGGCGCTAAAGACTCAACGGCCACCGCCCAAATCCAGAAAAGTGCCAGTGGTATACGAAGCCTTGTCCGACAACAACCAGATAATCGCCTCCGCCACTTCATCCGGGCGCCCGCCACGGGCCATGGGGATGCCGGACTCCAGCTTGCTGACTCGGTCCGGGTCGCCGCTCAGGGCATGGAAGTCGGTAAAGATGTAGCCAGGGCGCACCGCGTTGACACGGATCCCTTCACCCGCCACCTCTTTGGACAGGCCGATGGTGAAGGTGTCCAGCGCGCCCTTGGACGCGGCATAGTCGACATATTCGCCCGGCGAACCCAGGCGCGCGGCTACCGACGACACGTTGACGATGCTGCCGCCCTGCCCGCCATGCCTGGGCGACATGCGCAGCACCGCTTGCTTGGCACACAGGATCGGCCCCAGCACATTGGTCTTCATGATTTTGAGGATGCGGAACTCGGACATTTCATCGACCCGCGACTTATGCCCCACGGTGCCGGCGTTGTTGACCAGGGCCGTCACGCGCCCAAGCTCGGCATCAACACGATTGAACAATGCGATCACTTCATCCTCGATGCTGACATCGGCCCGCACCGCAATGGCCTGTGCACCCAAGGCGCGCACCTGGTCCAGTACACGCTGGGCCGCTGCCTCATCAGACTGGTAGTTGATGCAAATGCGGTAGCCCTGGCGTGCAGCCAGCAAGGCCGTCTCAGCGCCGATACCACGGCTGCCTCCAGTGATAATGACGACTTTGTCCATGCGTGCGGTCTCCTGAATAAACCAACGGTTTAAGGTTGGATCCAAGAATACCCGTCATCCATGGCTTTTGTCAGGCGCCAAGGCGTCTTCGGCGCGCTGGATATCGGCCATGAACCCCTCGGCCGGCAATGGGTGGCCCAGCAAGTAGCCTTGCAGCGCGTTGCACCCCAGCCGGGTGAGGAAACTTTGCTGCACATCGGTCTCCACGCCTTCGGCGACAATGCGCAGCCCTAGCGCCTGGCCGAGGGCGACAATGGCCGAGACGATGGCGGCGTCGTCGCTGTCGTGTTCAAGGTCGCGCACAAACCCGCGGTCGATCTTCAGCTCGTTGGCGGGCAACCGTTTGAGGTACATCAGGCTCGAATAACCGGTGCCGAAGTCGTCTATGGACAGGTCCACGCCCATGTCCGACAGTTGCTGCAGCACCGTCATGCTCGCATCGGCATCGCTCATGGCAGTGGTTTCGGTGATTTCCAGGGTCAGGCTGTTGGCCGGCAAGCGGTGACGCTCCAGCGCCTGCGCGACACTTTTAACCAACCCTGCATGGCAGAACTGCAACGCCGACAGGTTGACTGCAATGCGCCAGTCTTCATAACCCTGCGCGTACCAGACAGCCATCTGGCGGCAAGCCTCGTTGAGCACCCACTCGCCGATGGGAATAATCAACCCGGTTTTTTCCGCCAGCTCGATGAACATCGCCGGCAACAACAGCCCCTGTTGCGGGTGCTCCCAACGCAACAAAGCTTCGGCGCCGACCGCAATACCGCTGAGCGCGTCGAACTTGGGCTGGTAGTACAGGCGGAACTGTTGGTGCTCAACGGCGTTGCGCAGGTCCTGCAACAACTGCAGCTGTTTGCGCGCATTGGTGTTCATCGACACATCAAAGAAGCTGTAACCGTTCTTGCCCATGCCCTTGGCGTGGTACATGGCGGCATCAGCGTTCATCAGCAGTTCCTGAGGGTTAACGCCGTTACCGGGGAACATGGCAATGCCGATGCTCGCGGAGATCTTCAGTTCATGCTCGGCTACCTTGAACGTACGGTTGATCAAGCCAACCTGGCGCTCGGCCAAGCCCATGGCGTCGTCCGGCTGGGTCAACTGCACCAGCAGCACAAACTCATCGCCACCGATGCGCGCCAGGGTGTCCTGGCTGCGCAGGTCCTCACGCAGACGCAAACCCACCTCGCGCAGTAATTGGTCACCCATGTGGTGGCCAAATGCATCATTGACCGGCTTGAAACCGTCCAGGTCGATAAACATCAACGCAAAACAACCACCCTGCTCCCTGACCGCCTGTATGGCTTGTTGAATGCGGTCGGCGAGCAAGGTGCGATTAGGCAGCCCGGTGAGCATGTCATGCAGGGCCAGATGGGTGAGTTCCTGGTTGGCCAGGGTCAGTGAGTCTGCGAGCACGGCGGTGCGGGCTTCAAGCCGGGCGTCGAGCAATGAGGTCAATAACGCGATGATCAAGACCGCCAGCGAAGTGACCAGCACCAGGTTATCCAGGCCCTTGCCACTCAGGCCCGTCAGCGCGGCGCCGCAGAAACTGTTGTCATCAAAACGCGCGGCAGCCATGCCGGTGTAGTGCATACCGACGATCGCAATGCCCATCACCACCGCGGCGCCCCCCCGCGCCAGGCGTACGTAAGGCGTGTTGCGCCGCAAGTTGAAAGCGATCCACAAGGCCGCGCCGGACGCCAGCACGGCGATCAACAATGAGGCGCCAAACAGGGCGGGGTCGTAATCGATGCCCGGGGTCATGCGCATCGCGGCCATGCCGGTGTAGTGCATGCAGGCAATACCAGCCCCCATCACCAACGCGCCAAATGCCAACTGCCAAGCCGGCAGACGTGGCTGGCTGACCAGCCACAGTGCAAAGCCACTGGATAACACGGCGATCAATAACGACAGCGCGGTGATACCCAGGTCAAACCCGAGGGCAAAGGGCAGGCGCAACGCCAGCATGCCGATAAAGTGCATGGACCAAACGCCCACGCCCATGGCCAATGCCCCGCCGGTCATCCACATGTACGCTGCGCGGCCCCTGGCGGTCGCAATACGGCCGGCCAAGTCCAGCGCGGTATAGGACGCCAGGATCGCGACGCACAGGGAGATGACGACCAGAGAGGGGGAATAACTACCGATCAGCATGGGACTTCTCAAGACTGACGGGCCTGAAAACGCCCGTGCCAAGTGGCAAAGCCGGCGATTGTAGCGAGAATAATTATTGTCGGTTTGATTAATTATCACGGGGCCATTAGTGGCATTTTGACGCCAATCTACTGACCTTGAAATGCCACCTGCTTCAGCCCGCTGAGCAGGATCATCTGCTTGAAAATCAGGCCGTGGGCGATTGAACAGGCGCGGGCGGATTTTGATCAGCAATGTGCCGAGGAGTAACAAGTGCGGGCTGTTGTGGCGAGGGTGCTTGCTCCCGCTCGGGTACGCAGCGCCCGCAAGTGTTATGGGGCTGTTGCGCAGCCCAGCGGGAGCAAGCTCCCTCGCCACAGTGACAGTGCCCAGCCTTGATTGGGAAGGTGCTTGAGTTGTTTTTAATAGCTACTCAGTCACTGCTTCTCAGCCAAAGACGTCTGCCCGTCCCAGCCGCCACCCAACGCCGCAATCAACTGCACACTTGCCACCAACCGCGTCTGCAACAGGGTCAAGACCGTGCGCTCATTGCTCAACGCAGTGGCCTGCACCGTCACCACATCCAGGTAGGCGATCAACCCGGCCTTGTACTGATTCTGCGTCAAGCGCAGGGACTCGCGCGCGGCCTCCAGGGCTTCATTGCTGACCACCGCCTCATCTTCCAGCACCTTCAACTGCACCATATAGTTTTCCACTTCGCGGAAACCATCCAGTACGGTCTGGCGGTACTTGGCCACCGTCTCGTCATAAGACGCCACACTACGATCAACCTCAGCCGAACGCTGCCCACCGTCAAACAAGGTCATCGCAAGCTTGGGCCCCACCGACCAGAACCGGTTCGGCAAACTGATCCAATCAGCATAGGTGCTGCTGGAATACCCGCCCGCCAGGCTCAAGGTCAGGTCCGGGTAATAAGCCGCCTTGGCCACACCGATATTCGCGTTGGCCGCAATCACTGAGCGCTCCGCCGACGCAATGTCCGGGCGCCGCTCAAGCAATTGCGATGGCACACTCAGCGGAATCTGCGGCAAGGCAGGTATGTCTTTGCTCACCGCCAGATTGAAGTTGGCCGGCGCTTCGCCGATCAACACTGCGATGGCGTTTTCCAACTGCGCACGCTGCCAGATCAAGTCGATCAAACTGGCCTGGGTCGTCTTCAGTTGGGTCTGTGCCTGAGCAATCGCGGCTTTGTCGGAAACCCCCGCCCGGTACTGGTTTTCAGTCATCTTCAGGGAGCGCTGATAAGTCTCCAGCGTGGCCTGCAGCAAACGTGTCTGCTCGTCCATCACGCGCAGTTGCAGATAGTCCTGCACCAACTCCGACTGCTGGCTCAAACGCATCGCCGCCAGATCCGCGGAACTGGCCTCAGCCGTCGCCTCATTCGCTTCAAGACCACGGCGCAACTTGCCCCACACATCGGCCTCCCAACTCACGCCCAACTGGGTATTGAGCGTGTCACGAATACCACTGCTGGAACTGCTGAGGCTGGCGTTACTGCTGCCGGTGCCCTGACTGGCACGGGTTTTACCGGCACTGAAGTCCACCGTTGGGAAAAACGCCCCGCGTGCGCTGCGCACCTGGGCCTGGGCCTGGCGAAAGCGCGCTTCGGCCTGGGCCACGGTTTGGTTGGAATTGTTAAGGCGCGTGACCAGCTCGTTAAGTTGACGGTCACCGTACAACTCCCACCAGGCGCCACGGGCCAGGGAATCGCTTGGGTTGGCCTGGCGCCAGCCCTGGGCTTCCTTGAACTGCGCGGGTTCGACCACCTCCGGGCGCTTGTAATCCGGGCCGATGGCGCAGGCACTGAGCAAGGCGCCGCACAACAGCATCGTTACCCCCTTCACACCCTTGCCGATACGTGTGGCGTGGCGAGGTCGACTATCTGGGGCCGCTGCGCAGCCCAGCGGGAGCAAGCTCCCTCGCCACAGTGTCTGGGCATTCGTTGAATCGGTCATAGCGCAGTATCCAAGGCAGCATCGGTACGCACGCCACGCCAGGCGTTGAAGCGATGGCGCGCGCGGTCAAGATAAAGGTAAACCACCGGAGTGGTGTAAAGAGTCAGGATCTGGCTGAACACCAGCCCACCGATAATGGTCAGGCCCAGCGGCTGGCGCATTTCGGCGCCATCGCCGGAACCGAGCAGCAACGGCAAGGCGCCGAGGATGGCGGCGAGCGTGGTCATCAAAATCGGCCGCAGGCGCAACAGGCAGGCGCTGCGGATCGACTCCAACGGGCTCATGCCATCGTGGCGCTCCAGCTGCAGCGCCAGGTCAATCATCAGGATCGCATTCTTCTTCACCACGCCGATCAGCAGGAACAGACCGAGCAAGGATATCAGGCTGAATTCACCGCCCAGCAGGTAGATCGACAGCAGCGCGCCGACACCGGCCGACGGCAAGGTCGACAGGATGGTCAGCGGGTGAATATAGCTTTCATACAGAATGCCCAACACCAGGTACACCGCCACCAGCGCGCCAAGAATCATGAACGGCTGGCCCTTCTGGGTCGCCGCAAACGCATCGGCGGTGCCGGCCATCTTGGCGATCACGTCTTCGGGCAAACCGACCTTGGCAATCGCCCGCTCGATAGCGGCCGTGCCCTGCTCCACCGTTACGCCGGGCGACATGTCGAAGGCAATATTTTCCGAGGCAAACTGGCCTTCATGGCTGACACGGTCGTCGGCCAGGCTGTTTTCGTAATGGGCAATGGTCGACAACGGCACCCGCGCGCCCGTGGAGGTGATCACCTGCATCTGGTTCAAGGTGATCGGGTCCTGGGCGTATTTCGGGTTGACCTCCATCACCACCTGATACTGGTTGAGGCTGTCATAGATAGTAGAAATCTGCCGCTGACTGTAGGCGTTGTTCAACACCGAGGTGACCATGCTCATGTCGATGCCCAGGCGCTTGGCCTGGTCGCGGTCGACCACCAGCGTCACCTGCGCCGCACCGCGACCTTCGCGGGCGTCGATGGCGGTCAGCTCCGGTAGCTCGCGCATGGCAGCGACCACTTTCGGGTACCACAAGCGCAACGCAGCCAGGTCGCCGCTTTGCAGGATGTAGGAGTATTGGGCGCTGGTCTGGTCACGGCTGCCACCAAATTGCAGGTCCTGGTCGGCCATCAGGAACAGCCGTCCGCCCGGCACCAGCGGCACTTCCTTGCGCAGACGCTCGATCACTGCCTGGGCCGAGAGCTTGCGTTCGGCAATCGGCTTGAGGCGCACCAGCATCACCGCATTGTTAGTGCCATTGTTGCCACCGATAAAGCCGGCCACGCTGAGCACCGCCGGGTCTTTGAGGACCGCCTTGCGGAAGGTTTCCATTTTTGGCTGCATCACATTGAACGACAGCCCATCATCGCCGCGCACAAAACCGATCAACTGCCCGGTGTCCTGCTGCGGCATGAAGGTTTTCGGCACCACCACGTACAGCGCGATGTTCACGCCCACGGTGATCAACAGGCTCAGCAGGGTCAGGCGGCGATGGCGCAGCACCCAGTCCAGGCTGGTGGCGTAGGCTGCAACCATGCGGTCGTTGACCTTCTGGCTCCAGCGCTGCAAACCGGTCATGTGCCCTTTGACGTGCGGTTTGAGCCAGCGCGCGCAGAGCATCGGGGTCAAGGTCAGCGAGACGATCAGCGACACTATGATCGCCGCCGACAAGGTGATGGAAAACTCACGGAACAGGTTGGTGACGATGCCGCCCATAAACAGGATGGACAGGAACACCGCCACCAACGACACGTTCATCGACAGCAAGGTAAAGCCCACTTCCTGGGCGCCCAGGTACGCCGCCTTCATCGGCGGCACGCCGTCGTCGATATGCCGGGAAATGTTTTCCAGCACCACGATGGCGTCGTCCACCACCAGGCCGGTGGCCAGGATCAACGCCATCAGCGAAAAATTGTTCAACGAAAAACCAAACAGGTACATCACCGCAAAGGTGCCGACCAGCGACACCGGCACCGCCAGGGTCGGGATCAACGAAGCGCGGAAGTTACCCAGGAACAGGTACACCACCAGCACCACCAGGGCCACGGCAATCAGCAGGGTCATCTCGGCTTCATGCAGGGTCGCGGTGATCACCGGCGAACGGTCCATGGCCAGGTTGAGCTTGACGCTGGACGGCAGCACCGCCTGCAACGCCGGCAACTGGGCCTTGATCTGCCGGACGGTCTCGATAATGTTGGCGCCGGACTGGCGGTTGATGACCAGCAGCACCGCCGAATCATTGTTGAAGAAGCCGCTGTTGTAGCGGTCTTCCACGCCATCGCTGATCTTGGCGACATCCCCCAGGCGCAAGGCCGCGCCGTTCTGGTAGCGGATCAGCAGCGGCTCGTAGTCCTTGGCCTTTTCCAGCTGGTCATTGGCCTGGATCTGCCAGTTACGCTCGCTGTCTTCCAGGGAGCCCTTGGGCCGCCGCTGGTTGGCATTGGCGATGGTATTGCGCACATCGTCCAGGGCCACGCCATATTGGTCCAGGGCCTTGGGTTCCAACTCGATGCGCACTGCCGGCAAGGAGCTGCCACCGATCTGCACTTCGCCTACCCCCGGCACCTGGGACAGGCTTTGCGAAAGAATGGTGGAGGCCAGGTCGTACAGTTCGCCCTTTTGCAACACGTCGGAGGTCAGTGACAACACCATGATCGGTGCCTGGGACGGGTTGATCTTCTTGTAGGTCGGCATGCTGCGCATGCCACTGGGCAGCAGGTTGCGCGATGCATTGATGGCCGCCTGCACTTCCCGCGCCGCACCGTTGATATCACGGTCGGAGTCGAATGCCAGAATCACCCGCGTAGAGCCCTGGCTCGACGAACTGCTCATGGTGGTGATGCCGGCAATCGCGCCGAATGAGCGTTCCAGCGGCGTCGCCACGGTAGACGCCATGACCTCGGGGCTGGCGCCGGGCAAACTGGCCGACACCACGATCACCGGGAAGTCGATCTGCGGCAACGGCGACACCGGCAGCAAGTTGAAGCTCACGCCACCGAGCAACATAATCGCCAGGCTCAGCAGCATGGTGGCTACTGGCCGGCGAATGAAAGGTCCGGACAGGTTCATGACTCAGCCGGCTCCAGGCTTTGTGGCTCTTTGCGCCAGCGACGGCCCAGGCGGTCGAAATACAGGTAGATCACCGGCGTAGTGAACAGCGTCAGCACCTGGCTCACCAGCAGGCCGCCGACCATCACCAGGCCCAGCGGTTGGCGCAACTCCGCGCCGGAACCCGTGGCCAGCATCAATGGCACCGCACCAAACAAGGCGGCCAGGGTGGTCATCAAAATCGGCCGAAAACGCAGCAACGCCGCCTGATAAATTGCCGTTTGCGGGTCCAGACCCTGGTTGCGTTCGGCGTCGAGGGCAAAGTCGATCATCATTATCGCGTTCTTTTTGACGATACCGATCAGCAGGATAATGCCGATGATCGCGATCATGCCCAGGTCATTGCCACTGAGCAGCAACGCGAGCAAGGCGCCGACTGCGGCGGATGGCAACGTGGAGAGAATCGTGATCGGGTGAATGTAACTCTCATACAACACGCCGAGCACGATGTACATGGTCACCACCGCCGCCAGGATCAGCAGCAAAGTGCTCGACAGCGAGGCTTCGAACGCCTGGGCCGCGCCCTGGAACTGGGTCTGCACGCCCACCGGCATGCCGATGTCCTTCTGGGTCTGGTTGATCAGCTCCACGCCTTTGCCCAGCGCGACGCCAGGGGCCAGGTTGAACGACATCATCACCGCCGGGAATTGGCCGATATGCGCGATTGCCAGTTGCGCCTGACGCTGCTCCACATGCGCCAGGCTCGACAACCGCACCTGGCCGCCGTCGGTGGTTTTCACATGGATCTGGTTGAGTGCCGCCGGCCCCAGGGTTTCACCGGACTGGGCCTGCAATACCACACGGTACTGGCTGGCCTGGGTGTAGATGGTGGAAATCTGCCGCTGGCCGAAGGCGTCATAGAGTGCGTCGGTGATGGTTGACACACTCACGCCCAGCCGCGAGGCGGCGTCACGGTCGATCACCAGGAACACTTGCAGGCCCTTGTCCTGCAGGTCGCTGGCCACATCGGTGAGTTCCGGCAACTGGCGCAAGGCGTGCACCAGCTTGTCGCTCCACAGCGCCAGCAGGTCGGCGTCCGGCGAGGACATGCTGAACTGGTACTGGGTGCGGCTCACGCGGTCTTCAATGGTCAGGTCCTGCACCGGCTGCATGAACAGGCGAATGCCCACCAGCTTGTCGATCTGCGGTTGCAGGCGCGTGATGACCTGGGCCGCGCTCACGTCGCGCAGGCCGTGGGCCTTGAGGTTGATCAGCAAACGGCCGCTATTGAGAGTGGCGTTATCACCATCCACACCGATATAGGACGACAGGCTTTCAACCGATGGGTCGGCCAGGATCACCTTGGCCAATTCCTGCTGGCGCTGGCTCATGGCGGCAAACGAAATCGACTGCGGTGCTTCCGATATGCCCTGGATCACCCCGGTATCCTGTACCGGGAAAAAGCCCTTGGGCACCACCAGGTACAGCACCACGGTTAGGCCCAAGGTGGCGATGGCCACCAGCAGGGTCAGCGGCTGGTGCTTGAGCACCCACTGCAATTTGCGCCCGTAGGCTTCGATCAACCAATCGATCCAGGCGCCGCTGGCCTTGTAGAAACGACCTTGTTCTTCTTCCTTGGGTTCGCGCTTGAGCAAGCGCGCGCACATCATCGGCGTCAGGGTCAGGGACACCACCAGGGAAATCAGGATCGCCACCGCCAGGGTGATGGCAAATTCGCGGAACAGCCGCCCGACCACATCGGCCATGAACAGCAGCGGAATGAGTACCGCGATCAGCGACAGGGTCAGGGAAATCAGGGTGAACCCGATTTGCTTGGCGCCCTTGAGCGCCGCCGCCATGGGCGTCTCGCCTTCCTCGATGTAGCGCGAGATGTTCTCCAGCATCACGATGGCATCGTCCACCACAAACCCGGTGGCGATGGTCAGGGCCATCAGCGTCAGGTTGTTGATGGAGAAGCCTGCCAGGTACATCACGCCAAAGGTGCCCACCAGCGACAGCGGCACGGCGATCGACGGAATGATCGTGGCACTGACCCGGCGCAGGAACAGGAACGTCACCATCACCACCAGGGCAATGGCGATCAGCAATTCGTGCTGTACGTCTTTCACCGAGGCCCGAATGGTCTGGGTACGGTCGGTAAGCACCGTCACATCCAGGCCCGCCGGCAGGTTATCGGTGATGCTCGGCAGCAGCGCCTTGATACGGTCCACTACCTCGATCACGTTGGCGCCGGGCTGGCGCTGGATGTTGAGCAGCACGGCCTGGTTTTCATTGGCCCAGGCAGCGAGGCGCTCGTTTTCGGCGCCGTCGACGATCTGTGCCACGTCTTTGAGGCGCAGCGGCGCGCCATTGTTGTAGGCCAATATGAGTTCGGCGTATTGCTCGGGCGAGACCAACTGGTCGTTGGCATCGAGCATCGATACCCGTGTGGGGCCGTCAAAGTTACCCTTGGGCTGGTTGACGTTGGAGGCGGCGATCAGGGTGCGCACGTCCGACAGGTTCAAGCCGTTGGCCGCCAGGGCCTCGGGGTTGACCTTGATGCGCACGGCCTGGCGCTGGCCACCGGCGATGCTGACCATGCCGACGCCGCTGATCTGTGCAATTTTTTGCGCCATGCGCGTGTCAACCAAGTCGTTGAGCTTGGGCAGCAGCATGGTCTTGGAGGTAATTGCCAGGGTCAGCACCGGGGTGTCTGCCGGGTTGACCTTGTTGTACACCGGCGGCGCCGGCAAATCCTTGGGCAACAGGTTGGTCGCGGCGTTGATCGCGGCCTGCACCTGTTGCTCGGCGACATCCATATTGATGTCGAGGTTAAAGCGCAGGGTCAGCACCGAGGCGCCGCCCGAACTGGTGGACGCCATCTGGGTGAGGCCGGGCATTTGCCCGAACTGACGCTCCAGCGGCGCAGTGACCGCGCTGGTCATCACGTCCGGGCTGGCGCCGGGGTACAGGGTCATCACCCGGATCGTCGGGTAATCCACCTGGGGCAAGGCCGAGACTGGCAACAAACGGTAAGAAATGATGCCGGCCAGGACAATGGCCAGCATGCTCAGCGTGGTGGCAACCGGGCGAAGGATAAACAGTCGCGACAGGTTCATGAACCGACCTTTTGCGCCTTGCCGGCGTTAGCGCCGGTCTCCCCTTTTGCCGCAGGCTTGCCTTGCAGGTGTTCGGTCGGCGTGGTCGGCACTTCGCTGCTGGCGTTGACCACTTCAATGTCGCTGCCGTCCTTGAGGCGGTCGGTGCCTTCCAGCACCACGCGATCACCGGCCACCAGGCCTTCCTTGATGACGGTGTTGTCGCCGTCGGTATCGCCGACCACCAAGGGTTGCATCTTGACCTTCTTGTCGCCATCGAGCTTGTAGACGAAGGTGCCGCTGTTGCCGAACTGGATCGCGGCGGACGGTGCCAGCACCACGTTGTGCAAGGTGTCGGCCAGCAGGTGCACATTGACGAACTGGTTGGGGAACAGCGCCTGGTCCTTGTTATCGAAACGGCCCTTGAATTTGAGCGTGCCGGTGGTCACGTCGATCTGGTTGTCCAGGCTCTGCAGCACGCCGAGCGCCTGCTGCTTCACATCTCCACGGTCCCAGGCTTCCACGGGCAGCTTGTTGCCGGCGTGGTAACGGGTGAGCACAGTGTCGAGGGTGTTTTCCGGCAGGGTGAAGACCACGCTGATCGGCTGGGTCTGGGTGATCACCGCCAGAAAGGTGGTGTCATTGGCCGCCACCAGGTTGCCGACGTCAACCTGACGCAGGCCGACGCGGCCGCTGATCGGCGCGCGGATCCTGGTGAATTCGAGGTTAAGCTTGGCGTCGTCTACCGCGCCCTGGTTGGTCTTGACCGTGCCTTGGTACTGCATGACCAGGGCTTCGGCGGTGTCCAGGGTCTGTTTGGCGATACTGTCCTGGGCATACAGGTCACGGTAACGTTGCACGTCAACCTGGGCGTTTTTCAGTTGGGCCTGGTTCTGCAAGAGCGTGCCTTGGGCCTGGAGCAAGGCGTTCTGGTAGCTACGCGGGTCGATCTCCGCGAGCAGGTCGCCTGCCTTGACCATCTGACCCTCTTCAAACGCGATCTTGACCAGCTCACCGCCCACCCGGCTGCGTACATTAATGGTGTTGAGCGCGGTCACCGTGCCCAAGGCCTTGTAGTACACCGGGAACTCGCCCAGTACCGCTGGCGCCACGCGCACCGGGATCGGGCCGGTGGAACCCCCGAAACCTGGGCGCGCCATCCCCGTCTTGCCGGTATGCCCGGCCGGTTTCTGCGCGCTGGCATCTGTATGGCCTGCGGGCCAGAATTTCCAGCACAGGCCGGCGATAACCAACAGCACGAGCAGGCCGAACAGCCAGCGGCGGGAATTGCGGGGGGAGGATTGCATGGAGTGATCAACCATTGGGCGCGAGAGCTTCTTCTTTGGGAGGCTGAAAGATAAGCACTGGGGCGCATTAAGAAAAGCGCCTTTACCGGCTATTTACCTTGGATTACAACTTTTAACTTCTGAGCTTAGTCCGTTGGCTATTTCGCTAAGCGTTTGAGCCGCAAATAAAAACGGCCTGGACTAGGCCAGGCCGCAATCTTGCATCAAGCGTGCTACTGCAAAATGACAGTAATGCGCCGAAACAGTTACTTCAAAACAGCCAGGGCTGCTTCGTAGTTTGGCTCTTGGCCGATTTCAGGCACCAGTTCGCTGTGCAGCACGTTGTTGTTTTCGTCCAGTACCACCACGGCACGGGCGGTCAGGCCTTGCAGCGGGCCATCGGCCAGGGATACGCCGTAGTCTACGGCGAAGTCGGCGTTGCGAAAGTCCGACAGGCTCAGCACGTTGTCCAGGCCTTCGGTGCCGCAGAAGCGCTTCTGGGCAAACGGCAGGTCAGAGGAGATGCACAGTACAACGGTGTTGCTCACGTCGTTGGCCTGGGCGTTGAATTTGCGTACCGAAGTGGCACAGGTCGGGGTGTCGACGCTTGGGAAGATGTTCAGCACTTTGCGCTTGCCGGCGAACGTTTCCAGGGTCGCCTCTGACAGGTCGACGGCGACAAGATTGAATTCTGGAGCGGTGGAACCGGTTTTCGGCAATTCGCCTTCAACCTGGACAGGGTTACCACGAAGGGTGACTTGAGCCATGAACGGAATCCTTATGCTGGGTTTTGGTTAAACGAATTCGAGAGGCCGAAGTTAACCACAAAGTGCAGTGACTACCTACCACCGGACACAAATTGTCATGCCCCGCAGGTGTGGTTTAATTGCGCGTTTTTTGCCCGCCCTTCAAGGATCTGCTTTAGATGAATCAGCCCGCCACCAAAGTCCTGGTCATAGGTTATGTCTGGCCGGAGCCCCGCTCCTCAGCCGCCGGCGGGCATATGATGCAGATTCTGCAGAGCTTCCTGGACCAGGGTTGGGACATTACCTTCAGCAGCCCGGCGACTATTGGTGAACACAAGGCCGACTTGCCTGCCCTGGGCATCGCCGAGTGCGCCATCGAGCTCAACAACAGCAGCTTCGACGATTTTATCCGCGCGTTAGCCCCGGATATCGTGTTGTTCGACCGTTTTATGATGGAAGAGCAGTTCGGCTGGCGTGTGGAGCAATGCTGCCCCGATGCCCTGCGCGTGCTTGAAACCTCCGATTTGCAAAGCCTGCGCGATGCGCGCCATCAGCGTTTCAAGGCCCACCTCAAGGCTCACCCCGACAGTGACGACTTCAGCGCACTGTTCAAGCCGGCCCTGCAGGAAGCGTTCCAGTGGATGGCCGACACCGACCTCGCCAAGCGCGAGATCGCCGCCATTTACCGCTGTGATATCAGCCTGATGATTTCCGATGTGGAAATCCGCCTGCTCACCGAACAATTCAAGGTGCCGGCCGCCCTGCTCCACTGGTGCCCATTGATGCTGGAACCACCGGTTGAAGCCTTTGCGCCGTTTGAAGACCGCGCGCACTTCCTGAGCATCGGCAATTTCCGCCACGCGCCCAATTGGGATGCGGTGCTGTGGATGAAGAGCAGTTTGTGGCCGTTGATCCGCCAGCAACTGCCGGGCGCACAGCTGCATATCTACGGTGCCTACACGCCCCCCAAGGCCACCGCCCTGCACAACCCGGCGCAGGGTTTTCACGTGATGAATTGGGCTGAAGATGCGCTGCAGGTCATGGCCGCGGCCCGTATCTGCCTGGCGCCACTGCGTTTCGGCGCCGGCATCAAGGGCAAACTGATGGATGCCATGCTCTGCGGCACGCCAAACATCACCACGCCGATTGGCGCCGAGGCCATGGGCGACGATCAGCCATGGCCCGGTACCATCGAGCAAAGTGCCGAGGCCCTGGCCGCTGCCGCCGTGGCGCTGTATCAAGACCGCGAGCGTTGGACCCAGGCCCAGGAAGACGGCCGCCGATTGCTGGCTCGGCGCTACGACCAGAGCCTGCATGGCCCCGCCCTGGTGGCTTGCCTGGAACACTGCCGCAGCCGCCTCGCCGCCCATCGCCGGGACAACTTCACCGGCAGCATGCTGCGTCACCATGCGCATAAAAGTACCCAGTACATGTCGCAGTGGATCGAGGCAAAAAACCGCAGCGTATAAAGGATGACGCTAGCGAGGTTGCGCGCAAGGGGGCATTATCCTGTGCAGCAACCACAATAAAGCGACGGCAGCATGACCCGAGCAATGCGCATTACCGACCCTTCCTACGAGTTGATGGACGATCACAACGGTCTGTCCATCATCTATCGCCAGCATGGTTTCCCCTGCCCGTTGGTGCGCTGGCACTTCCACAAGGAATACGAGCTGCACCTGATCGTCGCCAGCTCGGGCAAAGTGTTTATCGGCGACTACATCGGTAACTTCTACCCCGAAAGCCTATTCCTTACCGGCCCCAACCTGCCCCACAACTGGATCAGCCAGGTGGAGGAAGACGAGGTGGTGCCCAAGCGCGACATGCTGGTGAATTTCACCGACGAACTGTTTGAACAGGGCAGCCCCGTGTTTGCCGAACTCAAGACGCTGGCGCCGATGCTGGAACGGGCGCAGTACGGCATCGAGTTCCGTTGCAAAAAAACCATCGCCCAAGCCATGACCTTGATGCAGCGCATCGAAGACGCCCAAGGTATAGCGCGCCTGGGGCACTTCTTTATTCTGCTGGAGGTGTTGAGCGCCTGTGAGGATTACCAGCTGCTGTCCGGCGGGACGACACCGCAAGTGGCCGACGAGCACAGCATTGATCGCACCAACCGCGCGGTGGACTATATCTTTGCCCACTACGCCCGCGAATTGTCGCTGGAGGAAGTGGCGCAGTACCTGGGGATGAAGCCGACGTATTTCTCACGGGTGTTTAAACAAGCCACTGGGCGCACGTTTATAGAGTTTGTTAACCGGCTACGCATCAGCAAATCTTGCGAGCTGCTGGCCGATGGCGACAAAGCCGTGACGGATGTGTGCTTTGAATCGGGTTTTAACAATATTTCCAACTTCAACCGGCGTTTTCAGCAGCTCAAGGGCATGACGCCGTCCCATTACCGACGTCTGGCGGTGCAACGGCTCACGGATCAGAACCTGACGCCGATAGGCGCTTAGCACTTCAATTCGAGGGCAGCAGGCCTTAATGGGCCATTTGCTGAGATACGCCTCCCGCCCGTCTCGTTTAAATCCCGCAATACAAGGGGCGGAACACATTCCTTCTCGCGACCAACAAGCTACCAGCCCGCAGCCTGACTGCTTGCTCACCCAACGTCGCCAAATCGGAATGCCCCATGAGAAGTTACCTGACGCACTCACCCCTGACCTTTGCTGCCCACCCCCCAAGCCCATCCCCTGCGCCCGTTGAGGGGCAACCGAATAACGCGCGGACACGGCGCAGCACATCGGCTGACGTAATCTCCCTGGAAGTACAAAAAGCCGCCCAGACCTTGGTACGCCAGGCGGACGCCGACCTGGCCGGAAAATTCGCCACCGCCTTGATGGAACAGGTCAATTCAAATAGCACAGGCCGCCAGCAGCCCATCGCCTCCGGGGTAGTCTCTGCTATTCCCGCCAACTCCACGTTCGGACAACTCTGGGCACAGCTTACTCACACACTCAAGAGCGAGCCGTTTGCCACGTTTGCAAAAAATAACCACATTGATCTTTCAAACCTGAAAGTGACGCCCAGCGGCTGGCTGGATTGCACCGTTAACGGCAAGCGCAGGACCTTTTCCAATTACGAAACAGGCTTTGAGCAAGCCACTGTCGACGTTTTGATCGCTGCCCGCAAACTGAGCCCTGACAACAAGTCGTTTGTATACGTAGACGAACACAGCTCCACTACGCGTGCTGTCGGTAATTTTTACGGCGTACAGGTTCCCAATACAAAAGCCGCGACGCTCGCGGATATCCGTCAATTGCAGGAGAACATGAGGTTCCCCTCCGTGTTTTCTCCTGACGCCAACGCACCACGCCCCCGTCGACACGAATACCGGCACGCCAGGCAAATGCAGGACGAAGCAGAGCAGGACCTCGCACTTCAGATGGTTCGGGAGCCGGGGAAATTTCCTCCCCAGCAGGGTCAAGCTGGCATTCCTCAGCTCGCGCCGCCAAACCCTGCGCAACCGGCCACAACGCCGGCGCAAACGCCAACCGCCACCACTGACCCGGTGGCCGCCATTGCGCGCCGACAGTTTGCCGGTGAGCCCAATGTTTACTCGGTGGTCGCGCGCGCGCTAAGCGATAGGATAAAGGAGGTGGCCCCCGCACTGGACGTCGACGTCAACCAGATCTCTATTGAAACGCCCGATCCGGACACCCCTGGTGCATTCAAGCGAACACAATTAATGGCACGTGTCTTCGACTACTTGACGGGTGGGGAGGCCCCGCGCTTCACAGGCACCGATAGAGCTTTTGACACACGTCCTGATCTGCTGGCACGGACGGGCAACTCTGCCGACACCCCGCTCGATCTGGATTTGTCAGCGTTGAGCAGTATCATAAATGCATTGCCGGCTCGACTGAACCACTACTACGAAACGGCCATGGGTGAATATTGGGATAAGCCGGCCTTCGCTGGAGGCACTGATGCGGGTGCTGCCTTTACCGGCAGCCACAGGGCATTGGTTAGTCGAATTCTGCGAAGCAACTTGCAACTGGCCAGTCTGAAACAACCCGGCCTGGATGATGAGCAGCGCAAGACCATAGACATGGTCGCAAGACATCCCGAAGAAGCCACACGCCCCGCCCCAACTGACCCCAACTCATCAGGGGCCACCGTCTATAGCCTGGTCGGTACAGCGCCAAAGATGGTGATTCATCGCTACTTGGCGAACATAAATCGCGACATTCTTCTATTAGTGGAGCCCAGCGGGAAAATCACCCCGTTTAAGAGCTGGGATGAACTCAACGGCTTGGGTGCTCTGAATGACAGGCTGACCGGCAATATGTTCAGCGCCCAGGCCGACATCATCATCGATCAGCACCTGGGCGACAGTTTGTCTGCGCCTTCAACGCCCTCAGGCACAGACGACTCGACGAAGGAGACCATCCCTCTGCCCGACTGGATGAGCAAAGCCGGCGAAGCCGAACGTTTTGTCATGCATGAACTCAGCCTGGGATTGGCAAGCACTCACCAAACTAACCAAGGCCGCAGCTACAACAGCGGCATTGAGGACATTCGCAGTTTTGCGCAGCATCGATTTGACAGCCTGCCCGAAAACCAAAAGCTGACGGCGCACGCGGCCGCCAACCTTGAGGTGGTCTTCAAAGTGCCTTATGGAACGCTGAACTCCGGCTTCATTGACCGGCAAACCATGAGCCTGACGGACATGCTCCTCAATAACTTATCGGGGCTGCCTAATGGCCGGATAGAAGTCTTTTTCAAGACAGGGCTCAAAGATGAGAACGGTGCAGAAATAAAAGTCAGAGTGCCCACACTGGAAAAAGAAGGTGTGCTCAAGCAGCTCGTTGACGAGCTCGATATTGGCAAAACCTATACGGATTTGCTCAAAAAACAATTGCTCGACGACCCCAGCGAAAAAGCGCAGCGCCAGTCACTTTTCGCTCAGCAAGTGCCGCTCGAACTACAGTTCAAAGCCCTGGAACTGAGCATCAAGGGAGCGTCCGGTTTCAACGCAACAGGTTTCAGGTACATCCAGGAAGTGTTCAAGCCTGGCCTTGGCCCCAGGGTCGTTGATGGCAAGGAAATCGTCATCCGACCGCTGGCGTTTGATAATCAAGCCAATGGAAAGCCCGATGGGGTGGAAGGTGCCTATCTGATCGAACCCAAAGACACTACGACCGGCCCGCATATTCTGTATAGGCCGCTGATCAGCGATGCTCCGCTGCTGCAATTTCCAACCCGCCAGGCACTGCTGGAAGCCATACAGAACAAAGGTAAGCTGCAAAATGACATCCTCGCCTGGCTCCCGGATGAAAACACTCGAAAACTCTACAGCGGCGACGGTTTCAAGCATCCCAACCTGGTGATATTCGGTTTGAACCTGGGGTCCGTTCCCCTTAACAAGGCCCACCCTCTGGCCATCGATACCCGACTGCAGCAAACGTTACAGGAGGGAAAATTGCTGGAGCATCTGTACGAGGCCAATGCCCGGAACTTGATCACCCTGGCTGAGCACCAATCAACAACAGACGCTCAAAGCCGGTGGGCATCCCTCAAGGAGGGTGGTTTCCTGCTGCTCAATTCAGTGCTGCCTGTGCTGCGCGGCCCCGGCGCCATACTCGGCTTGATGATGCAGGCTCAAGGCATTATCAGCGACTTGGGCATCCTGCTCGACGATGACGCACAAAAGAAACAAGCAGCCCTGACCGATCTGCTGGTCAACCTGGCAACGTTGTTTATCCACTTCAAGGCACGCTCATTGTCGGAGCCCTCTTCCGTTACGTCGACAAGCCCGGCAACCGGCGCCAGCGTGATGGTAGATGAAGCAGTACCGCTCACCCCGCCCCTACAGCGCTTTCGGATGGGGGGGCCGCTGGAAAGGATCATACCTGTGGACGGGGAAATCCAGACCAACGTAGACACTTACAATCGTAAAGGCCAGGAAGTGAAGCGGCTGAATATCATTGGTCATGCCGCTAAGCCTGAGGGAGAGCAATCAGCGGTGATTGTCGCTGAAGGTGAACAAGTCTATACGGCTGAAAAACTCGATAATGAACTCTTTGGGCGGGGCATTAATATTCGAGATTACCCGGAAGTTCGCTTGCTGGTGTGCTACTCCGCCAAAGGGGGTGACAACTCTCTGGCGGCACAACTGCACTCGCTCACTGGCGTCCCGGTAAAGGGATATGAAGGCACAGTCGACGTAGGGTATATATCTGGTGTAGGCGTGGACCCGGAAGATATATACAAAACAGCCCTTGAAAAACTCAGAACCCAGCGTCCAGAATTTTCTGAAGCCGCCAGGAAAGAACTGGCAGAGATAGCGCTGAACAACCAATTAAGAGACATTGATATTTTTAACCATGTGGAAAAGAAGAGTGGTAAAAAAGTAAAAGTAAACTGGGGAACGATTCAAAATCCAATCTATGAAGAGGTGTCAGTCGACTACCGTCCCAAGCGCTTCGGACCGTCAAAGACCCGAACAATTGCGGGCACTGCAGAGGTTCAAGACACCTCAAAAGAACTGCATAACATGGGTGAATATAAAGCCTTCAAGGCGTTGCCCGAGGCTGACAAACTGAAAAACAGCATTGCTTTTACGACCTCGGAAGACGGTCAGTATGAGTACTTTCTGGACCGGACAGTGGGCAGCACGGAAATCAGACTAAACATCATCGGGCATGGTGATAAAGGCGGCGCTACATTCAAAAGCGATCTGAAAGGCGCAGCGTCCCACTCGCCTGAAGCATTTGCAAAATTGATTGCCCCCATGCTGAAAAAGACCGGGGCTACCCATATCAGGATGATCAGTTGCAAATCAGGCAGCACCGGCTTTTCGGAAGAACTCTCAAAACGCTTGAACGTGCCCGTCAAAGCGCCAGTGGGCACCGTCACTCAATTTGAAGTCATGAAAGACAGGTACTGGATTCTGGAGAAATTCCCGAACCCACGTCGCCCGCACGATCATGAGTGGAAGACATTTACACCTGCCACACCGGCCTAGTAGACCTCAACGCGCCAGTCCCCACTTATGCCAAGCCGTTGAATCACCCGGTTCAAGCCCCTGGTGGTTCAGCGGCTGACCAGGCCGGGCGTTGCTGAAAGGTTTCATGCAATCGATTGCCGAGTGCAAAAAAGTATCAGCTCAAGTGTGCCCAAGGATTTGTCACACGCCCATTTCAAGGCTGTAATCAACGCACACTCTTCCTGACACCTTGTGGGAAGACACAACAACAATAACTGTCATTCTGTAGCCCTCTGGGCACGGAAATGGAGTGCGCGATGAAGTTCACAGCAAAAGCACTGCTTGTCTCCACCTGCATGACCACCTGCATGACCCTCAGCGCCGTCAGCTTTGGCGCGCAAACCCTGACCATTGCCACCGTCAACAACAGCGACATGATCCGCATGCAGAAGCTCTCGAAAACCTTCGAGACCGAGCACCCGGACATCAAGCTGAACTGGGTGGTGCTTGAAGAAAACGTACTGCGCCAACGCCTGACCACCGACATCGCCACCCAGGGCGGCCAGTTTGACGTGTTGACTATCGGCATGTACGAAGCTGCACTGTGGGGCGCCAAGGGTTGGCTGGAGCCGATGAAAGACCTGCCGGCGTCCTACGACCTCGACGACGTGTTCCCTTCGGTGCGTGACGGCTTGTCGGTCAAAGGCTCGTTGTATGCCCTGCCGTTCTACGCCGAAAGCTCGATCACCTACTATCGCACCGACCTGTTCAAGGGCGCCGGGCTGAGCATGCCCGAGCACCCGACCTGGACTCAGATCGGTGAATTCGCCGCCAAACTCACCGACAAGAGCAAAGAGCAATACGGCCTGTGCCTGCGTGGCAAAGCCGGTTGGGGTGAGAACATGGCGCTGATCACCACCCTGGCCAACGGCTACGGCGCGCGCTGGTTCGATGAAAAATGGCAACCGGAATTCAACGGTCCGGAATGGAAGGACGCGTTGAACTTCTACGTCGACAACATGAAGAAATCCGGCCCGCCGGGTGCTTCCAGCAACGGTTTCAACGAAAACCTCGCGCTGTTCAACAGTGGCAAGTGTGCGATCTGGGTGGACGCCAGCGTGGCCGGTTCGTTCGTCACCGACAAGTCTCAGAGCAAAGTCGCTGACAGTGTCGGCTTCACCTTCGCGCCGCACGAGAAGACCGACAAGGGCACCTCGTGGCTGTACTCCTGGAGCCTGGCCATCCCGACCAGTTCCAAAGCCAAGGATGCCGCCAAGGTGTTCACCACCTGGGCAACGTCCAAGGAATACGGCGAACTGGTAGCCAAGACCGACGGCATCGCCAACGTACCGCCTGGCACGCGCAAATCGACCTACAGCGACGAATACCTCAAAGCCGCACCGTTTGCCAAGGTGACCCTCGAATCGCTGAAAGTCGCTGACCCGACTAAACCGACGCTCAAGCCGGTGCCGTATATCGGTATCCAGTTGGTGACCATTCCTGAATTCCAGGCGATTGGTACCCAGGTCGGCAAGTTCTTCTCGGGCGCGCTGACCGGTCAGCAAACGGTGGACCAAGCCTTGACCGCCGCGCAGACCACCACCGAGCGTGAGATGAAGCGGGCGGGTTATCCCAAATAACTCAGCATCACCGCGATAAATGCTTTGTGTGGGAGCTGGCTTGCCTGCGATGCGGGCGACTCGGTCTGTCAGCCAGACCGATGTGATGCCATCGCAGGCAAGCCAGCTCCCACATTGAGCGCGCTCCGATTCTAGTTTTGCATGCCCCCGACTGGTCTTGATCCTAATGAATACAACACCCAAAAACCGCCTGGCCAACCCCGGCTGGTTCCTTGTCAGCCCCTCGGTGGCCATGCTGCTGCTGTGGATGATCGTGCCACTGGGCATGACCCTGTACTTTTCGCTGATCCGCTACAACCTGCTCTACCCTGGCGAAAACCAATTCGTGGGGTTGGAAAACTTCACCTACTTCATCACCGACTCGGGCTTCCTGCCTGGCGCCACCAACACCCTGTTACTGGTGGGCAGCGTGTTGCTGATCAGCGTGGTGTTCGGCGTGTTGATCAGCGCGTTGCTGGAGGCCAGTGAGTTCCTGGGCCGCGGCATCGTGCGGGTGATGCTGATTTCGCCGTTCTTCATCATGCCCACCGTCGGTGCGCTGATCTGGAAGAACCTGATTTTCCACCCGGTGTCGGGGATTCTCGCCGCCGTGTGGAAGCTGTTCGGCGCCGAACCCGTGGACTGGCTGGCGCACTACCCATTGCTGTCGATCATCATCATTGTGTCGTGGCAGTGGCTGCCCTTCGCCATCCTGCTGCTGATGACCGCCATGCAGTCCCTCGACCAGGAACAAAAGGAAGCCGCGCGCCTGGACGGTGCCGGCGCCATCGCGATCTTCTGGCACCTGACCCTGCCCCACCTGGCCCGCCCGATTGCCGTGGTGGTGATGATCGAAACGATCTTTTTGCTCTCGGTCTTCGCCGAAATCTTCACCACCACCAACGGTGGCCCCGGCTACGCCTCGACCAACCTCGCCTACCTGATCTACAACCAGGCGCTGGTGCAGTTCGACGTGGGCATGGCCTCGGCCGGCGGCTTGATTGCCGTGGTCATCGCCAATATCGCGGCGATCATCCTGGTGCGGATGATCGGCAAAAACCTGACTGACAAGCCTTGAGGGCCGCGCCATGACGCTTCAACAATCCCGCCGCCTGCAAAGCCTGCTGCTCGGCACGTTGGCCTGGGCCATCGCAATCCTGATTTTCTTCCCGATCTTCTGGATGGTGCTGACCAGCTTCAAGACCGAAATCGACGCGTTCGCCACGCCGCCGCAGTTCATCTTCACGCCGACGCTGGAGAACTACCTGCACATCAACGAGCGCAGCAACTACTTCGCCTACGCCTGGAACTCGGTGGTGATCTCGTTCAGCGCCACCGCCCTGTGCCTGCTGATCTCGGTGCCGGCCGCCTACTCCATGGCGTTCTATGAAACCAAACGCACCAAGGGCACCTTGCTGTGGATGCTGTCCACCAAAATGCTGCCGCCAGTGGGCGTTTTGATGCCGATCTACCTGCTGGCCAAGAGCCTTGGCCTGCTGGATACGCGCATTGCGCTGATCATCATCTACACCCTGATCAACCTGCCGATTGTGGTGTGGATGGTGTACACCTACTTCAAGGACATCCCCAAGGACATCCTCGAAGCCGCGCGCCTGGACGGCGCCACCCTGTGGCAGGAAATGGTCCGCGTGCTGCTGCCGATCGCCAAGGGCGGCCTGGCCTCTACCGTGCTGCTGTCGCTGATCCTGTGCTGGAACGAGGCGTTCTGGTCGCTGAACCTGACCTCCTCGAATGCCGCGCCGTTGACAGCGCTGATCGCCTCTTACTCCAGCCCCGAAGGTTTGTTCTGGGCCAAATTGTCCGCCGTTTCGACCCTCGCCTGTGCGCCGATCCTGATCTTTGGCTGGATCAGCCAAAAACAGCTGGTGCGTGGCTTGTCCTTCGGCGCAGTTAAATAATAATTCCAAGCGGAGGCCCATCATGGCCAACCTGAAAATCAAGAATTTGCAAAAAGGCTTCGAAGGTTTCTCGATCATCAAGGGCATTGACCTGGAAGTGAACGACAAGGAATTTGTGGTGTTCGTCGGCCCGTCGGGCTGCGGTAAATCCACCCTGCTGCGTTTGATCGCGGGCCTTGAGGAAGTCACCGAAGGCACCATCGAACTCGATGGCCGCGATATCACCGAAGTCACCCCCGCCAAGCGTGACTTGGCCATGGTGTTCCAGACCTACGCGCTGTACCCGCACATGAGCGTGCGCAAGAACATGTCGTTTGCCCTGGACCTGGCCGGCGTCGACAAGAAGCTGGTGGAGAGCAAAGTCAGCGAAGCGGCGCGCATCCTCGAACTCGGCCCGTTGCTGGAGCGCAAGCCCAAGCAGCTTTCCGGCGGCCAGCGTCAGCGCGTGGCAATCGGCCGTGCGATCGTGCGTAACCCAAAGATTTTCCTGTTCGACGAACCGCTGTCCAACCTCGACGCCGCCCTGCGCGTGCAGATGCGCCTGGAACTGGCGCGCCTGCATAAAGAGCTGCAAGCCACCATGATTTACGTGACCCACGACCAGGTCGAGGCCATGACCCTGGCCGACAAGGTGGTGGTACTCAACAGCGGCCGTATCGAGCAGGTCGGCTCGCCGCTGGAGCTGTACCACCAGCCGGCCAACCTGTTTGTGGCGGGCTTTCTGGGCACGCCGAAAATGGGCTTCCTCAAGGGCAAAGTCACCCGTATTGAAAGCCAGGGCTGCGACGTGCAGTTGGACGCCGGCCCCCTGATCAGCCTGCCATTGAGCGGTGCCAGCTTGAGCGTGGGCAGCGCGGTGACCCTGGGGATTCGCCCGGAGCACCTGGAAATTGCCGCGCCTGGGCAAACCACCCTGACCGTCACCGCCGACGTCGGCGAGCGCCTGGGCAGCGACACCTTCTGCCACGTCATCACCGCCAACGGCGAGCCGCTGACCATGCGGATTCGTGGCGACATGGCCAGCCAATACGGCGAAACCCTGCACCTGCACCTGGACCCGGCGCACTGCCATCTGTTCGACACCGATGGCGTGGCCGTGGCTCGTCCACTGCGCGCTGCCGCCTGATTTCGCGAGACTTGTGATGAAACTGAATAAACAGAACCTCACCCAATTGGCGCCGCAAGTAAAAATTCCGGCCTACGCCATTGCGAGCACCTCCCAGGGCATCGCGCATATCGGCGTCGGCGGTTTCCACCGTGCGCATCAGGCGTATTACACCGATGCGCTGATGAATACCGGCGTTGGCCTGGACTGGAGCATCTGCGGCGTCGGCCTGCGCAGCGAGGACCGCAAGGCCCGCGACGACCTGGCCGGCCAGGATTACCTGTTCACCCTGTATGAACTGGGCGACACCGACGACACCGAAGTGCGCGTGATCGGCGCCATCAGCGACATGCTGCTGGCCGAAGACGGCGCCCAGGCGCTGATCGACAAGCTGGCCAGCCCTGAGATTCGGATTGTCTCGCTGACCATCACCGAAGGCGGCTACTGCATCGATGACAGTAACGGCGAGTTCATGGCGCACCTGCCGCAGATCCAGCACGACCTGGCGCACCCTAATGCACCGAAAACCGTGTTCGGGTTTATCTGCGCCGCACTGACCCAACGCCGCACCGCCGGGACCCCGGCGTTTACCGTGATGTCCTGCGATAACCTGCCGCACAACGGCGCCGTCACACGCAAGGCCCTGCTGGCATTTGCCGCCCTGCACAACGCCGAGCTGCATGACTGGATCAAGGCCAACGTGAGCTTCCCGAATGCCATGGTCGACCGCATCACGCCGATGACCAGCACCGCCCACCGCCTGCAACTGCACGATGAGCACGGCATCGACGACGCCTGGCCAGTGGTGTGCGAGCCGTTCGTGCAATGGGTGCTGGAAGACAAATTCGTTAACGGCCGCCCGGCGTGGGAAACCGTCGGTGTGCAGTTCACCGATGACGTCACGCCTTACGAAGAGATGAAGATCGGCCTGCTCAATGGCAGCCACCTGGCCCTTACCTACCTGGGTTTTCTCAAGGGTTATCGGTTTGTGCACGACACCATGAATGACCCGGTGTTTGTGGCCTATATGCGTGCCTACATGGACCTGGACGTCACGCCAAACCTGGCGCCGGTGCCGGGCATCGATTTGACCCAGTACAAGCAGACGCTGGTGGATCGTTTTTCCAACCAGGCGATTGCCGACCAGTTGGAGCGTGTATGTTCCGATGGCTCGTCGAAGTTTCCCAAGTTCACCGTACCGACCATCAATCGCTTGATTGCCGATGGGCGTGAGACTGAGCGCGCGGCGTTGGTTGTCGCCGCCTGGGCGTTGTACCTCAAAGGCGTTGATGAAAACGGCGTGACTTACAAGATCCCCGACCCACGCGCCGAGTTCTGCCAAGGGCTGGTGAGTGACGATGCGCTGATCAGCCAACGCCTGCTGGGTGTGGAAGAGATTTTTGGCAAGGCTATTCCCAACTCGGCTGAGTTTGTGGCAGCGTTTGAGCGGTGCTTTGTCAGCTTGCGCGACAACGGCGTCACCGCAACACTGCAGCAACTGCTGAAAACACCCGATTAAAAATGTGGGAGCTGGCTTGTGTGGGAGCTGGCTTGCCTGCGATAGCATCACCTGGGTTTGACTGATAGACCGAGGTGCTGGCATCGCAGGCAAGCCAGCTCCCACACAGACCAGCGTCCACATTTAATCGGGCTATCAATCCAAGAATAATACTGCTGAGCACTCCTTCATGACCCAGCAAAACCTGTACCTCGGCATCGATTGCGGCACCCAGGGCACCAAAGCCATCGTCCTCGACGCGTCCAGCGGCAAGGTCCTGGGCCTGGGCGCCGCCGCGCATACGCTGATCAGCGGTGCCAATGGCCGTCGCGAACAGCACACCCAGGAATGGCTGGATGCCTTTACCGAAGCCACTCACCGCGCCCTGCAACAGGCTGGCGTGGACGGCCAGGACATTCTCGGCATCGGCGTCTCCGGCCAGCAGCACGGGCTGGTGCTACTGGACGAGCACGGTGAGGTGCTACGCCCGGCCAAACTCTGGTGCGACACCGAAACCGCCCCGGAGAACGACCGCCTGCTGGCGTACCTGGGCGGCGAAAGCGGCTCGCTGGAACGCCTCGGCGTGGCGATTGCGCCGGGCTATACCGTGTCGAAACTGCTGTGGACCCGCGAACAACACCCGGACGTGTTCGCACGCATCGCGCATATCCTGCTGCCCCACGACTACCTCAACTACTGGCTCACCGGCCGCGCCGTGGCGGAATACGGCGATGCGTCGGGCACCGGCTACTTCAACGTGCGCAGCCGCGAGTGGGACGTAGAGCTACTGAAACACATCGACCCGAGCGGGCGCCTGGAAAAAGCCCTGCCCGCGTTGATTGCGGCCGATCAAGCTGTCGGCAGCATCCTGCCGGCCATCGCCGAACGCCTGGGGATCAACCCCAATGCCAAGGTGTCCAGCGGCGGCGGCGACAACATGATGGGCGCCATCGGCACCGGCAATATCGCTCCCGGCGTGATCACCATGAGCCTGGGTTCGTCCGGCACCGTCTACGCATTTGCCGACCAGCCGAATGTCAGCCCGCAAGCCTCGGTCGCGACCTTCTGTTCGTCCAGCGGTGGCTGGCTGCCGTTGATCTGCACCATGAACCTGACCAACGCCACCGGGGTGATTCGCGAGCTGTTCGAGCTTGACCTTGCGACCTTCAACAGCCTGGTTGCGCAAGCGCCGATTGGCGCCGATGGCGTGAGCATGCTGCCGTTCCTCAATGGCGAACGCGTGCCCGCCCTGCCCCACGCCACCGGCAGCCTCCACGGGCTGACCATGACCAACCTGACCCGCGCCAACCTGTGTCGCGCGGTGGTCGAGGGCACCACCTTCGGCCTGCGCTACGGCCTCGACCTGCTGCGCCAGACCGGCCTGCAAAGCCATAGCATCCACCTGATCGGCGGCGGCTCGAAAAGCCCGGTGTGGCGGCAGATGGTCGCCGATATCATGAACACCGAAGTGGTGTGTACCGAACAAAGCGAAGCCGCTGCCCTGGGCGCGGCGATCCAGGCGGCGTGGAGCCAGTCCGGCGACACCCTGGCCAGCCTGTGCGACAAATGTGTGAGTGTCGACCCAAGCAGCCGCACGCTGCCGGTGGCGGCCAATGTCAGTGCCTATCAACAGGCTTACGAGCGCTATCAGCAGCTCGTGGCAACCCTTTAAGAGCGAACGACTATGTATCTGGTGTGTGGCGAAGCGCTGTTCGATTTTTTCAGCGAGGAGGATGCCAGCGGGCAGGCTTCCAGGGTCAATTACAAGGCCATTGCCGGTGGTTCGCCGTTCAACGTGGCCGTCGGTTTGCGCCGCCTGGGCATTGAGTCCGCGCTGTTGGGTGGCGTGTCCAACGACTTCCTTGGCCAGCGCTTGCTGCAAGTGCTCAAGGACGAAGGCGTCAGCCAGCGGTTTCTGCTTGAGTTTGCCGCGCCAACCACCCTGGCGATGGTTGCCGTGGGCGCCAACGGCTCACCGCAATACAGCTTTCGCGGCGAAGGCTGCGCCGATCGGCAATTGACGCTTGAGCATCTGCCGACCTTGGGCGATGAGGTTCGTGGCGTGCATATCGGCTCGTTTTCGCTGGTGGTGCAGCCGATCGGCGACACCCTGCTGAGCCTGGTCAAGCGCGAAAGTGGCAAGCGCCTGATCAGCCTGGACCCCAATGTGCGGCTCAACCCGCAACCGGATATCCAGCTGTGGCGTGAGCGCGTGGCCGAGTTGGTCAAGCATGCCGACCTGATTAAAGTCAGCGATGAAGACCTGCACCTGCTCTACCCCGACCAGTCGCCCGAGAGCGTGCTGCAAGGCTGGTTGCAGCACCGTTGCCAATTGGTGTTCCTCACCCGTGGCGGCGATGGCGCCAGCGTGTTCAGCCGCCAGCACGGCAGTTGGTCGCAACCTGCGGTCAAGGTGGTGATGGCCGATACGGTGGGCGCCGGCGACACCTTCCAGGCCGCGTTGATTGCCTGGTTGACCGAGCAGCAGCTGGATTCCATTGACGGCCTGCAACAGCTGACACGCGCGCAAATCGACAGCATGCTGGGCTTCGCGATCCGCGCCGCCGCGCTGACCTGCAGCAAGACCGGGCCGGACCTGCCATATCGCCAGCAGTTGGGCTGAAGCCTGGGTTTCATGAAGGTTTTGTCAGCCAAGGCAAAATTAATCGATGGTTAATCCCGCAAGCCGAGAGTGAATTCGAACTCACTTGCGGAGCACCACCATGAAACTGCGTACCTTGTTATTCACCGCCACCTTGGCCCTTGCCGCGGTGTCGGGGATGGCCCAGGCCGACACCGCCGCCAAGCCTGTGCAGTATCAATACGGCATGCCCTTGAACGTCGACAAAGTGATCGCCATGCACGAGGAAGACACCGACATGTGCAAGGTAATCAACGCCGATATCAAGTTCGTGGACAAAGCCGGGAAGATCGAAGATGTGGGCTACCGAAAAATGTCCGAAGCCTGCGATTTTCAGAATTGAAACACACCGCATTGGGCCTGGTGTTTACCAGGCCCACAGGTCGTCGGTGAATCACTCTCAAACACTTGGCTGACTAGTAGCCGCGCCCCGCCACTCTTTGCTGAGCAGGCGCTTGAGTGTGCTTGAGGTCTTCGCGCAACCCGCTGATCAGGTTGCAAATGGCTCGACTGCTGTCGAGTTTTTCGGCGTTTATACCTTTGACTTCCAAATCCACCCGGTCACGGTCGCGGTCGTCATACACCTTGATCGTCAACGAGGCGTCTTCGGCTTTGGTACATTCACACCGCTTGGGCAGGAAACTTCCTTCAATAATGCTGCGTAGCTCTAGTTCCGAAAGCATGGCCAACCTCTCCTTTTTTGAGACTGCCAACAGATTTTTAGGTACAGATATTCAGGTACGGTGCAGGCGCGTGCCTGCGGCGTCTTACCGACCCTGGCAGACGCTTTCATTCATCAGCCTACTCGGCAAAATCCATTCTCGTTGTAACCTTTCCTCATAAGCGCCGCGCTGACGTATATAAATCTGTTTACCCCGCGTGGATTATCGTCGAACCGCGCCGATTAAACGTTTATGTACTAAATTGCACCTTGCGCCGCTACTCTCTCTGCAACATGTCGCAAACTATCAAAGTTGATATTGGCCCCTGAGTTAACTGCCACCAAGGTCTGCCCGCGCACGCCGTTTTGGGTGACGTACTTGCGAACGCCCGCCACCGCCAGTGCGCCTGAAGGCTCAGTGATGGAGCGCGTATCGTCGTAGATCAACTTGATGGCGCTGCACAGTTCGTCATTGCTGACGGTGATCACTTCATCGACCCAATCGCGGCAGATCTCAAAGCCATAGGCGCCGATCTGCGCCACCGCGGTGCCATCGGCAAACCCGTCGACACTGGGCAGCACCACCCGCTCACCGGCGCGCAAGGCCGCCAGCAGGCAACTGGAACCCTCGGGTTCGACGCCGACAATGCGCACCTCGGGCCGCAGGTATTTGACATAGGCGGCAATCCCGGCGATCAGGCCGCCGCCGCCCACCGGCACGAAGATCGCGTGCAGCGGGCCTTGCTGCTGGCGCAGTATTTCCATGGCCACTGTGCCTTGGCCGGCGATCACATCGGGGTCATCGAACGGCGAAACAAAGGTGCAACCCGACGTCTCGGCCAACTGCAATGCGTGGGCCAGGGCAAACGGAAAGCTTTCGCCATGCAACACCGCCTCGGCGCCACGGGAGCGCACGCCCAGCACCTTCAATTCCGGCGTGCTGCACGGCATGACGATGCGGGCCTTGATGCCCAGTTCCCGCGCCGCCAATGCCACGCCCTGCGCATGATTACCCGCCGAGGCGGTCACCACCCCACGGGCTTTCTGCTCATCGCCGAGTTGCACCAGCTTGTTGTAGGCGCCACGGATCTTGAAGGAAAACGTCGGCTGCAAATCTTCCCGCTTGAGCAGCACTTGGTTGCCCAATAGCGCCGACAACGCAGGCGCCGATTGCAAGGGCGTGCGCACTGCCACGTCGTAAACCGGGGCGGCGAGGATCTTTTTCACGTAGTGCTCAAGCAGCCCGGTATTGGCGGTTTGCGCGGCGCGGTGGGTACTCATGGGCGTCTCCTGGTGTTGGTGTGCTGCCCAGGAGTCGGAAAAACAAAACCCGCCTCTAGGGCGGGTTTGGGTGCAGCCGTGTGCTATCCCGCCAAATGAGGAATGGCGGTAATAATAATGCTCGACTGGCGGCGCAAGGCTGGAAAGGTCATGCACCGAAATTAACCGGCGGTGACTGGGCAAGTCAATGGCCTGTGGCCATTTAGCGGGTTGGGGTTTACGAGAGATATACGAAACGTATACGCTTTGTATATCCATCTAACACAGTGAAACCCATGGGCATCGTCAAGATTACCGACCAACTGCACGAACAGCTTCGCCTGGCCAGCGCCGCCATGGACCGCTCCATCAATGCCCAGGCCGAGTTCTGGATCAAGATCGGCCTGTTGGCCGAACTCAACCCGCACCTGCCCTACAACGAGCTGATCAACAAGCTGTTACTGGACAAACCCGACCTGATCCGAGGGCGCGGCTGATGATCAAGACACCCGCACAACTGGCCGTGATGCGCGAATCCGGGCGCCTGCTGGCCCAGGTATTCAGCATGCTCGACGGCTTTGTCGCCGCCGGGCGCTCGACCCTGGAGCTGGACAGCGCCGTCGAAGCCTTCATCCGCAACGAGCTCAAAGCCCGGCCGGCGAGTCTTGGGCAATACGACTACCCCTTTTGCATCAACACCTCGATCAACGAAGTGGTGTGTCATGGCATGCCCAGTGCCAAGGATGTGTTGAAAGACGGCGACATCATCAACATCGACATCACCCTGGAAAAAGGCGGTTTTATCGCTGACTCCAGCAAGATGTACATGATTGGCAGCGTGGCGCCCAAGGCCCGGCGCCTGGTGGAACAGACCTTTGAAGCCATGTGGGCCGGCATTCGCCAGGTCCGCCCCGGCGCACGCCTGGGCGATATCGGCCATGCAATCCAGAGCCATGCGCAGGCCAACGGCTACAGCGTGGTGCGTGAGTATTGCGGCCACGGCATCGGCCGGCAGATGCACGAGGAACCCCAAGTGCTGCACTTCGGCCGCCCCGGCACCGGGCTGGAACTGCGCGAAGGCATGGTGTTTACCATCGAGCCGATGCTCAACCAGGGCAGCGCCAAGGTGCGCGACCTCAAGGATGGCTGGACGGTGGTGACCAAGGACAACAGCCTGTCGGCGCAGTGGGAACATACCGTGGCGGTGACGGCGGACGGCTTTGAAGTGCTGACGCTGCAACCGTAAACCTGTGGGAGCTGGCTTGCCTGCGATAGCATCGACTGTGTGTCACCGACACACCGCTTGCACAGGAGCGCTGTTGTGGCAAGCCCGCTCGCCACGAAGGAGTTTGGCCACCTTACCTGTCAGTTCCCACAAACTGCAATGTGTTCACGCGCGGCTGGCGCCGCCTGCGATGCGCTTGAGCCCGAACACCATCAACCCCGCCCCAACGCCCATCGCCACCATCAACAGCGGGTACGACACCCACCACGGCGTGCCCGCCGTCATCATGCTGAACTCCGACATGCCGCCCACGCTGGCGATCAGGTTGAGCGGCAGAAACACCACGTTGATCAACGTCAGCTTGCGCAGCAGGTTGTTCATGCTGTTGTTCATCAGGTTGCCGCGTGCATCGATCAGCCCGGAAAACACGTTGGAGTAGATCTCGGCCTGCTTGTAGCACTGGTGGTTCTCAATGATCAGGTCATCGATCAACCCCAGCACCTCGGCGCTGAAATGCTCCTTTTCCGCGTGGTTGCGCAACCGCGACAACACCGCGCCATTGCTGTGCAGCGCGTTGATGTAATAGATCAGGCTTTCACTGAGGTTAAACATCTGCATCAGGTGCTGGTTGCTCATCGACGCATTGAACTGTTGCTGCAACTCCCGCGCCACCAGCTTGATCACCTTGAGGTGGCCCAGGTAGTGGTGAATGTTGTTAAGCAGCAAGTCGAGCAGCACATCCAGCGGCGTATGCAACGGCCGGCGCGCGCCGAGCCCGGAGAGTGGGGTGTCATCCGTGGCGATCACCAACAGGCGGCCGGGCGAAAACAATAGCCCGCAGGAGGCCACTTCGAACATCAGGCTGCCGCCGCCCGAGTAGTTCTCCGGGCGTTTCCAGATCAGGAACAGGTTATCGGGGTGAAACTCGATGCGTGAGACTTCATCCGGGTCAAGCGCCGAAGCCAGGGCGTGCTCGTCGAGTTTGTGATGGTCGCGCAACCACTCGCGCTCGGCCGCGTCCGGGTTGTTGAACAGCATGATTGCAGCGTCGTCCTTGTCCGCCTTGCACAGTTTTCCGTCGGTCAGTTCAAAGCGCTGAATCATCGCGCGTCACCAGCCCTGGCCCTGGCGTTTCAACTCCAATCTCCGTACAAACTCCTCGAGCACCAGCGCATACAGGTCGTCTTGCAAATAGGCATCTTCGATACCGGCGTCCATATTGGGGTTGTCGTTGACCTCGATCACCACCACTTTGTCGCCGGACTGCTTGAGGTCGACACCGTAGAGGCCGTCGCCGATCAGGTTGGCGGTTTTGACCGCCAGTTCCACCACTGCCTTGGGCGCTTCATGAACCGCCAGGGTGCGGCATTCGCCGTTGATGTCCTGGCCGATAGCCTTGTGGTTATAAATCTGCCAGTGGCCCTTGGACATGAAGTATTGGCAGGCAAAGATCGGCTTGCGGTTGAGCACACCGATGCGCCAGTCGTACTCGGTGTAGAAAAACTCCTGGGCCAGCAGCAGCACAGAGTGTTCGAACAACTCGGCGGTGGCCTTGAGCAGGGCTTCCTGGCTTTCCACCTTGATTACGCCGCGCGAGAAGCAGCCGTCGGGGATCTTCAACACCAGCGGGAAACCCAGGCGCTCGCCGACCCTTTCGAAATCTTGCGGTCGCTCCTTGTAGAGAATCTCGGTGGCGGGCATGCCCAGTTGATGGCTGTTGAGCAGGTCAGTGAGGTAGACCTTGTTGGTACAGCGCAGGATCGATGCCGGGTCGTCCATGACCACCAGGCCTTCGCTTTCGGCTTTTTTGGCGAAGCGATAGGTGTGGTTGTCGACACTGGTGGTCTCGCGGATCAGCAAGGCGTCGTACTCGGCCAGCCGTGAGTAATCCTTACGCTCGATCAGTTCCACATCGATGCCCAGCCCTTTGCCGACCCGCACGAAGTTTTCCAGGGCGCGAGCATTGGACGGCGGCAGTTGCTCCTGCGGGTCATGAAGAATCGCCAGGTCATACCGCGCCAAGCGGCGTGAGCGCGGCTGGCGCCAGATCTTGCGGCTGAAGTTGTCGAGGGCGTGGGCGAACTGGTCTTCCTGGTCATCGCGCAACTTGTGCAAGACCCCGGACTTGACCCCGTCGATGTGCCAGCCATTGTGTTTGCGAAACTCAATTAACAAGATCGGGCACGGGAAGGTTTCAAATAACTGGCGGGCCAATTCTTGCAGCGGCTCTATATTGGTTCGACCAAAATAAAGTGTCAGGGTAAAGCCTTCGGTATTGCTGTAAAGGTGATGACTCAAGGCTTTATCGAGGGTTTTATCCAGGTCATCCAGTGACAAGCCATACAGCGACTTTTTAGTCAGTTCACTGATGGTGCGTACCGACGGAATCACCTTGTGCCCGCGCGCTTCGGCCAACAACGAGCAGTAGTAGCCGTGGCCCAGGTACTTGTAACTGCGGCACAGATTGATCACCTGCACACGCTTGCCCGTCTCGCTTTCACGGGTTTGTTCAAGGTATTCCTGGGCGGTCACGATGTCTTCGCTGGGGAAGTAAGAGGCCCAATCTTCCTTGCGTTCGACAATGATCACCACTTGGCTGGAACCTTTGCTCGCGACCGATAAATAACCGCTGGAAGTTATTGTCGCCGCGACGTTTTGCTCGGATACTTCACGCCAATGACCTTGTACCGCTGACATAATATTTGATCCGCTTTAGAGAACTCGACCTTTTCTATTAAGCACGATCTTTTAGAGAAGTCCCGTTTCGTTACGCAACTTTTACGGCGGTTATATGGCTCTTTCCTTTCGCGTTGCAACCCCTGCTGATGTGCCTGAACTGGTCGCACTGGAACAGCACTGTTTCACCACCGACCGGCTCTCGTTGCGCAGTTTCCAGTGGATGATCAGCCGTGCCCATGGCCAGTTGCTGGTGGCGGAAAATGATGCGCAGTTGCAAGGTTATGCACTGGTGCTGTTCCATCGCGGCACTTCATTGGCGCGCCTGTACTCCATCGCCATCGCCGAGCATGCGCGCGGCATGGGCTTGGGCAAGCAATTGCTGACGCGCATCGAGGCCTGCGCCCTGGAACATGATTGCGCCTATCTGCGCCTGGAAGTACGCACCGACAACCCCGGCGCCCTGGCGCTGTACGAGCGCAACGGCTATCGCCGCTTTGCGCTGATAAATGACTATTACGA
Organism: Pseudomonas sp. WS 5532; assembly: GCF_012985445.1. Classification (NCBI taxonomy): domain Bacteria; kingdom Pseudomonadati; phylum Pseudomonadota; class Gammaproteobacteria; order Pseudomonadales; family Pseudomonadaceae; genus Pseudomonas; species Pseudomonas sp. WS 5532. Next base: position 311,446 of record NZ_JAAQWK010000006.1, read on the forward strand.
AGATCACACCGCCGCTATTCGACTGGAAAAACGCATCCTCCAGCACCAGGTCGCACGCCCCCAGAGCGTGCCGTATTACCAACAGACCACCGACTTCACCTGTGGCGCCGCATGCCTGCTGATGGCCATGGGCGCGTTGCTGCCAGGTCGCGTGGCCGGGCGGCGCGAAGAGCTGCAGATCTGGCGCGAAGCCACCACCGTGTTCATGACCGCAGGCCATGGCGGCTGCAGCCCGCAAGGCTTGGCGTTGGCGGCCTGGCGCCGGGGTTTTCGGGTGCGTATGCAGGTGAATGTGCGCGGGCCGTTGTTTCTGGATGGCGTGCGCGACCAGCACAAAAAGGACGTGATGCGCTTAGTGCATGAGGCGTTTGAAGAGGAATTGGTCGGCAGCGACGTCGAACAGGTATTCGGCGGCGCCCTGGATTTACCGCAGGTATTGCAGGCCGGCGGGCAGCCGCTGGTACTGATCAGCAGCTACCGCCTCACCCGTTCCAAGTCGCCACATTGGGTGATGGTCACCGACTGCGATGAAGAGTTCGTCTACCTGCACGACCCCGACGTGGACCACAGCCAGCATCGCCAATCCCTGGACTGCCAGCATCTGCCGGTCAGCCATGGGGAGTTCGAGCGCATGTGCCGTTTTGGCAATAACAAATTGCGCGCGGCCGTCGTGTTGTTTAAGCCACCTGCTTGACGCCGGCCTTGGCTTCCAGCTCGCGCACCAGCGGCAGGACGCGCTGGCCGAAGTATTCGACCTCTTCCTGAAAATGCAGGAAGCCAGCCAGTATCAGGTCCACGCCCACAGCCTTGAGCGCGACTATGCGCTCGGCGATCTGCTGCGGCGTGCCAATCAGGTTGGTCTTGAAGCCGTCGTTGTATTGCACCAGGTCCTCAAAGCTGGACTTGGCCCAGTTGCCCTCGCCTTCCGGTGAGGCCTTGCCCGCCTGTTTGGCCGCATCGCCAAACGCATTCACCGCTTCGGGGTCGGCCTTGTCGATGATTTCGGCGAGCACGGCGCGGGCTTCTTCTTCGGTGTCGCGGGCGATCACAAACGCGTTTACACCGACTTTCACCGAGTGGTGATTGGCCGCGGCCTTGATGCGGAGATCGTCAACCTGGGCCTTGATACCTTCGGGCGTGTTGCCGTTGGTGAAGTACCAGTCCGACACGCGTGCCGCCATGTCCCGCGCCGCCCGTGAGCTGCCGCCCTGGAACACCTCCGGCTGGCCGAGTGGCTTGGGTTTGAGGCTGTAATTGTTGAAGCGGTAGAAGTCACCCTTGAAAGTGAAATCGTCCTGGCTCCAGATGCCTTTGAGGGCACGGATAAACTCCTCGGAACGGCGATAACGTTCGTCATGTTCCAGCCAGGGTTCGCCAATGGCCTGGAATTCGCCCTTGAACCAACCGCTGACGATATTCACCGCGATGCGCCCATTGGTGAGCTGGTCGATGGTCGCCAGCTGCTTGGCCGCCAGCGCCGGCTGCCAAGGGCCAGGCAGGATCGCGGCGATCACCTTGAGCCTAGTGGTCGCCGCCAGCAACGCATGGCTGAACGCTACAGACTCATGCTGATTGTCGGCACCGTAGCCGGCGGTGAAGCGAATTTGCGTCAGGCCATATTCGAAGCCGGCCGCCTCGGCCAACTGCGCGAGCTTGCGGTTGTAGTCGATGCCCCAGTGCGTGCGCTGTTCGATCTTGCTGACCACCAGCCCACCGCTGACGTTGGGCACCCAATAGGCAAATTTCACGGCTTGCTGACTCATCTGGCAGTACCTCGCACGAAAGAAGGATGTAACCAGGCTTGAGCAGCAAGCGTGCCAGACATCATCAAAGCGCCACCCCACGGGCGTTGCGGCGTATATCGCTGTGGTTTTTGCCAAGCCGGCGAATGTCGCGGATGGCCTTGTTTTGTCGATTTACTGTTGCTGGGGCAACAGCAGTTTGGATCCATCCCCAGTAAATACGGGCTGCGCCGCCCGGCACGGACTGTGCAATCAGCTCACCATTGATCACTGCCCAGGAGCCGTATCCCATGACCGAGCAACATGTCATCAACCCGCTGTCCATCGGCGTCGATTACCCCACACTTGCCGCGCGCTTTCGGCCGATCTTCCAGCGCATCGCCGAAGGTGCCGTGGCACGTGAACAAGCGCGCGCCCTGCCCTATGAGCCGATTGAGTGGCTCAAACACGCAGGGTTCGGCGCGGTGCGGGTGCCGGTGGAATACGGCGGTGGCGGCGCGTCCCTGCCGCAATTGTTTGAGCTGCTGATCGAACTGGCGGCGGCCGACTCCAATGTGCCCCAGGCGCTGCGCGGGCACTTCGCCTTTGCCGAAGACCGCCTGAACGCGCCACCCAGCGCGGGTCGCGACCTGTGGTTCAAGCGGTTTGTCGACGGCGATATCGTCGGTTGCGCCTGGACCGAAATCGGCACTGTGGCCATCGGCGATGTGGTCACTCAGGTCAGCCCGGATGGCGATCACTGGAAGCTCAACGGCGAAAAGTTCTACAGCACCGGGAGCATTTTCTCCGACTGGATCGACGTGTACGCCCAGCGCAGCGACACCGGCGCCGACGTGATCGCCGCCACCCGTACGCACCAGCCCGGCGTGGTGCAACGTGATGACTGGGACGGGTTCGGCCAACGCACCACGGGCAGCGGCACCACACGGTTTACCGATGCGGTGGTTGAGGCTGACAACGTGATCGACTTCGCCACCCGCTTCAAATACCAGACCGCGTTTTACCAGTTGGTGCTGCTGGCAAGCCTGGCCGGTATTGGCCGTGCGGCGCTCAACGACGTGGCGCAGCAGGTGCGCAGCCGCAAACGCATCTACAGCCATGGCAATGCCGCACATGTCAGCCAGGACCCGCAGGTGCAGCAAGTGGTGGGCGAAGTGGCCGCGCTGGTGTATGCCGCCGAGGCCAGTGCGTTGAAAGCTGCGGTGCCGGCGCAACGGGCTTACTTGGCAAGATTTGCCGGGGATGAGGTGGCTGAGCGTGAGGCAAACGTGGCTGCCGAGATTGAATCGGCGACAGCGCAGGTGGTGGTGTCGGAGTTGATTCAGCGGGCTACCAGTGAGCTGTTCAATGCACTGGGGGCGTCGGATGTGCGCCAGGGTAAAGCGCTGGATCGCCATTGGCGCAATGCGCGGACCGTGTCGTCGCATAACCCGGTGATCTACAAGGCGCGGATCGTGGGGGATTGGGTGATCAATGGAACCGAGCCGCCGTTTGTGTGGCAGATCGGGAATGGGCCTGGCAAAGCGTAATTGATCGTTCCCACGCTCTGCGTGGGCATGCATCCTGTGACGCTCCGCGTCACGGCTTCAAGAGCGGGACGCAGAGCGTCCGGGGTGGCATTCCCACGCAGAGCGTGGGAACGATCCTGTGTACCACTCAGAACGCGAGCTTATACCCGATGGTCATCAACATAATCGCCAGACACGGTCGCAACACGCCGTCCGGGACTTTGCCGGTCATGTGGCTGCCCAGGTAAATCCCCGGCAACGACCCCATCAGCAAAAAGCCCAGCAAGTGCCAGTCCATATTGCCCATGCTGGCATGCCCCAGGCCCGCCACCAGGGTCAGCGGCACGGCGTGGGCGATCTCGGTGCCGACCAGACGCCGCGTGGCCAGGAACGGATACAAGATAAACAACGCCACAGTCCCGAGGGCACCCGCGCCGATAGAGGTCAACGCAACCATGGTGCCCAGGATCGCGCCGGTGACGACTGTGAGTGCGTTGAGGTTGCGCGGGCTCATGTGGTAATCATCGCCCGCATGCCGCTGGGCGAACGCCAACAGGCTTTTCTTGAACAGGATTGCCAGCGCCGTCAGCAGCAGCACAAAGCCCAGCGCCTGCTTGATCACCGCATTCATCGCGCTGGGATCAGTGTGCAGGCTGGCCAGGAACCACAGCGTCAAAAGCACCGCCGGCACGCTGCCCAAGGTCAGCCAGCCAGTGATGGTCCAGTCGATATTGCGGTTTTTGCTGTGTACCAGCACCCCACCGGACTTGGTGATGGCGGCGTATAACAAGTCAGTGCCCACGGCGGTGGCCGGGTTGATGCCGAACCACAACAGGATCGGCGTCATCAGGGACCCGCCGCCAACACCGGTCATGCCGACGATAAAACCAACGATCAGGCCAGCGACTACAAAACCAAAATTGCCCACATCCATTACAACTACCCGCGGCCTTATAAAATTCTGGCCGCAGGATAGCGATTTTTCTTATAACGACTTATATCAATATGATCTGACTTTATGCTTTTTCTGTCAGACGATGGCAGACATAGGCCTGGGTCTGATACGGAAACGCCACAGTGTCACGCCCGCGCAGCGCCGGGTGAGTGTTGATCAGCCCGCGTAATTGCTCGGTCACCGTGGCCTTTTGCGCGGCCGGTAGCGCCGCGATAAAGCTCACAGACAGAAAGCGATCCATGATCACTTCCTGGGGGCTGCCCACATGCTGATAGGCAAAACAGCTCATTTGCGGCGCGGAAAAATACCCACCGGTGAAGGCTTCGCGCCAATGCCCTGTATGAAAACGCGGCGTGTCGCCTTCATAGGGCGTAATGATTTCGGTGATGGCCGCAACCCAGTCCACCGACTCATCGCGCACATTCCACACCAGCCCAAGGCGCCCGTCAGGCTTGAGCACGCGGTGGATCTCTGCCAGTGCGGCCTCGGTTGCGAACCAGTGGAAGGCTTGCGCGCACACCAGCGCATCGGCGCTGGCCTCCGGCAAAGGGATAGCGTCAGCGGTGCCGCTGAGCAGGCGTACATCCGGCAACAGTTTGCTCAGTTGCGCGCCCATGGCCTCGACCGGCTCGACGGCAATCAGGCTGGGCGCCAGGGTGCTGAGCAAACGGGTGAACTTGCCGGTGCCGGCCCCCAGGTCGATCACGGTCGACTGTGCGTTGATACCCAGTGTATCGGTCAGCCAGCCGGTGAGTTGGCGTGGGTAGTCCGGTCGACCTTGGGCGTAGGTGGCGGCCTGGGTCGAGAAACCTTGTTGAGCAGACGTGTGAACACCAGTCATTGCGAGTTTCTCCTCGGGGGCGGGCGCACAGTGTGCGCCCTCTGAGGTTTATTTTCTAACCCGTGCATCCAATCGTGCGCCTCGCGTGTAGTCCTTGCAGTCACCCCGCTGTTTTACTCAAATGGAGCACTACCCATGAACGCTAAAACACTGTTCTGCCTCGCGGCTGCACTCACCGTCGCGCCTGCGGCTTTCGCCCAGACCGGCTTGCCGGACAGCATCAAGGTGCCGGACGGGCACAAGATTGCGATGGAAACCACCGGGGTCGGCGAAATCACCTACGAATGCCGCGACAAAGCCAACGCCGTCGGCCAGACCGAATGGTTCTTTGTCGGCCCCAAAGCCGTGTTGAATGATCGCAGCGGCAAGCCGGTGGGCAACTACTTCGGCCCGCCCGCCACCTGGCAGGCCCAGGATGGCTCGAAAATCACCGGCACCCAACTGGCGGTAGCGCCTTCGAGTGCAGGCAACCTGCCCTATCAACTGGTCAAGGCCAACCCGGCCGAAGGTAAAGGTGCCATGAGTGGCGTCAGTTACATCCAGCGTGTCGCCCTTAAAGGCGGCGTGGCGCCGAGCAGCGAATGCACGGCGGCGAACAAAGGCCAGCAGGCCGTGGTGAAGTACCAGGCCGACTACATTTTCTGGGCAGCCAACTGAGTAAACTCGGCTACGCTGCCTGTGGCGAGTGCGCTCGCCACAGGACTCAGCCCTTTAAGGATGCCGTGTTTGTTTGATTACGAAACCTGCCTGGCGGCGTGTGCCCGTGGCGACCAACGCGCCTTGCGCCAACTCTATGCCGAGGACAGCAGCCGCTTGCTCGGCGTGGCGTTGCGCATTGTGCGTGACAAAGCCCTGGCCGAAGATGTCGTGCATGACGCGTTTATCAAGGTCTGGCGCGGCGCCGGCAGTTTCGACCCAAGCCGTGGTTCGGCGCGGGGCTGGGTGTTCAGCATCACCCGGCACCTGGCGCTCAATGCCGTGCGCAATCACTCCCGGGAGGTGGCATTGGGCGACGAACACGAGCAGCTCGCCGCCCCCAATGACAGCTTCGAATTCAACGCCCGAGAAGGTCAGGTGTACCGCTGCCTGGAACAACTCGACCCGACCCGTCGCACGTGCATCCTTCACGCCTATGTCGACGGTTATTCCCACAGCGAAATCGCCCGGAAACTGGACACGCCCCTGGGCACTGTCAAAGCCTGGATCAAACGGAGCCTCGTCGCGCTGCGCGAGTGCATGGCATGAGCAACCCACTGGATGAACTCGCCAGCGAATACGTGCTGGGCACCCTGCCCGCCGAGCAACGCGCCGAGGTCGAGCAACGCCTGAAGCATGACATCGAGCTGCGTGCGGCGGTGGATGCCTGGGAGCAGCGCCTGCTGCCGCTGACCGCCTTGGCCGAACCCGTGCCGCCGTCCGCGCAACTGTGGCGGCGCATCGAACGCAGCACGGCAAATCAGCCAGCCGGCGTGCCGTGGTGGAACCTGCTGGCGTTCTGGCGTGGGTTGGCCGGCGCAGGCTTGGTGACCACACTGGTGTTGGCGGCCCTGCTGTTGACCCGCCCGCCCGTAGCCGACCCGACGTTTGTGGTGGTGTTGGTTGCGCCACAGAACCAGGCACCCGGCTGGGTGATCCAGGCCAGCCATGACCAGCAGATCCAACTGATTCCGTTGGGGATGATGGAGGTTCCGAGCGACAAAGCCCTGCAATTCTGGACCAAGGGCGATGGCTGGCAGGCTCCGGTGTCATTGGGGCTGGTCAAGCCTGGGCAAACGCTCTCGGTGCCGCTGGACAAGCTGCCGCCGCTCACGCCCAACCAGCTGTTCGAGCTGACCCTGGAAGACCCTCGCGGTTCACCGACCGGCAAGCCGACCGGGCCGATCCAGGCCATCGGCCGCGCGGTCAAAGTGCTCTGATCAACCTGCGCTGGGCAACCACACCCTGAACCGTGCCCCGCCCAGGGGCGACGCCAGGGCCGTCAATGTGCCGCCCTGGGCTTCCATGGCGCGCCGGCTGATCGCCAGGCCAAGGCCAAAGCCGCCAGTGGCGCGGTCGCGGCTGCGGTCCAGGCGATAGAAGGGTTCGAAGATACGCTCGCGCTGTTCCACGGGAATGCCGATGCCGTCATCGTCCACCCATATTTCACAGCCATCGGCACACACCTTGACCCCAACCTGAATGCGCTTGTCGCAATAGCGCGTGGCATTGCGCAACAGGTTCTGCAATGCCCGGGCCGTGAGGCGCGGGTCGAGGCTGAAACGCTCCACCGCGCAGTCAAGCGCCACGTCGATGACGATCTCGGGGTTTTCCAGTTCGTCATCGACGCTGCCCAGCACGCTGTCGATAAACTCGTCGAGCACCACGTCCACCCGCTCCGGCAACTGCGCCGGGTTTTGCAGGCGGCTGTAGGAAAGCAATTCCAGCACCAGCTCGTCCAGCTCGCGTATATGCGCCACCAGGCTTTGCAGGCGCTCGCGGCTGGCCTGGGGCAAGTCTTCGGACAGCGCCAGGGCCAGGCCGAAGTCCAGGCGCGTCAGCGGCGTGCGCAGTTCATGGGACACCGCGTTGAGCAAGTCGCGCTGCTGGTTGAGCAGGCCTTCGATGTCGTCGGCCATGGTGTCGAAAACCGACGCCAGGCTGCCGATGTTGGAGCTGGCGGGAATCTGCGTTCGCTCGCTGAGGTTGCCCCGACCCAGTTGCGCGGCGGTGCTTTTCAGGCGCTCCAGGTCACGCCAGTGCGGGCGCAGCCAGAACAGCAGGCAGGCGAGCAAGGCCGCGCCAATCAGCACGTTCATCGACCAGTACAGCAGGTTCATGTCCAGCGGGTCCGGGGGGATGCTCAGTTTCACCGCAAACTGCTGGTTGATCGGCGAACTGATGTCTTCCATCCAGCCCCACTCGCCCAGGCGGATCACCGGCTTGCCGTGCTCCAGCAGTTGCTCCTCCTCGGGGGTATAGCTGGCGTCCTGGCGCAGCAGCAACTTGACTTGCAGCGGTGCGAAATCCCGGTTCAGTTGCTCGGTCACGTGCGACCAATGCTCCACCGGCGCACGCAGATACTGCTTGACGATAAGCTTTTGCAGGCCACGGGTCTGCTCGATGTTGTAGTCCATGTAGCGGTGTTCAAACAGCTGGATCACCAACTTGGGAATCAGGAATATCGCGGCACTGAAGGTAATGATGGTGACCAGGTAGAGGCGCAGCAGTACACGAAACATGGATCAGCATTCCCACTCGGAACGGCTGAACAGGTAGCCCTTGCCCCATACGGTCTTGATCTTGCGCGCTTCGCCTGCGTGGTCGTCGAACTTGCGGCGCAGCTTGGAGATGGCCACGTCCACCGAACGGTCGGTGCCGTTGAACTCGATACCGCGCAAACGTTGCAGGATCTGGTCGCGGCTGAGCACTTCACCGGCGTGCCGGGCCAGCACCACCAGCAGGTTGTACTCACCGCTGGACAGCTCCACCGCCTGCTCGCGCCAGGTCACGGTGCGCTCCGACAGGTCGATGCACAGGTTGCCCATGACGATCTGGTCGTTGGCCACCTGTGGCTCGGACAAACTGCTGCGGCGCAGCAAGGTGCGCACACGGGCGAGCAGCACACGTGGCTCGCAAGGCTTGGTGACATAATCGTCGGCGCCCATCTCCAGGCCCAGCACCTGATCGTGGCTGTCATCGCGGGCGGTGAGCATCAGAATCGGCAGGCCCGCCGAGTCGGCACGCAGCAGGCGGCACACCTGCAAGCCGTCGAGACCGGGCAGCATCAGGTCGAGGATCACCAGGTCCGGCGGGTTAAGGCGCGCCCGTTCACGCACATGGTCGCCACGGCTGAGCACATTGACGTGGTAGCCATTGCGTTCCAGGTAGCTGGCAATCAGCTCGGAGAGTGCGGCGTCGTCTTCCACCAGGAGGATGTTGGGCATGGTGTTTCCAAATAATACTGTTTGTCGGCGGTACGCAGACCCTTGTGGGAGCGGGCCTGTGTGGGAGCTGGCTTGTGTGGGAGCTGGCTTGCCTGCGATAGCATCGCCTCGTTCTCTATGAAAGACCGAGGTGCCTGCATCGCGGGCAAGCCCGGCTCCCACATAAGCCCGGCTCCCACACAGGCCCGGTTTTCACATTTGATCTTTGCTGTTTGCAGGATTGTGCAAGGATATACGCCCTCAAGCGACTATGGGCCGCACCTTACACTTCTTCACACACGGCCTACACAGCTTCACAGCACCACGGCGCAGGTGTCTTTAGGATGCGCCAGTCAATATTGGGATATGAGCATGTCGAAGAATCTGTTTGCGCCATTTTGCCTGCTGGCCCTGACGCTGGCCCTGAGTGGCTGTGGCCAGTCGGCCGATGAAGCGCCAGAGGCGCCACTGGCCAAAGTGCGCATCGAAACCCTGCAGGCCAAGCCTCTCTCGATCACCAGCGAATTGAGCGGGCGTATCGCCGCGCCGCGCATTGCCGAAGTGCGCGCACGGGTCGCCGGCGTGGTCATGCAGCGGGTGTTCAAGGAAGGCCACGACGTAAAACAGGGTGACGTGCTGTTTCGCATCGACCCCGCGCCGTTCAAGGCCGACCTGGACAGCGCCCAGGCCAACCTGAGCAAGGCCGAAGCCAACGCATTCCAGGCGCGCCTGCAGGAGCAGCGCTACAGCCAGTTGGTCGAAGGCAACGCCATCAGCGGCCAGGACTACGACAACGCCCGCGCCGCCGTGCGCCAGACCAACGCCGAAGTCGCCGCCAACAAGGCCGCAGTCGAACGCGCGCGGTTGAACCTGGGCTACGCCACCGTCACCGCACCGATTTCCGGGCGCATCGGCCGTGCGTTGGTGACCGAAGGTGCGCTGGTCGGCCAGAACGAGGCCACGCCGCTGGCAATTATCCAGCAACTGGACCCGATCCACGCCGACCTCACCCAGTCGACCCGCGAACTCAATGACCTGCGCCGCGCCTTCCGCGCCGGCAGCTTGAAGCAGGTCGGCCAGGACCAGGCCAAGGCCACGCTGATCCAGGACGACGGCAGCCTGTACCCGTTGCCAGGCAAGTTGCTGTTTGCGGAAATCAGCGTCGACCCGGGCACCGGGCAGATCATCCTGCGCAGCGAGTTCCCCAACCCGGACCTCGACCTGTTGCCGGGCAGCTTTGTGCGCGTGCGCCTCGAACAGGCCGTGGACAAGCAAGGTATCAGCGTGCCGCAACGCGCCATCACCCGTGACAGCGCCGGCATCCCGATGGTGCTGCTGTTGGATGCCGAACAGACCGTCAGCCAGCAGCCGGTAGAACTGGGCGCGGTGATTGAAGACCGCTGGATCGTCAGCAGCGGCCTCAAGCCCGGTGACCGCATCGTCGTCGAAGGCCTGCAACACGCGCGCCCCGGTGAAAAAGTCGAGGTGGATGACAGCCCCGCCTCCGGCCAGCCAGTCAAGGAATAACCCGCCATGCCGCAGTTCTTTATTGACCGCCCGATTTTCGCCTGGGTGGTGGCCCTGTTTATCCTGCTGGCCGGCGCGCTCGCCATCCCGCAGTTGCCGGTGGCCCAGTACCCCAACGTTGCGCCGCCGAAGGTGGAGATCTACGCGGTGTACCCCGGCGCCTCGGCCCAGACCCTGGATGAAAGCGTGGTCAGCCTGATCGAGCAGGAGCTTAACGGCGCCGATCACTTGCTGTACTTCGAATCCCAGAGCAGCCTGGGTTCGGCCACTATCACCGCGACCTTCCAGCCGGGCACCAACCCGGAAATGGCCCAGGTGGACGTGCAAAACCGTCTTAAAGCGGTAGAACCGCGCTTGCCGCAAGCCGTGACCCAGCAAGGTTTGCAAGTGGAGAAAGTCTCCGCCGGCTTCCTGCTGCTGGTGACCCTGACCTCCAACGACGGCAAGCTCGACGACGTAGCGCTCAGCGATTACCTGGCGCGCAACGTGATGAACGAACTCAAGCGCCTGGACGGCGTGGGCAAGGCCCAGCTGTATGGTGCCGAACGCGCCATGCGCATCTGGATCGACCCGCAGAAGCTGATCGGTTTCAACCTGACGCCAGCCGACGTGAACGCCGCGATCAGCGCGCAAAACGCTCAGGTCTCGGCGGGCAGCATTGGCGATTTGCCGGGCACCAAGACCCAGGAAATCACCGCCGCAATCCTGGTCAAGGGCCAACTGTCGACCCCGGCGGAATTTGCCGACATCGTGCTCAAGGCTAACCCCGACGGTTCCACCGTGCGCATCGGCGATGTGGCGCGGGTGGAAGTCGGCAGCCAGGAATACCAGTTCTCCACGCGCCTGAACGGCAAACCGTCCACCGCCGTCAGTGTGCAACTGTCGCCCGGCGCCAACGCGCTGAACACCGCAACCCTGGTGCGGGCAAAGATGGACGAGCTGTCGCGCTATTTCCCGGCCAACGTGGAGTACAAGATCCCTTACGACACGTCGCCGTTCGTCAAAGTCTCGATCACCAAAGTGGTCTACACCTTGCTGGAGGCGATGGCACTGGTGTTTGCGGTGATGTTCCTGTTCCTGCAGAACGTGCGCTACACCTTGATCCCCACGCTGGTGGTGCCGATTGCACTGATGGGCACTTTCGCCACCATGTTGTTGCTGGGTTTCTCGATCAACGTGCTGACCATGTTCGGTATGGTGCTGGCGATCGGCATCCTGGTGGACGATGCGATTGTGGTGGTCGAAAACGTCGAGCGCATCATGGCCACCGAAGGCCTGTCGCCCAAGGACGCAACGAAAAAAGCCATGGGCCAGATCACTGGCGCCATCGTCGGTATCACGTTGGTACTGGTGGCGGTGTTCTTGCCGATGGCGTTCATGCCGGGTTCGGTGGGTGTGATCTACCAACAGTTCTCACTGTCGATGGCCACCTCGATCCTGTTCTCGGCGTTCCTGGCCCTGACATTGACGCCGGCGCTGTGCGCCACCTTGCTCAAACCGATTGCCAAGGGCGAGCACCACGCCAAGGGCGGTTTCTTCGGCTGGTTCAACACGCGTTTTGAGCGCCTCACCGACCGCTATGAAGGCTGGGTGGCCTATGCCCTCAAGCGCAGCGGCCGCTACCTGTTGATCTATCTGGTGCTGCTGGTGGGCCTGGGGTGGATGTTCAGTCGCCTGCCCTCCTCATTCCTGCCGGTGGAAGACCAGGGTTACACCATCACCGATATCCAGCTGCCACCGGGCGCGAGCAAGAACCGCACGGTGCAGGTGGCCGAGCAGATCGAAGCGCACAACGCCGGCGAACCTGGGGTGGGCGATACCACCATGATCATGGGCTTCAGTTTCTCCGGGTCCGGGCAGAACGCGGCGCTGGCCTTTACCACGCTCAAGGATTGGTCGCAGCGCAGCAGCGACGATTCGGCCTCGGCAATTGCCGAGCGTGCCAACGAAGCGTTCAGCGAGCTCAAGGATGCGATTGCCTACGCGATCCTGCCGCCGCCGGTGGACGGCCTGGGGACTTCCAGCGGCTTCGAGTTCCGTTTGCAGGACCGTGGCGGCGTCGGCCATGCCGCGTTGATGCAAGCACGTACCGAGTTGCTGGCCGCCGCCGAAAAAAGCCCGATCCTGGCCAACGTGCGCGAAAGCGCCTTGGCTGAAGCACCGCAAGTGCAATTGCAAGTGGATCGCAAGCAAGCCAACGCCCTGGGCGTGTCGTTTGCCGATGTGGGCAATGTGCTGTCCTCGGCCATCGGCTCGGCCTATGTCAACGACTTCCCCAACCAGGGCCGCATGCAGCGGGTGGTGGTGCAGGCCGAAGGCGACCAACGCAGCCAGGTGGCGGACTTGATGAAGATCAACGTGCGCAATAACGCCGGCAAGATGGTGCCCTTGTCATCCTTTGTTGAAGCCAGCTGGACCCAGGGCCCGGCGCAGCTGACGCGCTACAACGGCTACCCGGCCATCTCCATCAGCGGCGAAGCGGCACCGGGGCACAGCACCGGTGAGGCCATGGAAGAAATCCAGCGCCTGGTCAGCCAACTGCCGGCCGGCCTGGGCCAGGAGTGGACCGGGCTGTCGTTGCAGGAACGCTTGTCCGGCTCCCAGGCGCCGTTGCTGTTGGGCCTGTCGCTGCTGATCGTGTTCCTGTGCCTGGCGGCGCTGTATGAAAGCTGGTCGATACCCACCTCGGTGTTGCTGGTGGTGCCGCTGGGTGTGCTTGGCGCCGTATTGGCGGTGAGCTTGCGTGGCATGCCCAATGACGTGTTCTTCAAGGTCGGCTTGATCACCATCATCGGTTTGTCGGCGAAGAACGCGATTCTGATCATCGAGTTTGCCAAGGACCTGGTTGACCAAGGTGAGGATCTGATCGACGCCACCCTGAAAGCCGCGCGGCTCAGGTTACGGCCGATCATCATGACCTCGCTGGCGTTTATCCTTGGCGTGGTGCCCTTGGCGATTGCCACCGGCGCCAGCTCGGCCAGCCAGCAGGCGATTGGTACAGGCGTGATCGGCGGGATGATCACCGCGACGCTGGCGGTGGTGTTTGTGCCGGTGTTCTTTGTGGTGGTGATGAAACTGGTGCGCAGGCGCGGCAAGCCTGACTGATCGGCACCGCGGATCCCTGTGGGAGCCAGCTCCCACAGGGTTCACTTATCTCAAGAACAACTGAATGCGCTATGGTGCTCACAACCTCCCCTGTTGTGAGCACCTATGGCCTTCCTCGCCCGCACCCACCCTCGCCTCTCATCCGCCGCCGTTCTTGGCCTTGCCGTGGGCATTCTGGCGCCGGCCGATACGCTGATCAGCAAAATCCTGATTGGCTGGAACGCCGGGGTCTGGACCTACCTGGCGCTGATGCTGTGGCTTACCAGCCGCTCACGTGCCGATGATGTAAAGCGCATCGCCGAGATCGAGGATGAAAACGCCGGGCTGGTGCTGTTCATGGTGTGCATTGCCGCGATTGCGAGCCTGGCTACCATCACAGTCAACCTGGTAGGCAGCAAAGACCTGGACAGCACGGCGCGCCTGCTGCACTACGGTTTTACCGGCATGACGGTGATTGGTTCATGGTTACTAACCGGGGTGATTTTCAGTGTGCATTACGCCCGCCTGTTCTACACCTGGGAAGGCGACGAGCCGGCGCTGCGCTTTGCCGAAGGGCTGCGTAACCCCAATTACTGGGACTTCCTGTACTTCTCGTTCACCATCGGCGTGGCGGTGCAAACCGCGGATGTGGGGGTTGCTACACGCGCAATGCGCAAAGTCGTTTTGGGCCAGTCGTTGATTGGGTTTCTGTTCAATACGGCGATTCTGGGCTTCTCGATCAATATTGCTGCCGGACTGTTCAGTTGAACCCTGATGGTATGGCGGCAATCCTGATCTAAACGGGAAAGGCTATTGAAAAGCGCTTTTGCGTTCAAAAAAAAGCCCTGATCTTTCGATCAGGGCTTTATAGGGCGCCGGTTTATTTAGAACGCATAACGCAGGCCAACATTGACAGCGGCTTTTTGCTTGATTTTGTCACTGGTGCTGGTCTCCAGGTCGACATGCGCCTGCAGGTCCTGGGTAAACGACACCGCCACACCGGCACCGTACTTGGTGCGCGAGCCCGACAAATCATTGTTGAAGGTCTGGTTGTTGACCGTGACCTTATTGTTGTTGGCAAACTCGTGGACCATTGCCGCACGCAGGTAAGGCTTGATCAGCGTGCCATCATCGAGTTGGAACTCATGACCAACGGTCGCACCGGCCTCGGCGGTCCTTGAGCGGGTGCGCTCACCGTCCACTTGCAAACCGTTTTTCAGGCTGTACGTGCCACCCTGGACCACAATGGTCGACAGTCGGCCGTAAGGTTCAATAAAGGAACTCTCACCGAACTTGATATGACGGCCGAGTTCAGCCGATACACCACCGCCTACGTTGTTGTAGCCACCCTTGGTCGACGTGTTGTCACTGAGTGTTGCCTTGGCCTGGTTCTGGAACCGGTTGGCTTTGGCCACGGCATCAAAATAGAAACCGCTTTCTTCGTCCATCCAGGTGGCATAGGTACCCAGGAAGTAGCTCTTGACGGTACCGGCAGCGCCGCGAGCCGGGTTTACGTCAGAGTTACTGTGGCCGCCAAATACACCCACCTTCCATTGGCTGTCGCCCAGCGGCGTATCAGCACCGATGGAAAAACCTCGCAGGTTCTGCGAGTAGCCGGTGCCCGAACTCTGGGACACATCATATTGACTGCCGATACCACGGACCCAAAGACCGGTGCTTTTCGAGTAACGCAACTCACCCATACGTTGGCGCAATGAGCCCTCTTCGGCGGTCATGATGGTCACCGGGGTGTTGAACAATGCCGTCACCACGCGGGCACTGCGGCTGATCACACGGGTTTGCGTGTCCAGAAACCAGTCATTGCCTTCCTGTTTCAGGTTATAGGCATAGGCACCCATGTCGACCGGGCCGCCCTCCAGGGAGAACGCCGCGTCACCGCCGCCGGTGTGCACAACCTGGGTTTTGACCAGTTCGCTGCCGCTGGCTGCGAGTGCCAGGCTGTGGTTGCCCGTGGCTTCGCCGGTGACATTGATAAAGTCGGTTTTGCCTTGGTCGAAATCGGTGCCCATGACAAAGGTGCCGTTACCCGAAAGCGTCTGAAGGTTCAGTTGGTAAAACTCATTCGCCGCGCCCATGGTCACCGTACCACCGGCCATGTTCAGTGCGCCCACCTGGCTGTCACCGGTCATGTTCCAGTTGGAAGCATTGCCTACGCTCAGGGTGGAGACGTTCTGCAACTGGCCCGTCAGCTCGGCGTTGTTTTGCAGGTTCAAATGCACGGTGCTGGTGGCATCGGCGATTACATTACCGGCCAGGTTTCGGCTGTTATCCACATTCATCGTTGCCGTGGCACCGCCAGACACCGACAGTAGATTGCCATTACCGCCTTTCAACGTAGAACCGTTGAGTACATCGATAGACACCACTGGCACTCGATTTGGCGTGCCCCTGACCGAGATGGCCGAACCGCTGCGACCCTCAACCACGGACTGGTCCAAAACCAGTTTGCCATCCGTCAGGTCCCCCCGATTACGGGTGAACGACACGCCATGGCCATTGCCGATGATAGTACTTTGCGTGGCAGTCGCTGTGGCACCTGCGAGGGAGAGCCCAAAGGCCCCTACTCCCGTGCCCTGCACCAGCGAGTTTTGTTTAAAGTGTAACTGACTGCCAGTGAATGCTTCCGCACCGCCGATAGCGCCACTGATCGTAGAGTTGCTGACCTCAGCGGACGAGCCGCTCGAAGTGCCTACAAAACCAAACGCCTGCAACCCTACGCCGCTGGTATTGGTGAGGGTACTGTTATTAATAACCGCCTTACTGCTGTCCAGCCGCACGGCGCCGTATAGGGAATCGCTCGAAGTAACACGTGCAGCGTCCATGTTTACTGTGGAGCCCTGCACAGCATGTACACTATTCGCCATACTGCCGCTGTTCATGTTCAACGTGGAATTTGAAAGGTTGATCGTGGTGGCTGTTGCACGGTTCATCGTCAACGCTGATTGGCCCGACAATTGCCAATCCGTTGTTTGCTCAGTTGCGTCAATGGTTCTTTGCTCACCGCTACCTATCACAACCGCCTGAGCTTGCCCCTGCATCGCGGCAAACAAACAGAATGTAATGGTGGGGACTTTCATCATTGCACTCAAGGGTTTGAGTTCGAACGTGTTCAGTGCCGACATGGTCAATCACTCTTTTGGTAAGGCCTACAAAAGCGGTTCGGCTCACTTCCTGAAAGTGACGCCTTACCTGTGCGGCACGTAGAGTAAGTATTAAACACTCACTCTTATGTAGGATTAATCTGCAACCTATTGGTAAGTAGGCAGCACTTTGGGTCATCCAATCGGTAGGGCACTGTCAGGGAAACCCCCTCTCAGAGTGAGAGGGGAACCCTGCAGCGTATCAATGACGCCTCTAAGGGACGATGATTGGTCCCACGTTATCGCACCGTGTGAAACTCAACGTCGTACGTACGTTAACGCCCGCGGTACCACGCCCCAGCGTGCCGTTGTTCAGCGGCACGGTGTAAGTCGCCTCCGCACGCCCTACTTGGGCATGTTCAAGGAAACCCGCGTAGGGAATCCGGAAGATATGGCCGTTATCTCTAATGGTAGGGGTAACGAGTACGTTGAAACTTTGCGTTTGGTCAAAAAGCCGAGGTGTGCCCGTGCGAGGTCTGAACACCTGCAGTACCAAGGTCAGTAGCTGACCAACCACCATTCTCGGGTCCGGATCCACAGCTACCCTGCCTTCCCAGTTTGTCGGCGCCGGTGCTACTAGCGCTTGGCAGGCCCATTGACCAAACGCCCCCCCCGTCGCATTGACATATTTAGCCGCCGGCAGGAGTGTAGTTACCGCATCCCGCACTTCAACCTCTCTAGGTAACGCGCGATTGAGGTTAGTGGCAGACGTTGGCGTTGCCGTTGGTGATACGACATAGCTGATGTTATGTCTGCCATTGCCCAGTTTTTGAAAGACACTCCAGTCGATGTCCCAGGTGACAAAGTCTCCAGGTATCTCATTGCTTATTTCCTTAGCGGGCGCGATGAACGTACCGTCAGGGTTGACAAGGATAAGAAACATGCCTGGCGCCGGCAGTTCAGCAGGGTCAGAGGTTCGCCATAACTCGACCGTAACGGTGACCGGCTTGCCAGCCTGTGCAAACTCCATTATGTTCGGTGCCGCCGCGTCGGTCCCAAGGAACGATGCAGGAATCAGTCGGGTATTGATACTGCCTGGTATTCCCGGATTGCTCGGCCCCGTCACACTAAAGTCCACTCTGAACGGCGTGGTCGGGCCGGGGACAGTGTCACCATTTTTGCGTATTTCATAGGCGATACCGACCGATTTCGGACCTTTTGCATTGGCATAGTCCGCTACAGCCAGGGGGCTCAGAAAGGCCTGATCCAACGTGATTGGAACCGAGAGAACGCGAGACCATGGGCTCCAAGCTCCATTGTTGTATCGAACCCGAAACTCGTCCTTGGTAGTGTCAACGTTCGTATAGGTCGGTATTTCGCCCGTTGGGCCTGATTTCAAGTCTTCAATAGTGACCAAGTCATCAACGAGGTCTGGCGCCTGGTGAATGATAATCGGCTGTAAATTTTCGGGTGCCGGATCCAGCGCGATAGTGAAGGTAATCGAAGGCGCAGAGACCAAACTTGCATTGCCCTGCGAGTCCCTGATTTGGTAAGTAAAGAAGCACGGCCCCCCTTGCGTAATCTCATTGGCGAGCACTGTCAGCATGTTGCCGGTTTGGGCCATGGGCCGGGGTGGAGTCTGCCGGGCTACTTCTGTGGCTGTCACGGGGGTGCCGTGGTTATAGAAGAAGGTCAGCTCATCTCCTGGCTTCCAAGCCCCGAGGCCCGTCGTTACGTTGTCAGGAATAGAGAATGGCAAATTGAACTGCGTCAGTTGTGCCAGACTAATAACCTGGCCCGGCGGAAAGGCCCCCGTGTATTGCGGCGCAGGTGGCTGAACCCTTAAATAGGGTGGATCCAAGTCTATTTTATACGTCGAAATGGGTGAGGACTGGCCGAGAGAACCAGGCCTGTCTACGGAGCCTGGAATAGTTGGATCCGCCCCCTCATTCTGGTGCAAGTCAAAACGTACTTGAAAATCACCCGACTGCTGCACTCCCGAGCTCGTAACGACAGGAATACTCGCCGAAAATTTGTCACCTGGGGCGTTGATTACAAATTGCACTTGAGCCACTAACGTCCATGAGTCAGGCAAGTCATTAATGACGTCTCTTCGATAGACTAGAGCCCAGTCACCCGCGTCTGAACCTGGGCCGGAAGTGATGATCAACACCACAGGCTTGTTCCCGTCAGCCGCTGAAATATACCCTGTTACAGGGTCTACTCCTTGGATTTCGGGAGCAACTGCTCCAGGGCTGGGATCTGCCTTTACCGTAATTTTTTTACCGATCATGTCCTATTCTCCATCCGCAATTATATTTTTACCGAATAAAACCAAACGACCAGGGACCTCTGGATACTGAAGCCCTCACGCCACTTACCTCACTGCCACCTACACTTCGATCTTCATGAATGGATTTATCCAACGCTAGGCCGGCCCACAATACTTCCCAGTCGGATATTTAAGGTCAACTTGTACATACCCGACTTTCGATACGCCTATTAATCCGTGGTTTCGAAAAACACTATATTTTGCAGAGGCGCCGGCATAGTCCCTCAGCGGTTTGATTATGTTTTGATAATCTGTAATTTCAAAAGTATGGGACACTTGATTGACGCCCCACGTATGACTCAGGATAAGGGCTGTCGACGCTATCGGGTTGCGATCCGGGTAATTAGCGTACCCCTGGAACGACAGCGTACATACATCCCCTGGGGCTATACCGACTCCGGGCGTCACCTGCATCTGAAATACCTCCCAGGGAAGCGGGATTGGTTTGCCGTCGGGGCCAAAGCCAGGTGTGCAACTAATAATTTTATTAGGATGATTTATATTTTGAGGGAACGTGGGCTTTGGAAAACTTATAGGCGGCGTGATGGTTACGACAACACTTTGATTACCCGATCGTTGCTCGTTAACGCCGTTAGTGCTCACGTAATACACGGGGGCAGTCGTATTACCACCGCCCTGTATGATCGACCAGCTAATGCGATTATCAAAAACGATAAGGGCGCCAGCGGTGTCACCCAACTTGACGGTATAGGTTGCCACCGGCGCTGCCTGCCCCGGCCAGTACAGCAACAGCATGTCACCGACTTGCGGGTTACCGGACAGGCGCGCTTCCACTCTGACAGCGTCGATACTGTCGCGACTGTCCAGTTTATTGGCTGTATTGGACACCGCGCCATAGAGATTGGCCAAGTCCAACATTGGGTTAAGTAACGCTGGCGCCTGATTGTGATCGCGGCCGAATACCGTGAAATCCATATTGAGCAATTTCAGCGGAGACAGCGTCCCAGGGCCCACCGTGTCGGAAGCACGTCTAATGTAATAGCGAAACGGCACCTTGTCCTTTCGCTGCAGGTCGGAGCCGTTGGCAATCAGCTGCTGCCAGGTCAAGGTTCCGGTAAACGGAAATGAAGTGACAGGTATCGGCGGAAGTTTAACACCCGCCAATTCAGGGATACAGAGATCCCCAGGTATAAAATTGGTGTAGCTGCTGATGCCAAACGAGACGATATTACGCGCATCGTCACGTTTGATGAGTTGATCAAAATCAAACGCAGGCACCGTAGGCACGGGCAAATTGCCGGGCAGTGGCGTTAGACTCAGCAAGACACTTCCGGGCGTGGAAAGTTGACTGATGTTACCCCCCTCATCCTTGACCCGGTACACCGCAAACAATTCTTGCGCACCTGAAAACTTGCGAAATTCCGATACCAGCACCTTCAAAATAATTGCACCTGTAGTAGCAACTATTTTTTCAACGTGAATCGGTAAGCCAGTCGGATTTGAATTGCTGCTCATAAACCACAGAAATATTTCGTCAAGCGTGGCGCGAACCTTATAATCGCCCGGCACCACGACATCCAGTGTCAAATTATTATCCAGATCAGGATTAGTAATAACTGCACTTGAAAACACCGGCGCCTTAAGCACCTCGCCTTTACCCGGCGCACTGCGGTCGATAATAATCCTGACTGGGGGCGAGAAATTGGCCACCGGTGCGTCGGGCTGGTCAGTGTGTATGCGATAAGAAAGATTGAAGACACCGTCATTCAGCAGCAAACTGCTAGGAATATACGTCGGCAGTGGAAAGTCGCCGGGAAACAACTCTCCCACGACCGGTATCGGTTCAACGTAAACAGGCAGCGCTAATCCCTCCTGATGCAAAACATGAACAATATAATCAACGGCCCCCGGCTTGGTCAGTTCAATCCATGGGCCGGGTATCCATACGAGAAGATCATCATCCAATAAGCGTTTTGGAATCACACCACTTGCCAATCGTCCCTCAACGATTGGCAAGGGGGCTTGAGGCACGGCGGTCACAACTGTGCCGTCGGGCAAACCTGTGGCGCTATTGGTTTGAACATTGCTATTAGTTGTGGGGGGGCTCATATCATTCTCCGTAACAGCAACATTGCGCCGGTCACTGGTTTTTATTGAAGGCTGTGACGTTGATTGAATACCCGTTAGTAACTTCCCGATACTGTCAGAACTAACAGGTCTTACCGCCATTCGTCGGTTGCACGCGCGAATGAGCGCTTGCCCCGCGCTGAATGACACTTGACGTTGTTTCGTGAATGAGGTCTCCTGAAACCGGTTTCAGAACGTCACCACCTCCAATAAGAAAGGCCTGCCACCGTGACTCCTTTTTCCGCCGCCCAGCGCAGCCGCGTGACCATGCTCGACGTCGCAGAACGCGCCGGCGTGTCCAAAGCCAGCGTGTCGCGCTTTATCGGCGAGGACCGCGCCCTGCTCTCCGACGCCATTGCCTTGCGTATCGAGCAAGCGATCAGCGAACTCGGCTACCGCCCCAACCAGATGGCACGCGGTTTGAAACGCGGCCGCACACGCCTGATCGGCATGCTGGTGGCCGATATCCGCAACCCCTATTCCATTGCCGTGATGCACGGCGTCGAAACCGCCTGCCGCCAGCATGGCTACAGCCTGGTGGTGTGCAACACCGACCGCGATGACGAGC
This sequence comes from Pseudomonas sp. WS 5532, assembly GCF_012985445.1. Lineage (NCBI taxonomy): Bacteria > Pseudomonadati > Pseudomonadota > Gammaproteobacteria > Pseudomonadales > Pseudomonadaceae > Pseudomonas > Pseudomonas sp. WS 5532. The sequence goes on from NZ_JAAQWK010000006.1 coordinate 333,094, forward strand.
AAGAGCGCCAGCACCTGGCGGCGCTGCGTTCGTACAACATCGAAGGGTTGATCGTGAACACCCTTGGCCACCACCTTGACCAACTGCTGGAGTTGCAGCGCGAAATGCCCCTGGTGCTGGTGGACCGCAAGGTCGAGCCGTTGCACAGCGATATGGTCGGCCTGGATAACCCTGCGGCGGTGCGTGTTGCCGTGCAGCACCTGGCACAGCAGGGTTATCGCGACCTGTTGCTGGTGAGCGAAAAGGCCGATGGCACCAGTTCACGTCTGGAGCGTCAGGCGAGTTTCAATGCCGAGATTGCGGCACGCCCAGGGTTGACCGGCGCCGTGCTGGAACTTGATGGCACGCTGGAAAACCGCCTGCACAGCTTTCTTGCCAAGCCAGGTCCCAAGGCGTTGTTCTGCGCCAATGGTGTGGCTGCGCTGGCCTGCACCCACGCACTCAAAACGCTGGGCTGCACGCTGTTTGATGATGTTGGCCTGATCGCCCTGGATGACCTCGACTGGTACCCGCTGGTGGGCAACGGCATCACCGCCCTCGCCCAACCCACCGACGCGATTGGCGCCAGCGCCTTTGACTGCCTGCTTAAACGCTTGCGCGGCGATGACGCACCACCGCGTACCCTGGATTTTTTGCCCGAACTGATCGTCCGTGGCTCCACCCAATCCCTTGTGGGAGCTGGCTTGCCTGCGATGGCGGTCTGTCAGGCGAAGCCGTAGTCGCCTGACACACCGCCATCGCAGGCAAGCCAGCTCCCACATTGGTTTTTCGTATAAAAATGAAACCGGTTTCAGAGGTACATAACAATGCATAAATACCCCGTTTCCATCAGCCTATCCAGCTACGGTGCCGACCTGGTACGCACGCTTGGCCAATTGAGTTTTGTCGAACTGCTCAGTGCCGCCGGCGCCCAGCGCATCGAGTGGCGCGAAGAACTGCTGACCACCGAACAACCCACCGACCTCGCCCAGGCCGCTGCCGAAAACGGCCTGGAATCGGTGTACTCATCGCCCCTAGAACTTTGGATCGCCGGGCGCGCCCAGCCCAACGCTGAACTCAGTGCAACCCTGGACCGCGCCCAAGCGTTTGGCTCGCGCTGGCTGAAGGTTTCCCTCGGTTATTTCACCGACACCAACGACCTGCAAAGCCTGCACGCCCTGCTCAACCGCCACCCGGTCAAACTCCTGGTGGAGAACGACCAGACCCTGCACGGTGGGCGCATCGAGCCAATGCAACGCTTCTTCACTGAGGTGGAACGCCTGGGCTTGCCGGTGAAAATGACCTTCGACATCGGCAACTGGCAGTGGCAGGACCAATCCGCGCTCACTGCCGCGCGGCTGTTGGGCCGCCATGTGGATTACCTGCACTGCAAGGCCGTGGCGCGTCGCCAGGACGGCAAGCTGGTGGCCTTGCCGCCCGGCGCCACCGACCTGCATCTGTGGGAACAACTGCTCAAACATATGACTCAAGGTATTACCCGGGCCGTGGAATTCCCGTTGCAAGGCGATGACCTGGTTGCAGTCACCGCACAGCAGGTCGCCGCCCTCGCCCTCCTTGGCCAGCCCCGCGCGGAGAATGCCCATGTCTGAGATCGATATCCTTTCGTTTGGTGAAACCATGGCGATGTTTGTCGCCGAACAGACCGGCGACCTGGCCCAGGTGGCGCAGTTTCACAAGCGCATTGCCGGGGCCGACAGCAACGTCGCGATCGGCCTGTCGCGCCTGGGTTTCAATGTGACGTGGCTAAGCCGTGTCGGCGACGATTCCCTGGGGCGCTTTGTGGTCGACACGCTGAAGAACGAAGGCCTGGATTGTCGGCATGTGGCGGTCGACCCGCTGCACCCGACCGGCTTTCAATTCAAGTCCCGCGAAGAAGCCGGCGCCGACCCGCAGGTGGAGTACTTCCGTAAAGGCTCGGCGGCCAGCCACTTGTCGATTGCCGCGATCAGCCCCGCCTTGCTGCAAGCGCGCCACCTGCATGCCACCGGCATCCCGCCCGCCTTGTCCGCGGCCACCCGCGAGCTGTCCGTGGAACTGATGACGCAGATGCGCAAGGCCGGGCGCAGCGTGTCGTTCGACCCGAACCTGCGCCCATCGTTATGGGCCAGCCAAGCGCAGATGGTCGGCGAAATCAACGCCCTCGCCGCCCTGGCCGATTGGGTGTTGCCGGGCCTGGGCGAAGGCCGCCTGCTCACCGGCTTTGACGACCCGGCCGACATCGCCGCGTTCTACCTCGACCAGGGCGCCGAAGCCGTGGCAATCAAGCTGGGCGCGGACGGCGCCTACTACCGCACCCACATGGACCAAGGCTTTATTGCCGCCGTGCCGGTGGAAACCGTCGTGGATACCGTGGGTGCCGGTGATGGTTTTGCCGTCGGCATGATCAGCGCCCTGCTCGAAAACCTGAGCTTCCCCGAGGCAGTACAGCGCGGCAACTGGATCGGCAGCCGCGCCGTGCAAAGCCGGGGTGATATGGAAGGTTTGCCCACCCGCTCTGAATTACCCAGCCGATCTGTTGCATGACCCACTCCCTGTTGCCACAACTACAACAAGCTCAGGAGCAACCCCATGGAAACTGTGAAACTCGCCACCCGTCGCTGGTGGTACATCATGCCTATCGTGTTCATCACCTACAGCCTGGCGTATCTGGATCGGGCCAACTACGGCTTCGCCGCGGCCTCCGGCATGGCCGAAGACCTGATGATCACCCCCGGCATGTCGTCGTTGCTGGGCGCGCTGTTTTTTCTTGGCTACTTTTTCTTCCAGGTGCCAGGTGCGATCTACGCGCAAAAACGCAGCGTTAAAAAGCTGATTTTCGTCAGCCTGATTCTGTGGGGCAGCCTGGCCACACTGACCGGCGTGGTGTCCAACGCCTATATGCTGATCGCCATTCGCTTCATGCTCGGCGTGGTCGAAGCGGCGGTGATGCCGGCGATGCTGGTATACCTGTGCCACTGGTTTACCCGAGCCGAACGCTCACGGGCCAACACCTTCCTGATCCTCGGCAACCCGGTCACCATGATGTGGATGTCGGTGGTCTCGGGCTATCTGGTGCAGCACTTCAGCTGGCGCTGGATGTTTATCATCGAAGGCCTGCCGGCGGTGATCTGGGCGTTTATCTGGTGGAAGCTGGCGGATGAAAAACCCGCCGACGCCAAGTGGCTGAGCGAGCAGCATAAACAAGACCTGCAAAGCGCCCTGGCCGCCGAACAGGTCGGGATCAAGGCGGTGAAGAACTACGCCGAAGCCTTTCGTTCGCCCAAGGTGATCATCCTGGCGCTGCAGTTTTTTTGCTGGAGCATCGGTGTGTATGGCTTCGTGTTGTGGCTGCCGTCGATCCTCAAGGCCGGCTTGCAGATGGACATGGTCGAAGCCGGTTGGCTCTCGGCGCTGCCGTACCTGGCAGCGGTGATCGGCATGCTGGCGGTGTCGTGGGGCTCGGACAAGCTGCAAAAGCGTAAACGTTTTGTGTGGCCGCCGCTGCTGATCGCGTCTATTGCGTTTTACGCGTCCTACGCGCTGGGCGCTGAGCACTTCTGGTGGTCCTACACCCTGCTGGTCATCGCCGGGGCCTGCATGTATGCGCCCTATGGTCCGTTCTTTGCCATCGTCCCGGAAATCCTCCCGGCCAACGTCGCTGGCGGCGCCATGGCGCTGATCAACAGCATGGGCGCGCTCGGTTCGTTCGGCGGTTCGTACCTGGTCGGTTACCTCAATAGCAGCACCGGCTCACCCGGCGCCTCGTACTTGCTGATGAGCGGCGCGCTGATGTTTGCCGTGGTGCTGACGATTTTCCTCAAGCCCGGCGCCAGTGATCGCGTGCCGGTGCCAACCCTGGAGTTGAAGGTAAAAACCTCATGAAAAAGTCTGTGGTCCTGTACAAAAAACTCTCCGCGCCATTGATGGCCCGCCTGCACGAACACGTCGACGTGACCCTGATTGACGCCCTCGACGAACCCGGCCTCGCCAGGCTGCGTGACGCCTTGCCTGGTGCCCATGGTTTGTTGGGTGCCAGCCTGCGCCTGGATGCCAGGCTGCTCGACCTGGCGCCCAAGCTCGAAGCGGTGGCCAGTGTGTCGGTGGGCGTCGACAACTACGACATCGACTACCTGACCCAACGCGGCATCCTGCTCAGCAATACGCCGGATGTGCTTACCGAAACCACGGCGGATACCGGCTTCGCGCTGATCCTGGCCACCGCTCGCCGGGTGGTCGAGCTGGCCGATATGGTGCGTGCCGGGCAGTGGAGCAAGAACATCGGCCCGGCGCATTTTGGCACCGATGTGCATGGCAAGACCCTGGGCATTATCGGCATGGGGCGCATCGGCGAAGCCCTGGCTCAGCGTGGGCATTTCGGTTTTGGTATGCCGGTGATTTACCACAGTCATTCGCCAAAACCGCGGGTAGAGGAGCGCTTTGGGGCGCAGTTTCGTAGCTTGCCGGAGTTGTTGCAGCAGGCTGACTTTGTGTGCCTGACCTTGCCACTCACGGCTGAAACCGAAAAGCTGATTGGCGCGCGTGAGTTTGCGTTGATGGGGCCGGAGACGATTTTTATCAATATCTCGCGTGGCAAGGTGGTGGATGAGGCGGCGCTGGTTGAGGCGCTGCAACAACGCACGATTCGGGCGGCGGGGTTGGATGTGTTTGAGCGCGAGCCCTTGAGTCATGACTCGCCGTTGTTGCGTTTGAACAATGTAGTGGCTACACCGCATATCGGTTCGGCGACCCACGAGACGCGGGAGGCTATGGCCGCTTGCGCGGTGGAAAATTTGCTGTCGGCGCTGGCTGGGGAGCGGCCGGACAATCTGGTTAATCCCAGTGTGTATGCTTGAGCTTGCGGTGGGTCCGTTGGCGGGTTCGGTGACTGGCGTCGCTGCTGTGTACATATCCGTTGCTGCGGTAACGGCCACTTAGGGTTCCGCCCTTACGGCGGCTCACTTTTGGAAAGACCCAAAAGTAAGCAAAAGGTCTTCGCCCCAACACTCGGTGCCTCGCTGTGGCTCGGCATGCCCGCAATCCGCCAGTGATTTGGGGGGCCGCCGCGATGGGCCATCCTTGGCCCAGCGCGGCTAAACCGGCATCCCTGCCGGTTTACCCCCCAAATCACTGTCAGATTCCGGCCATCGTGTTTGACGGGGCGATTTCAGATCAAGATCAAAAGCGCAGATCAAAAGACCGCTGACTTCGTCATCGAAAAGGATGTAAGGGCCGGAGCAACAGCAACAGCAACAGCAACAGCAACAGCAACAGCAACAGCAACAGCAACAGCAACAGCAACAGCAACAGCAGAGCCATACTCGGTCAACTGTGGGAGCTGGCTTGCCTGCGATAGCATCAACTCGGTGTGCCTGATGTACCAAGGTGTCTGCATCGCAGGCAAGCCAGCTCCCACAGAAAAGCAGATCTTCGGTGTATGCGGATCCGCTTTCGCTTTTGATCTAACCACTCAGGTCGGCTTTCAGGCCGCCGTGCTCTGCTTTTGATCTTGCTTTTGATCTGAGGCGCCCCGTCGACCACGATGGCCGAACGCAGGCTTGAATCCGTGGGTAACCCGGCAGGACGCCGGGTTAGCCGCGCTGGGCCAAGGATGGCCCATCGCGGCGGCCCACGGATTCAAGCCGGAGTGAGGGCACACCGAG